>JBJXGP010000001.1:0-7926 GCA_046160425.1 Planctomycetaceae bacterium
GCATCGTCCGCTTCACAGTAATTGGCTCCGATACTCGTCGAAGATCGAATGATTTGAATGATCAACGGTTGGGTAATCAAATTCTTGGGAACTTTTTTTGCGAACTCAATAACAGCTTCGCCGAAAAGCGCTGTTCGCTCCTCAAGATCATATGGTTTTTCATCACCTTTTGTCACGATTTGTTATCGAGCCTTTCTTGAAAACCGTGGATGACTTCACCATGACCCAGTCGCTTTCTCAATGAGTTCCATTCTACCAAATTGGTCATTGGGGATTGGGTATTCGTTAGGCATTAGTCATTAGAGCTTAGTCATTCGACAGTTCACGCCCCCGAATCTCCTGAAATTGACGACTCTGTACAATCAAGTCAATGGCAATAGAAATTCGATAGTCGTCTTTCGTCAGACTCTCCTGAATTTCATCCAGCAACGGTTGGTCGGAAAGCTGGACTTCTCTTCCCAACGCGTAGCCGAGCAACTTGCGACAGAACTGCCCGAGCACGGCTTCGCGGCGTTTTTCCAACAGATACTTGCGCAGGCCCGATAAGCCTTCGACTTCGCTGCCGTCGGGGAGTTTAGCCTTTGTGTCGATCAGCAGCCCCGCCTGGTTTTTGTCGCGACGGCGGCCGATGGCATCGAAGCCTTCCAGAGCGAAACCGAAGGCGTCGATCCGCTGGTGACACTTCGCGCACGCGGGGTCGCTGCTGTGGCGTTCGATCAGTTGCCGTTCGGTTAAGCCTGCGGGGAGATCATCGGCGAGTTGCGGGACATTCTTCGGCGGGCGGGGGAGCTTTTCCCCCAGCAGGACTTCGCTGATCCAGTTCCCGCGCAAGATCGGACTCGTTCGCGAAGCCCCCGATTGTTTCGCCAGTGTCGTTGAGAAACCGAGAATGCCTCCTCGACCGTGCTGCTGTATGCCATCGACTCGTCGCCACGCGGTCCCTTCGATACCGTCGATTCCATAAAACCTGGCCAGCCGATCGTTCACGAATGTATGATCGGCATCGAGCAGATCGAGCAGCGAACCATCGCGTTGAAACAGATCCGTAAAGAACAGAATCGATTCTTCGTACATGTCGCCGCGCAGTTCGGCGAATTCGGGGAAGTGGACTTCGCTTTTCACTTCGACCGCATCGAACTCGTGAATGTGCAGCCACTGGCAGGCGAATTCGCTCGCCAATCGGCGGATGCGCGAATCGCCGAGCATCCGCCGCGTCTGCTGCGCGAGGACTGCCGGTTCGTGTAGCGTGCCGTTGGCCGCCGCCGCACGCAACTCCGCATCGGGCTGCGACGACCAGGTGAAATAACTCAAGCGGCTGGCGAGTTCCCAGGCCGAGACCGGAGCAGCCGTCGTCCCTGCGGGGACCGCTTCGAGTCGATACAAGAACGGCAAAGCGACGAACACGCGAGCCAACGTCAGCCGGAACGCATCCTCGTGGGGCAATTCCTCTTCACGCAGTTGGCGATACAACGTGCGCAGTTCCTCGGCTTCTTCATTGGCGAGCGGACGGCGATACGCCTGCGCTGCGAACTCGATCAGCGCTTCGAGATGAATCGACTCCGTATCGACTAATTTCTGCCGGAACTCATCCGCCCGCCGATGAAACGGTTCGACCATCGCATCGAATGCGTCGGGTTGCGGATGGCCTTTCGTCGTCTCGACGAGCGAATCGAGAACTCCGGACAACTTGAGCGGATCCTGACTGATGAATCGCAACTCGTCCCACAGTTTGTCGAGTTGCCTTTTCTGCTCGTCATCGAGCAACAAGCGAACGAGGTGATCGTCTTCGCGGTAAAATTGAATGAGCGTGAGCACTTCGTCGGCGGGGACCACCTGCGGGTAACAGAACGAGGCAGGGAACAGCTGGCGATGCGCCTCCAGGGCCGCTGTGAATCGCTCCCTCAACGGACTCTCTTCGGCAAGCAGGATCGGCTTGTGAAAAGTGAAGGTACGATGATCCGGGTACAGTGCCGTCACTTGTGAAAACGTCGCCGTCACCGTACTGGGGAAGAGTCCCGCAGTCGCCTCCGCTTCCGCCGCACCGGCGACGAGATCGACCTGCACGCTCCCTGCTTGCCCGGTTTCCGGTTCCAGCTCGACGTCGATCAGCAATTCGCGACCGGCGGCGATCGCCGCGGGAAGACGGATCGTCCACACCAAGGGAGCACGCACGCAGAGCGAGGCCGGGTCGATCGCTCGACCGTCGGGATGCTTGCCGAACAACGCGCGATCGACTCCACCGAGTTGTTCGATGTCTCGCAACAAGATATCCGGCTTTTCGGCGGCAACGAGTCGCGGTTGTCGCCAGAGTACGAAATCATGCTCGTGGCCGTCACCGGCGTCGGTGGCGATCAGCGAAATCACGACGTCCTTTGCGGGTTCGCCCTCGGCAGGCGCCGGAATCGCGTATCGCAATGGCTGTGTTGTGAGCAGCGGGTCGACCGGCTCCAGCCACGATGTGCCGCTCCCCTTGCGGCCCAATAAACCGACGAGGTTGAACGTCCACAATCCCCGTTGCCATTGCTCGACGTTCGCGACGAGTTGAGCGGCATCCTCGGGTTTCGCTTCACGCCAACGAGTACGCAGATCATCCAGCAGCAATGTTGGTTCGGTCTCGTTCAGACTCGACCAGAGGACTCCCAGATACTTCGCGTTCAATCCCCGCTCGGCTGCGACGTCGGCGATGGATTTCTCGCCAGTGGTCAACGCCGATCGTTCGGCGAGCGTTGCGGCAAAATATTTTTCGAGCGGTATCCGGCCAAGCTGGCCCAGCTTGCAGTCGGTATGCAGATTGAGAATGCCGACGGATGTCCCCAGTCCCAATTCGGTGGTCTCGATGTGCCGGCGATAGATTCCCTTGATCTTGGCCAGCGTCTCGTCGGTCCAGTCGCTGCGGGTATTGAATTTCGAAAAACGAAAACCGTCGGGCAGCAGGACGGCATGACCGGCGATCTCCTTCCCGGCATCGAGATACTTCATCAACAGGGCAGGGGACATCACCAGCGAATTCCCCGAGTTCGTGAACCCTTCGCCCGATGCGCTGTCGGCGGGGAATTCTCGCGCCGGACTCAATTCCACTCCCGTCAAATCGCGGATCGTGTACGTGTACTCGGCATTGTTGAGCCGGCGCAACACCACCGGCCCCGGATCTCCCGCGCTCGCCAGCGCCTCGGCGTGCAGATACCGTTCGATCCAGTCGCGGAGCGTTTGGCGCTCTTCCTTCGTCGGCTGCGGCGCATCAGCGGGGGGCATCTCACCGATGTCGAGTTGCTCGGCGACCTTGAGCCAGACCTTCGTCGCCGTTCGCACGTCTTTCAATGTGGAGAACCGTTCGAGGTCGAGTTCTCCTTGCAGCTTTTCAGTCGAATGACAGTCGAGACAGAACTGTTTCACGAGCGGCTGAATCTGCTGAGAATATTCGTCGGACAACGTCGCAAAATCGACGGTTGGCGGCTCATCTGCACGACAGGTACACGACCATGCCGTGAGAACGAGTGGCGTTGATGCGATGAAAAATAGAAACCGGTGGAGCATTGGAACATCCTTCCCTTTCCGGCGGAGATCGACGCGAAGGCAGGCCATGAATCTGAATGCATTCCCTCCCAACATTCTAATCGAATGATCGATGTTTCAAACACTGCATGGACGAAGTATCTGAATCGTAGCGGAGAGATCATAGACCGCGCCCGCGGCGACGGTTACAATCCGTATAGGATATAATGCTCCGCTCGCTATTGACTTCATGAAGACTTTTCCAGCATGTGGCCCGATTCCACGACGACATCCGCACTTCTCAAAAACGCGGGCGACGGACACGCCGATGCGATGAATCGTCTGCTGGAAACGCATCGCGATTCATTGCGGAAGTTGATTCAATACCGTCTCGACCGCGCCTTGTCGCGGCGAGTCGATGCCAGCGACGTCGTGCAGGATGTTCTGCTCGAGGCGAGCCGTCGTCTCCCCGAATATTTGCGCGATCCGAAGATCCCCTTCCAACTCTGGCTGCGGCAACTCGCCAAGGACAGTCTGATCGACATGTACCGCAGGCATAAGGGGGCGCAGCGCCGCAGCGTCGATCGCGAACAGCCTTTGTACTCGCCTCAGTATGCCGATCGATCTTCGTTCGATCTGGCGGTTCAGTTGAAAGATCTCGAACTGACCCCCGCCGCCGCCACGATCCGCAAAGAACTGGAACACCGTTTTCTTGCCGCACTCGATACGCTCGGCGACGAAGACCGCGAAATCGTGCTCATGCGGCACGTCGATCAACTGGATAACCACGAGGTCGCTCAAGTCCTGGGACTCTCACCTCCCGCCGCCGGCATGAGATACCTGCGAGCGCTCCGAAAACTCCGCGGCGTACTCGGCGAGTCCCCTTCGATGAGTTGATCATAAATTGCCTTTTGTAGCCGAGGTCTGCGACCTCGGACCGGCCTCATAGAGGCCAGCTACAATTCGACTGGAACGTCTCTTGAATACTACCATCCATCACGAACCGAACCCCGCCGAGCTTCCTTCCGAGCGCGAAGCAAAACTCTTGGAGTTGATCGAATCGTTGATGAAACAGCGGCGAGCGGGGGAACATCCCGATCTCGAAGCGGTGATCCGCATCCATCCCGAACTGGCGGTCGACCTGCGGGAACTGTGGGGGACCGCCATGCTGATGGAAGACTTCGGCACGTTCTCGGGCGATCTGCTCCTCGCCCCATCGGCCGCGCAGCTCGATCTAAATCTTCGGAGAAGTCCGCACTCCGACGCCTCGCGCACACCCCGGCAAATCGGCGACTACGAAATTCTGGAAGAACTCGGCCGCGGCGGGATGGGGGTCGTCTACAAAGCGCGGCAACTCAGCTTAGGCCGCATCGTCGCTCTCAAGATGATCCTGCAGGGGGAACTGGCATCGGCAGTCGATCTCGCACGATTTCGCGGCGAAGCGGAAGCAGCGGCGAGATTGCAGCATCCGCACATCGTCCCGGTCTACGAAGTCGGCGAGCAGGAGGGCCGGCCGTTCTTCAGCATGAAGCATATCGAAGGGACGACGCTGGCCCAGCGATTGCTGAACGGTCCACTTTCGCCGCGCGAAGCCGCGTCGATTCTCTTGCCGATCGCCCGCGCCATTGCGGAAGCCCATCAGCGCGGCGTGCTGCATCGCGACTTGAAGCCGTCGAACATTCTCATCGATTCCGAAGGGCATCCTTATGTGTCCGACTTCGGTCTCGCCAAACGCTGGTCGTATGCAGCGAACGCCGACGATCATCCGCAGGCGGCGAGCCTGACGCAAAGCGGCGCGATTCTTGGCACACCCGGTTACATGGCCCCCGAGCAAGCAGCAGGGAAGCGGGGACAAGTCAGCCCGCAGACCGACGTCTACAGTCTCGGTGCGCTCTTGTACGCCATGCTCACGGGACGTGCCCCGTTTCAGGCGGCGTCACCCGTCGATGCGGTCCTCATGATCTTGGAACAGGATCCGCTGCTGCCACGATTGCTCAATCCGCAGGCCGATCGCGATCTCGAAATGATTGCCCTCAAATGCCTGCAAAAGCCCGCCGACTTGCGATATACGTCAGCGGGGGCCGTCGCCGATGATCTGGCAGCGTATCTGGCGAACGAACCGATCGCGGCGCGGTCGTCGCAATTCACGCAGATCATCAGCCGGGCCTTTCGCGAAACGCATCACGCGGGTGTGCTCGAAAACTGGGGTATGCTCTGGATGCTGCACAGCGCGGTCCTCGTGATCCTCTGCCTCTTGACGAACTGGATGCAGTTCCAGAATGTGAACTCGCGCCTGCCGTACCTCGCCTTATGGACCGTCGGCCTCGGAACCTGGGCGGCGATCTTCTGGAATCTTCGCCGACGAAACGGCCCGATCACGTTCGTCGAGCGGCAGATCGCCCACATCTGGGCCGGGAGCATGATCTGCAGCACGGGCCTCTTCGCCGTCGAGTCGATTCTCAATCTGCCGGTGTTGTCGCTCTCGCCGATTCTGGGTTTGATTTCGGGGATGGTGTTTCTCGTGAAAGCGGGAATCCTGACCGGCGGATTCTACGTGCAGGCACTCGCTCTATTCGCCACCGCGGCGGTGATGGCGGTCCTCCAGCAACCGGGGCTGCCGCACGTCGGCATTTCGCTATTCGGCATCGTCTCCGCGATCTGCTTTTTCGTCCCCGGCCTCAAATACTACAAGCAACGCATCCGGACCGATCGCCGCGAGCGTGGATGAGTTCTCCTCTTGGTGGCACAGCGTCGCCCTGGGTGACTCACCCAAACAACGCCTCCACCGCCTGGCCCTTCCCATCCACGGTCACATAAAACGGCCGCTGCTCGACCGTGACTTGATAATCGGGAGCAATCCCCATCGCTGCATAGATCGTGCTGTGGAGATCTGTCACCGTCACGGGGTTTTCGATCGTGGTGCAGGGGCGTTCATCCGCCGTTTTGCCGTAGAGGAAACCCTGCTTCATGCCGCCGCCGAACATCAGGACGCTCGATGCCGCCGTGAAATGGCGGTGCATGCCGTAGTGCTTGAGTTCCGTAATCACGTTGGGCTGATCGACCTGGCCGCGCACCGGTTTGTCGGCTTTCCCCTCGACCATCATGTCGCGGCTGAATTCGCTCGCCAGGACGATCAGCGTCCGGTCGAGCAAGCCGCGGGCTTCAAGATCGAGCACGAGCTGCGCGATCGGGCGGTCGATCTCCTGCTTGAGTTTGGCGAGTCGCGTGTGGCCGTTGTCGTGCGTGTCCCACTGAAGAAACGGCCCGTACTCGGTCGTGACTTCGATGAACCGCGCACCGGCTTCGGTCAAGCGGCGGGCAAGCAAACATCCCTGGCCGAACTTGCAGGTGTTGTATGCGTCGTACGATTCTTTCGGTTCGAGCGAGAGATCGAACGCGGCGGCGGCGGGAGAACTCATCAGCCGGTACGCGTTGTCGAGCGACCTGAGCAGCGACTGCTGTTGTTCGCTTGCGGCGATGTTGTCGACGGGACTCGTTTCGATCAACCGTCGATACGCGCGGTTGCGCTTTTCGAATCGCGCGAGCGACATTCCCGCCGGCGGACGAACCGACGCGACCGCTTGAGCGGGGTCGGGAATGCGGAACGGGCCGTACTCCGCCCCGAGGCAGCCGCCGGTCTGAAACGCCTTGAGTTCCTCGGCCTCGCCGTTCCCTTCGTAACTCTGGCCGATGTCGATGAACGCCGGGACCGCCGAGTCGCGGGGACCGAGGGCGTGCGCGATCCACGCGCCGAGATGCGGGGCGGCGACGGTTTGCGGCGGCTCGTAGCCGGTGTGCCAGTGATACTGATGCCGCGAATGCAGAATGTGCCCGAGGTCGCCGAGGACGTGCGTGCGGATCAGCGTGCCGCGATCCATGACCTGGGCGACGCGATCGAAATGCTGCGAAATTTTGATATTGTCGACGACGGTGTCGATCGCGGGGAACGTGCTGAGAACTTTTTCCGACGGGAGGTTCGGCTCGAACGGAGTATACCGCTTGGGATCGAACGTTTCCGTATGCGCCATCCCCCCGGCCATCCAGAGGACGATCACCGTATCGGCGGTCGCGGCTCGCTGAGGCGTTTTGGAGGGAGTCTCTTCGAAGCCCCACGCCGGATGGATGGATGAGGCGAATCCCAGTCCCGCGATCGCGCCGGCCGATTGCAGAAAACGTCTTCGCGAAAATTCATGCATGATCGTGTTCCTGTTTTTTGTCTTATCGTAACCCGAAGCGTCAGCGAGGGAGCTTCTGTGATCTCGACCGCGCTCCGCTGCGGAAACCTGCGCGTCGCGGCTAACCAGATATCATCAGCGTATCAATTGAAATTCGGGCAACATCAGCACCATCCACAATATGTCTTCGATATGTTCCGGGTCTAATTCCGTGCCGTCGGGGTCGCGTCCCATTTCCAAGTCGGTGGGAGAGCGACCC
>JBJXGP010000002.1:0-8334 GCA_046160425.1 Planctomycetaceae bacterium
TTTTATCGTAACCCGAAGCATCAGCGAGGCGGGCTAACCAACGTTCCAATAGAGCGATTCATTACCCAGAGCCATGAATATGAAGTAGCATGAACACCTGAAAATTGACGATTCTACTGGTTTGATGCCTCAATCGTTGTTAAAGTTCGTTCAGCGGCTAAAAAAATCACCCCCGAACCGACATCGGCCATTCAACCGTAATTACCACACGATACGTATCGTCGAATCATATGAAACAAAACCCCAACCACAAAGAAGTCGCCGAACTCCGCGAATTGTTGCGGGGGGCTGGCTTACGCAGCACCGCTCCGCGATTGGCGGTGATGCGCGTGCTCAGTCGCGCCAAATCTCCGCTCACTCATGCCGAGATCGCGGATCTGCTGGTCCCGATGGGATACGATAAAGCGACCGTCTTCCGGAACTTGAACGATCTGGCAGAGGTCGATCTCGTCACCCGCACGGAACTGGGCGATCACGCCTGGAGATTCGAACTCCGCGATCCGCACGATCCCGCCAAAGGCCGGCATCCCCATTTCGTCTGCATCGATTGCGGCAGCGTCACCTGCTTGTCGGATGTCGAATTCAACGAAGCCACCAAACGCCGCGCCGCCCAGGTCGGTCAAGTGACCGAGATCCTGCTCAAAGGCCATTGCACCAGTTGCAAATAGACGGCAATCTCTCAACTCGCCGGTTTCGCTGACTCAATCTGTGCCAGCACTTCGGGGAGCGGGTTGGCGTGCCGAGTTATCTCCGGGACGCTTCCCAAATTCCGGACGGCAATCAACTCCGCCACGATGCTGATCGCAATTTCCGGCACCGTCTGCGAACCGATATCGAACCCCAGCGGCGCATGCACGCGGGCTAATGCCTCTGCACGAATCCCCTCCTTCAGCAAGTCTTCGAAGATCATCTTGATCTTTCGCTTGCTGCCGATCATCCCCACGTATCGTGCGGGAGTATCGGCCAGATGATACAACGCTTCTTCATCGTGTTGATGTCCGCGAGTGACGATGATGCACATCGTTTGCGAGTCGATCTCCAACCCGCTCAACGCGAGATCGATCTCGCCGACGATCAACCGTTTCGCTTTGGGGAATCGATCCTGGTTGCAGAACTGTTCGCGGTCATCGAGAACCCAGACGTCGAAATCGACATCGGCCGCCATCGCCCCCACCTGCTGTCCGACGTGCCCTGCCCCGACGATCAACAGTCGGCAGCGATCGAGCAGCGGCAAATACGAGATTCCTTCCACCACGTAAGGCCGCGGGCGATCGGTCAGCGGCTTGAGGTGCGTTTGCAGACTTTCGGGGGCCACGCCGGAGCCGCGATGCGCCATGATCTTACCATCGGCGTCGAGCAGGAAGCGATCGGCATTGTTCCCACCGGCTGCCTTTTCGGAATCGATGATCACCGCCTCGGTCCACCCGCGCCCCTGGGCGGTGAGTTCGTTCATCAGAGTGTAATACGCTCCATCTGCGCCGGACCGCAGCGGATCGATCAGCATCTTCATCCGCCCGCCGCAAATCAAGCCGTCGTCCCAGCCATAATCGCTGTCGAGTTGAAACGTCAGTAGTTCGGGGATCCCCTCATCGAGAATCTGCAACGCCTTCCGCTTGACCTCGGCTTCGACGCAGCCCCCGCCCAACGTCCCGACTTGAGAACCGTCGGCGTAGACGAGCATCACCGCTCCCGCCTTTTGGGGGGTCGAACCGCGAGTTTCAACGAGCGCAGTATAAGCCACCGGCCGTTTCGCCCGCATCGCATCGATCAACTCGGCTATGATATGTCGCATAAGGCGTTTTTCGCTTTCGTAAATCTTTCACGCCCGTTGAAAAATGATCAAATACATAAATTCACGAGCCGGGTGGTTTATCCACCCGGTCTTTTTCCTACGGTTACGAACTCCACTGCCTATTCATGGTACTCCTGAAGTGCCTGCGAGGCAACAACCGTGCGGATTACATCTCCGGAGCGTAGTCGCCTCGAATCGTCTCTGGTAAGATTTCAGTGGCACATCTTTCGTCATAATATCTGAGGAGTAACAAACATGCTGTTCAGCAGTTCGGGAATTGGAAAATTGTGCGGGTTGACGTCGCTGATAGCGTTTGGGTTGGTAGGAGAAATTTTCGCCGCCGATCCTCCCCATATCGTCTTCGTCACCGGCGATGATGAGTATCGTTCCGAAATTTCCATGCCGATGATCGCCGGTATTCTGGAAACGCATCACGGCATGAAGTGCAGCATCGTGTACGCCACCGACACCGACAGCGGGAAGCCGAACCCTAAATTCAAGACCAACATCCCCGGCTTGGAAGTCCTCGAACAGGCCGACCTCGCGGTTTTCTTCATGCGATTTCGCGCGCTTCCCGACGATCAATTCGAGCAGATCATGAAGTACGCTCGCTCCGGCAAGCCGATGATCGGATTCAGAACGTCGACGCATGCGTTTCTTTACGATCAGAAGCACCCGCTCGCCAAGTGGAACGACGACTTCGGCAAACAGGTCTTCGGACAACGATGGATCACGCACCACGGGCACGAATCGTCGACCGACGTCAGCATTCTGGAAGATGCGAAAGATCACCCGATTCTGCACGGCGTCGAACCGAAGTTTCATTGTATGTCGTGGCTATATCACGTCGCGCCGCTGGTGGGCGAATGCACTCCGCTGCTCGAAGGGGTGAGCATCAACTCGAACAAGGTAGATCAGCAGGATCAATTTCCCCTCACGCAACCGGTCGCCTGGACGAAAGAGTTCGAAGGGGCGAAAGTGTTCTTTACCACACTCGGCCATCCCAAGGATTTCGAAAACGAATCGATGCGGCGCCTGACCGTCAACAGCATCTTCTGGGGACTCGGCTGCGAAGTCCCTGAAAAAGCGAACGTCGACGTCGAATACGTCGCACCGCCCACGCACTGATGAAGAAGAGTCCGGCCTCGCAGAGGCCAGCCACAACGACCGGAATGACGAAATTAAGCATCCGCACTCAGGAGGTTCCATCATGCGACCGTTCGTATGTCTCATACTGTCAATGTCTGCAATCACTTTTACTCTCACTCACGACTCGCACGCCGAGAACAAGAAAGAGGAAGGGTTCGAGCAACTCTTCAACGGTAAGGATCTCTCGGGCTGGAAAGTGATGGGGAAGCCGGAAGGCTTTACGTTCGCGGATGGCATTCTGCGTTCCGAAGGGGCCAAAGGGGGCAACTGGATTCGCTATGAAACTCCGCTCGAAAATTACTCGCTGCGATTGGAATGGAAAATCTCGAAGGAAGGAAACAGCGGCGTCTTCATTCGCGCCTTGGAAGAGGGCAACCCCTGGGAGACCGGCTACGAAGTTCAACTCTACGATGCCCCGGGACGCGAACCCCAATACGGCACCGGTTCGCTGTACGGTTACTTCGCACCGAAACCCGAACCGAATCACGACCCCGATGTCTGGCACACGCTGGAGATCGTCTGCAAGGGTCCGCACATTCAGGTGATCGCCGACGATGTGAAGTGCCTGGACGTCGATCAGACGACATCCGAGAAATCGAAAGACAAGCCGCTCAAGGGATACATTGGCCTGCAAGATTCGCATTCGACCGAAGGGCACTACATCGAGTACCGCAATGTGCGAGTGAAAACGCTCGATTAAGTGGCAGTACTAAAAAGCATGAATCGGGTAGCCCGGACAGCTTTGTGTCCGGGTCGCGTAGCGACAAGAAGTCTTCTGTAGCCGAGGTCTGCGACCTCGGTCCGGCCTCATAGAGGCCAGCTACAAATTACGGTGCGTCACGACGCACCCTACAGTACGTGCGCTACTTCACAACGAAATTCACCAGTCGTCCGGGGATGACGATGCATTTGACGATCGTTTTCCCCTCCAGGAGTTTTGAGATCGTTTCCGACTTCGACGCCAATTGCTGCATCGCGGCCTGATCGGCATCGACGGGGACGCGAACAGTGGCCCGCACCTTGCCGTTGACCTGCACGGGGATTTCGACCTCGGTCTCAACGAGCAGACTCTCGTCGAACGTCGGCCACGGTTCGTAGGCGAGCGAGTTCGCATTCCCCAGCGCATGCCACAATTCTTCGGCGACGTGCGGAGCAAACGGACCGAGCAACTGCACGAACGGCTTGAGAACCGCGACCGGCCGGACCTCCTGTGGACCGATTTCGTTCGTGAATTCCATCATCCGGCTGATCGCCGTGTTGAAGGAGAGTTTTTCGATATCGTCAGTGACCGCTTTGATCGTTTTGTGCAACAGGCGAGTTTGTTCGACCGTCGGCTCGACCGGCTGCACGGTCGAGTTCAATTGCACGTCGTCGGCTTTGTCGTCGACGATCAGCCGCCAGACGCGCCCCAGGAAGCGATGCACCCCTTCGACCCCCTGCATGCTCCACGGTTTCGTCGCTTCGAGCGGCCCCATAAACATTTCGTACAACCGCAGCGAATCGGCACCGTATTCCGTAACGACAGCGTCGGGGTTGATCACGTTGCCACGAGATTTCGACATCTTGTAACTGCGGGCTTCGACGGCAATGGTCGGGTTCGCTTTGAGCACAAAGTCATCGCCCACCTTTTCGACGTCGTCCGGATTGACTTTGATCCCATGCACCGGTTGCTTCGAGACCGTATCGACTTCGTCTTTCACGCGTTTCGCGGAAATCAATTTCGACAAGTCCGCGACGACTGGCGACGATTCGTTATTCGATCCTGCCGGTTGATATCCGGTGAACTCCATCTCGCCCAGAATCATTCCCTGATTGACAAGCTTGTGAAACGGTTCGACCGAACTGACGTGTCCCCGGTCGAACAAGACCTTGTGCCAGAACCGGGCATAGAGCAGATGCAGCACGGCGTGTTCGGCACCGCCGATGTAGACGTCGACTGGTAGCCAGTATTTTTCGACTTCGGGGTCGATCATCCGTTCGCTATTTTTGGGATCGGCGAAGCGGAGATAATACCAGCACGAACCGGCCCATTGCGGCATGCTGTTCGATTCGCGTTTGAGGCGCACGCCGTCGTCCGCCGTGCGATATAGCCAGTCGTCTCCCGCCTCTTCGAGCGGCGGTTCGGGGCGGCCGTGCGGCTTGAATTCGAAATTCTCCGGCAGCTTGATCGGCAAATCGGCGAACGGATCAGTCCGCATCAGGCCGGTCGGCTGACCGTTGGCATCGAGTTCGTGCCAGATGGGGAACGGTTCACCCCAGAAATGCTGCCGGCTGAAGAGCCAGTCGCGCAGCCGGTAATTGACCGCCATCCGGCCGATCCCCTTTTGCGTCAAGTCGGCTGTGATGCGGGATTTGAATTCCGCCGTCGGCAAGCCGTCGTACGGGCCTGACTGCATCGCCGTTCCCATTCCGCCAAACGGATAGAGCAGTTCATCGCTGTCCGTCGCCGGTTTGATCGCCAGGTCTCGCTCTTCGCGCGTCGGTTCGTAACCGGAGGGAGGTTCGACGACCTGCAAAATCGGGATTTGAAATTTGACGGCGAATTCCCAGTCGCGGAGATCGTGCGCCGGGACCGCCATGATCGCACCGGTGCCGTAACTCATCAGCACATAGTCGGCGATCCAGATCGGGATGTTCTTGCCGTTGACGGGATTGATCGCATAACTGCCGGTGAAGACCCCCGACTTGTCTTTGGCGAGATCGGTTCGGTCGAGGTCACTCTTGGTCGAAGACTGCTGGCGATACGCCTCGACCGCCGACTTCTGTTGCGGCGTCGTCAAGCGATCGACAAACGGATGCTCCGGCGCGAGCACCATGTACGTGACGCCGTACAGCGTATCGGGCCGCGTCGTGTAGACCCGAATGCAATCTTGCGTTTGATCGCCGGGAAAGGACGATTGCGCTCGCTGCATCCGCCATTTGTGGAATGCCTCCAATCCCTTTGAAGAAGGAGCGGTCACCAACGTGTCGCGAAGCGCCAGTTGCGGAACGAAGAAATCGACTTCGGCCCCTTCGCTGCGGCCGATCCAGTTCTTTTGCAAATGCTTGATCGACTCGGACCAATTGACCCCCTCAAGATCGGCGAGCAAGCGGTCGGCGTATGCGGTGATGCGGAGCATCCACTGCCGCAGCGGAATTCTCACGACCGGATGCGAACCCCGCTCGCTTTTGCCGTCGATCACTTCTTCGTTGGCCAACACCGTGCCGAGCGCGGGACACCAGTTGACCGGCGCTTCTTGCTGATAGGCGAGACGATGTTTGTCCTGATAGCGACGGACCGCTTCACTCCCCTGCTGTCGGACGTCATCGGGGATCGGCAACTCGGCGATCGGTCGGCCGCGACCGGTCCGCTTCACGCCGTCCTGCCCGGTCCATTCACAATGCGGATCGTACCACGTATCGAAGAGTTCGAGAAAGATCCACTGCGTCCAGCGGAAGTAATCGGGATCGGTGGTGGAAAGCTCGCGGCTCCAGTCGTAACTGAAACCGAGCATCTTCAACTGACGCCGAAAGGTGTCGATGTTCTTGTAGGTGGTGACGCGGGGATGGGTGCCGGTCTTGATCGCGTGCTGTTCGGCGGGGAGTCCGAAGGCATCCCAACCCATCGGGTGCAGCACGTTCTTGCCGCGCGTGCGATAATAACGGCAGAGGATATCGGTGGCGGTATATCCTTCGGGATGACCGACGTGCAAGCCGTCGCCGGAGGGATACGGGAACATATCCAGGATGTAGATTTTCGGTTTTCCGGGGACCATCTCGGTCTTGAAGGTCTGTTCGGCTTCCCAGTGGGCCTGCCATCGGGATTCGATCCGCTTGAAATCGTAACGTGGCATGGTGGTCTTACAAATATCCTTAAGATGACGAACTGCCGTTCGCAAGGTAGAAAAAATCGGCCGGCAACATTGGCAGACACACTGAACTGAAAACAAGTTCACGCTGCCGGATCCGAGTTTCGCCGAATCGTCCGGTTATGATAGTCAACCGATTGCCTGACGTTAAGTCACCATGCAGGATGTTCGGGTGCGTTGCGCTCAGATCGGCGGGAATCGCACAGATTCAACCGCTGTTTCTGGTGAGAAATCGGCTGACTCCGTATAATGCGAAACCGTTATGGTTTTGGAGGTTCGCGGTTAGATCATTTTCATGTGAGCGTGCATAGTGTTCGTGGGTCCGATTTTTCACCGTGAAGCGCTGACGGCACCACGGCAACTGAAGCATTTTCTGATGCGGTCCGGCTATATGTCGGCCCTCATCGTATTGATGTACACGGCGGGCCAGGCGACGTTCGGTTTTCAGGATGTACGCAATCTCAGCACGCTCGCCGGGTTCGGCAACTTGTCGTATCAGATATTTTCACTGGTGCAGTTGTCGCTGGTTCTGTTTTTTGCCCTGCTGCTGGCGATCGGCAACGTGGCGCAGGAAAAAGATCGCAAGACGCTCATCCTCCTGCTGATGACCGACCTGCGCAATCACGAACTCGTGATCGGCAAGTTGTGTGCGAGTTTACTGACGGTGCTGGTGCTCATCGGGGCTTCGTTTCCCATCTTCGCAATCTTGTACCTGCTCGGCGGAGTTTCGTTTTCGCAGATCGCTTGGACCATCGCATTGTGCGTTTCGGCGGCATTCGCAGCGGGGAGCTGGGGAACGCTGGTCGCCTTTGCCCGCGAAAAAACCTTTCAGACCATCTCGCTCGGCGTCCTGGGTCTCGTCATCTATCTGGGTCTGATTGAAGGACTGCTCGCCCTCTCCGCTGATCGCTGGGACGAGGCCACCGATATTCTGATGATGATGAATCCGTATCGCGCGCTGCTGCGGCTGATCAATCCCTGGGAACAGCAGGCAACCGGGCAAGCGCTCTCGGTCTCTGCCGCCGGCCCCGTCGGCATGATGATTTTTCTTTCGGCTGTGCTGAACCTGATTTCGATTGCCTACGTGCGGACCTGGAACACCAGTCATACCGTCTTCGAACAGGCGATGAAAAAAGAAGAATCGCAAACTCAGATCGCGAGAAAAGCGACTCGCGAAATCTGGTCGAACCCCGTGATCTGGCGGGAAATCTGCACGCGGGCCTACGGTCGCAAAGTGATTTTGATCAAGCTCATTTACCTTGCGCTCGCCGGGTTCCTGATGTGGCAGATTTCGAGCACCGTCGGCGCGAGAAACCCTTCCGGCCAACTGGTGTCACCCGCCGGCTTCGGCTTTATCGTACTGGGATTGATCAGCCTGACACTCGTTAATGCGCAAGCGGTCACGGCGATTACGTCGGAACGCGACGGACAAACTCTCGAACTGCTGCTGGTCACCGACATCTCCGCGAAAGAATTCGTGTACGGAAAACTCGGCGGCATTCTATACAACACCAAAGAACTCACATTGATTCCGCTTTTTTGGAT
>JBJXGP010000003.1:0-7374 GCA_046160425.1 Planctomycetaceae bacterium
CCATCGTCCGAAGAGTTTCATGTTGTTCCTGCAATCGAGCATATTTTGTCACTTACGGTTCTAATTCTTCGCAGCCGCTGCTGCGGATGGGACGGCGAATGCCCCGTCGATACGGCGAATGCTGCCATCCCCGCCGACGGCGACCATTGCGCCACCCAATTGAAATACTCCCGGCATGATCCGTTGATCGAGTGCAATTTCGGTCACGATTTTTCCAGTCTCCGAGGCGACGAGCATCGTTCTGCCGTCGGTCTGTGCGATGAGAATTCCCTGAGGAGTCATCAAGGGAGCACCCGCGAGGCCGTGTCCCGTCAAAGATACTTCCCAGATCGATTTCAACTCGGCACCGAGTTGGAAGCAGATCAGCTTTTGAGTCCCGGCCTGCACATAGAGATTTTCACCTTCCGCCCACATGCGATTGCCTGCCGGTTGTTCGAGCTTGACGGAATGCAGGCGATCGAACGTAGAGGCTTCCCACACCGTCAACTGGCCGGAGGAATCGGCCACGCAAAGTTTACCCTGCAGCAGAATCGGCGGGACATCCACCGGCTGATCGAGCGTCACCGCCGAGACTTCCGCCAGATGGGCCGGCGGCGTCGACTGGCGCAATTGCAGTTTGACCATCTTCTGCTGCTCGTCAATCGCCACCAGGTGTTCGTCATCGATTGCTACGACTCCCCGCCAGCGCACGACGGCATCGGCACCCGACGTCGACGAAAACTCTTCGACCGCCGGCAGGCCGGCATCGCGGAGAATCAGTCGAATCTTTCCTCCGGACGTCATGAGAACTCCTCCGCCCCAGACGAACGGAACGTTGTCGAATGCGGCGTCGATGTTCGCTTCGATCTCGATTTGTCCGGCGGAATTGATCAGCCAGGCGTGAGGCTTATTGCCGCCGATGCCGACCAGCACTTTTTGATTTTCCAGCGTGGCGGCGCGCGGCACGGAGTTCAGGTTTTCGGGAAAGGGGAGCGTGACCGTGGGGGTCAACTTGAATCCCCCGCCGTCGAGATCGGACCGATTGACTTTGAAGACGTCCCCCGTTTGATTCACGAACACCGCCGCGTCATTATCGACCGCGGCAAACTGCAACAGCGGAGATCCGACGATCGTTCTCCACGGGCTTGCCATTTCTTCGCGGATGACCTGCGCAAAATAGACGGCTGTGCTGAAAGGTTGCTTGCGCCCCACGTAGACATATTGCCCATTCATTTGCAGCGGTTGCGAACTCAGTCCGACAGCGAGTTGTTTGGGGTCGGGCTTGATCTTGTCCCCTTCGAGTTCCAGCCGTCGAAAGGCGGTGCTCGACATCCAGAGCTGCCCGTTGGGGCCGGCCGCGACGTAGATCGGCCCCCCCTGGCCACCCTCGACCTGAAACATGGCAATGCGCGACAGCGGCGGCTGGCCTGCCTCATCGGAGACCGTAAATACCGTGATCCGTTCGCCGCTTGAGGGGACGAACAATTGATTGCCTCGAATCGCCATGTCGTCGAGCACGTGTCCCTCGACCTTTTGCGACGCGGCGACGGTCAACGGCTGATCGGGCTTCGTAAAACCGAGCATCCGCAACACACAACCGTTTGCCGTGTTGTTTTCGGCGGCGAGGATCATCGAACCGAGCGACATGAGCGGCGCCGAGATCGTGGAGGGCTTATGTCCCAGATACGTCACCTGATGGCATTCGAGAGGGCGCAGCCCCAATGTGTAGAAGACCGATTCTTCACCCGCGACGACGACGACATCCCCTTTCCCGGCGAGGGCGGGTCCGCCCGCGAGTTCGTGCGGAAAATGCAGATGCGACGTCAATCGGCCGCTTTCCTGGTCGATGCGCCACAAGTTTCCGCCCGACGTCGCGACGTAGATCTGCCCCTCGTGCAACAAAGGAGAGCCTCGTAAATCTCCCGTCAGAGGCTGCCGCCACACGATCGATCCGTCGTTTTGCAGCAGGCATCTCAACTCCCGCTTGCCGCTATGATATACCAGCAGCCCCGACACTGACGTTTGCATCGGACGCGGGAAGAACGGCGTCTGTTCGCCGATTGTGTGCGCCCAACGCGGTACGCCGGTCATCGTGTCGAGGGCAAACACGGCATCTTGTGCCAACGCGAAGACGACTTGATTTTCCGATTGTTCGTTGGTGCGCGACCGGGCATGCGGAGTCAGATAAACCGGGGGAGACAAGCCTGCGATAACTTCCGCAGGCAGGGCATCGCGCGCGGGATCATCCTGCACGACGAGCGTTTTCTCGAGCGTCAAGACGCTCGCCAGGGCCTTTTTCAAATCCGCATGACCCAATATGTATTCATCTCGCAGATATCGATCGAGCAGTTCCTGCCGCGCGCGCAGCGCTTCGAGGGTTTGATTCTTCCCGGCCGCATCGGTCATTTGCTGAAGCGTCGTCTGCAACGCTTCATGCCGACGTAATACGGCTTCGGATTTCTTCTGCTCCGCAGCGACCTGTTGCTGGGCTTGCAACGGCGGGGCATCTTCGGGACTGTTCAATTCGACCAGCGCCAACGCCTCAGTCGACACATCGAGCAACGGACGTTCGAGCGCCGTTCCGGCGGATTTGGCCGCTCCCACGGCGATGGTCTCCGCATAGGTCGCAATGATCGGCTGACGGTCGACGAATTCTTCGGTGTCGCGGTGTTCTTTCAGCAAGTCGTTGAGGGCTTTGATGGCATTCGGCCAGTCGGGGACCGAACCCGAAATATGCTGTTCGACTTTCGCGACGCTCAGATTCCAGCGGGCTTCGGTTTCGAGCCGATGACCTTTATATGTGACGATAAACGTTTCCAGAAGCGGAATCGCCTGATTGAAGTCGCGCGAGTTGAAATGTCCCATCGCCACGTCGTAATGCCGCTGGGCCTGATCGCGCCCGATGACGAAATAGAACGTCAATCCCAGCAGCAGCAGGACCAGCGCACCGCCCCCCAATGCGAGGACCATCGGCGAGCGAAGCAGTTCCTGTTCGCCGGGTCGTGCTCTTGCGAACTCTTTTTTCAATCGACTGACGATCTGTTCGTTGGAGACCGCACCTGCCGAAGCCGCTGCATCGGCCTTTCCTTTTTTGGACTCCCCCTTTTCGCCTCCTCGCGTCAGAAAGACCTGGCTGACATCCCCGCCGGACTCACTGCCGAGCACTTCGATATCGACGTCGACCAGCGTCGGGTCGGGACGCGAAGAAGGGGGATCCAAAATGGGAATTATCCCGCCGTCGCCACCGCTGCCATCATCTTCGTCGTCGTTATCTTCGAACGCCGAATAGTACTTCTTGCCGGTCTGGCTGCGTTTCGGCTCGCGCGGAATTCGCTTTCCTTCCGCATCGCGTTCATCCTGCCGCTTGGCCGGTTTGTCGGGGGGAGCCAACTGAATCTCGTCGTCGGTGAACGGTTTCAGTTCGACGTCGGCTGCCTGTGAAAAGTCGGCGGGGTTGTCATCCTTCGGCGACTTCACGCCGGCTTTCTTCGGATGTCCCGCCACGTCATCGATCGGGGGGGCGGCTGATTCGATCGCCGCCACGCTCAAATCGACCTGACCGACTTGCAGAACGTCACCCTCTTTCAACGACATGAAACTGACCGTCTTACCGTTGACTTCAACCCCTTGACCTGACCCGGCGGTCACTTCGTATCCGTTCTTCTTCCAGGCAATGCGGCAATGAAGCGGCTGAACCCCTTCATCGGTGATGACCACGTCGCTGGAGGGGTGACTGCCGATCGACAGTGGAATCTGTTTGCTCAATTCCCGCCGTTCGATCGTTCCGTCCAGATATCGTATTTCCAGAGTCGCCATAGGTCGCTCATCATTCTCTGCAAGTTGCTTCAAATCAGGGGGATGGCCCCCCATGTCTCGGAGTCATTCACATCGGATTGCGCTACCGTCTGCATAGGAATTCTAATCGGCGCTTCCCTGATGGGCCGACATGCGGATCTTCTGCATGCCGACTTCGTTGGCGGCGTCGATCACCTTGATCACCGTCTCGTGCCAGGCCTTATCGTGCGCCGACAGCATCAATTCGTTTTTCTTTTCCGATCGCATCTTGTTCGACAGGACTTGCGGAAGACTCGAGAGCCCCGCGAGCGGCTCGTCGTCGATCAATATCGCATTTTTCTCGTCGATTTCCACGATGATCGAGTCCTCTTTGAAATCGTCGAGCGTCTGCAGCGATTGAGCGGCCCCCTTCTTGTCGGGATTGGGATCGGGAACCTGAATCGATTTCTGCAGACTGAACGACGCCGTGATCATGAAGAAAATCAATAACAGGAACGTGCAATCGACCATCGGCGTCAAATCCATCTCTTCCAGATCGCCTTTGAACTTGCGAATGGAAAACTCTTCGTTCTCGCCGGAATCTTCCCGCTTCGCCGCAGTTGTCGGTGGAGGCCTGTCGTTGCCGCTCGCTTCCGCCGGGGACGGACCGGCATCGATCTCCTGTTTCTGCGAACGCAGCTCCTTCCATTTGCGCGTGAAATTCGCGGCCCCATCATCGTGGGCCGGTGCTTCGTGTCGATCGCCCGCAGGCGCTTCGTCGGCGGGTAATACCTCATCCGCATCGCGATCTTCGAGGGCCTTGCGGATGCTTTCGGAGGCATCGTCGTCTTCGGCAAAGTCGAGATCCCACAACGCGTCTGCCATGTCTTCTGTCGGTACGACGATCCGCGCCTGGCATCGCGGGCACAGAACCGATTTCCCGGCCATGCGCGTCGCGATCCCCGACAACTGCTGACAACTCGGACAGCGAAAACGGATCGGCATATCAACGACTCTTTACGTCACAATAAAAGAAGATATCTCTCTTGAACATCCAAAATCGGCGCTACTTTTCTTCATTGACGCCGATATAGAACTGGGCTCCCTCGATTTCCGATACCACACGGGCGACGGATTGCACGAACCCATGCTCGACAAGCCGCTCGGCTTTGATGATCACCTGACTCATCTGACTTTTGACGTGCTGATCGACCAGCTTGCGGACGTCTTCAATACTGATTTCCGGACCTTCGCCATCTCCGTTGAAGATTTGCGGCGGTTCACCGGCGCGGATCGTGAGGATCAGAGCGGCGTCGGTTTCGACACCGATGCCGTAATTTGCCGTCGGAATATCCAGATCAGGAGTCCCCTGCATGGTCGATGTGACCATGAAGAAGATGAGCAACTGGAACACGCAATCGATCATCGGAGTGATGTCGATGTCGGTGTCATCCGGTTCTCGTGACGGTGGGGCAAACCCATCGTCCGCATCCGCAAACAGGCTGCGCCTTCCCAAGTCTAACCTCCCTTCTTCTTCTGAACGGCGTTGTCGAGTTCTTCGAGCATGCGTCCCAGGTGAAATTGAACCGCGTCCTGAAGTTTACCCATGCGGACGTGAATCGCCGATCCCGCCAGCACGAGGGGAATGGCGACGAACAGCCCGACGGCGGTCGTCCACAAGGCAAAGCTGATATCGCCCGCGAGGGCGGAAGGATCTCCGCCACCCTTCTGCATCGTGGCAATCTTGCCGAACGCCCCGATCATTCCCAGCACGGTCCCCAATAGTCCCAGCATCGGCTCGGTCTTGATGACCGATGATATCCACGCCACGCGATATTCAAGGTCGGCAATCACGTCGCGTTCGAACTTGTCGGCGAGCAGGCGGCGCAATTTGGCAATCGGCAACTCGCGGTTTTCAATGGCGACGATCGTCAATTGCGGGACCGCCTTGCTCCAAAGTTCGGGCGTATCGCAGTAATTCGCCAGCCCTTCATAATCCTGCTGCTGCAAGCGAGTCTTCACTTCCTGCATGAATTCTTCGCCCGCCTGTTCGGTGGCGAAACGCTTTTGTGCGATCCGCCGGAAAACCACGATCACGCAATAGGTGCCGTACAGCGCGATCACTCCCATGATCCCGTAGATCAAGTTGCCGATGATGTCGAAAAGCTGCGAGAAGGAATAACCCATGGTTGTCTATTCTTGTTGATGGTGATTGAAAATTGTCAGGTGACGGAGAGCGATGTCTATTTGACAAAAGTCTGTCGCGACACATAAAACTCGTAATCGTTATTTGATCCCCGCACCGCGAAATACGTGCGGCGGATTTCGTCGGGTTTTTTGTTGCGGTATTTTCTTTCGATGTCGGCGAGCATCGCTTCGATCTGCGGGGGATAAAAATGAAAGATCAAACCCTCACCGACCTGCACCCCGGCTTTTCTCGCCTTCTCGATCAACTGCATGTCGGCTTTTTTGCGGTCTCCCCCCTGCCAGGTCATGAAGAGCCGTTTTTCGTCCTTCCCCGTGTCGATCGTGCGGCTTTGAGGTTTCTCATCGGATAATTTCGAAATATAAACGATCTTACCGTCGGCTTGCAGGATTCCCAATTCGATGCCGAAAAAGTCGAGTTGCGATGCATAGATTTCGAGCGAATCGCGATCTCCCCAGCGAACGAACCAGCGCTGTTCGCGGCCGAATCCCGATTTCCCCGGCCCCGCCCCGAGTGCCCGCCGGCCTGTTCCCTTGACGCTCCCCACTTTGCCGGTGTTGAGGGCATCCTGCTGGAACTGCTGTTCGACCTGATTGGTCGCTTCTTGTGCGATGTCCACGACATTTTCCAGCGTTTCCTGGATTTGCGTCTCTTCCGCTTCGACTTCGGCCATCGAGGGATCCTGAGTTTCCGGTTCGGGCGAATCGACGTTCAGCGTTTCATCGATCGCGCCGTCTTCAGATCCCCCGGGCATCTCGACCATCTCGACCGGAACGGGATCTCGCGGCCTCGGTAAACGATTGGCAAACCAATACGCTCCCAGACTCGACACTGCAATGGCCAGAAAAATCACGACTGCCACCATCTGCGAACTGAGCAGTTCGAAGCGCGTGACTTTCAGGACGGGAGGCGGAGGAATGCCCCGACGACGAGTTTGATGACTGACAGACATGAATGCTCACTTACTACGACAAGTCGACGTCCGGGGAGCTCTCACAAATCCACTATCTTGCGAAAGTTTCTCACCAGGGCGATCATGCAAGTTAAACATAAATTCAACGATGTTCAATCCCCCAAATGATCAGTCCGCCTTTGGCGTTTCAAAGCTCAAGCAGTTCCCCTCACGGTTTTTCTGCCAGCGCGCACTCGCAGATGATTTTCCCGCAACCGGGACATCCCCCGCCGTATTTTTTTCGGATGGCCTGTTCCAGATTTACGTCGCTGATGTTGGCTAATGTCGCCAGCCAGGCGAGCACGTCCGCGAATTCGGCGGCCAGTTCGTCGGGCGTCCCTTCCCGCAGCGCCGCCGCCAGTTCGCCCACTTCTTCCATAAACCACATGAACGTCCCGTCAACGCCGCGGGCACGATCCTTCTCGGAATACATCGCCTGTATCAGGGCCTGCCATTCGGTTAA
>JBJXGP010000004.1:0-6763 GCA_046160425.1 Planctomycetaceae bacterium
GTGCTGAAGCAGGTGATGATTGCGTTGTTCGCCCGCGGGCATTGTCTGCTGGAAGGGGTTCCCGGACTGGCGAAAACCTTGATGGTTTCGTCAATCGCTGACCTCTTGACGCTGAATTTCCGGCGGATTCAGTTCACTCCCGATCTCATGCCTTCGGATATCACCGGCACTGAAATTCTCGACGAAGAAGAAGGGACAGGCCGTCGCCGCATGAGATACGTGAAAGGCCCCATTTTCGCGAACATTCTTCTGGGTGACGAAATCAATCGTACTCCGCCGAAAACTCAAGCGGCATTGCTGCAAGCGATGCAGGAATACAAAGTGACGGTTGCGGGTCAGGATTACCCGCTCGAAAAGCCTTTCCTGGTCCTCGGAACGCAAAACCCGCTCGAGCAGGAAGGGACGTATCCGCTCCCCGAAGCGCAACTCGACCGCTTTATGTTCCGGATTCTCGTCGATTATCCCTCGTTTGAAGACGAATTGACGATCGCCGAGCGCACGACCTCCGGCGAATTGCCGCGACTCGAGCCGATGCTCGACAAGGCCGACATTCTGCGGTTACAGCACATTGTACAGAAGGTGCTGGTGGGTCGTTCGGTCGCCGCATATGCGGTGATGCTGGTGCGGGCCACGCGTCCCACCGAAGACGATGCCTACGATTTCATCCGGCAATATCTGACCTGGGGAGCGGGAACTCGCGCCTGTCAGGCACTCTTGCTCGGCGCCAAGGCGAACGCTCTGATCGATGGGCGGGTCCACGTTTCGACCCAGGATATCCGCGACATCGCCAAACCGGTGCTGCGGCATCGCCTCGTCACCGGCTTCACGGCGGAAAGCGACGGCGTGACGACCGATCACATCGTCGAAAAACTCTTCGAGGTCGTGCGCGAACCCTCGGAGTAAAATGCGACGGGGAGCAGGGGAAGACAGGAGACGGGGAATCACGACGGTGTGAAACAGTCGTTAGTCATGGTGATGGATTGGGCGAATTTGCATGAGCACTTCCAAATATCTCGATCCGGCGGGGCTGGCTCGCATCGGAAACCTCGAACTGGTCGCCAAACAGGTCGTCGAGGGGTTTCTGACCGGCCGTCATCGCAGCCCGTATCACGGGTTCTCGGTCGAGTATCTCGATCACCGCTCGTACTCTCCCGGCGATGAAATCCGCACATTGGACTGGAAGGTTCTCGCCCGCACGAACAAGTATTACGTCAAACTCTTCGAAGACGAAACCAATCTGCGAGCCTACATTCTGCTCGATTGCTCGAAATCGATGAATTTTCAAAGCGGCATGGTCAGCAAACTGACGTACGGCGCTTACCTCGCGGCGGCGCTGACGTATCTGATGATCCGCCAGAACGACGCCGTCGGTCTGGTGCTGTTCGACACCGAACCGCGGACATTCGTCGCGCCGCGGGCTCATCCCACGCAATTCCGCCGCGTGCTCGATACACTCGATAAAGTCAAGCCGGGGGGTGAAACCGACGTCGGTGCGGTGCTGCACAAGACCGCCGAGCGCGTCAAACGCCGTGGACTCGTGATCGTCATCAGCGACCTCATCGACGACGAAGACAAGATCATCAGCGGTCTGCAACACTTTCGCCACGACAATCACGAAGTCGTCGTGTTTCATACGATGGACGAAGCCGAGTTGACCTTCCCTTACGATCGCATCACGCGCTTTCAAGATATGGAAGGGGCGGGGAAGGTCGTCGCCAATCCCAAAAGTTTGCGCGCCCGCTATCTCTCGCGCATCAACGAATTCACGTCGAAACTGAAACAGGACTGCTTTGAACGCCGCATCAGCTACAACCTCGTCAACACCAGACAACCCTACGCCGAGTTTCTCGCCGCGTATCTCGATAAACGCAAACGGATCGGATGAATTGAATTCAACACGCGAATCGATTTCGCACGGTGTCCGCAGAAAACAAAGTACGTTATCGATATGGAATTTTTGCACGTCGGCTTACTCACCTGGTTCTTGCCCATCCTGGGGATCCCGCTGGTCCTGCACCTGCTGACGTTGCATCGTTTGAAGACCGTCGAGTTGAGCACGTTTCGCTTTCTGTTCGACAGCTACGTGCAGCAACGTCGGAAGATGAAGTTTCTCGATGCGCTTATCGCCATCCTCCGGACGCTGTTCCTGCTGTTTCTGCTTCTGGCCATCGCCAGGCCGACAGTGAGGCATTGGGCGGGACTGTTCGGTTCGGGAACCGGACGCGACATCGTCTTCATGGTCGACTGCTCGGCGAGCATGGAAACCGTCACCGACGGCATTACTGCGATCGACCGGGCAAAACAGGTCGCGGCGACCGTCCTGTCGCAGATGAGCGGCGACGATCGCGTGACCGTCGTGCGCGTGGCGTCTCGTCCGACGATCCTCAGCAGCCGCTTCACCGCCGACAGCGATTCGCTGCAAGAGCAGATCGCGGGGTTAAAGACCAGTCCCGCGCGCGGTAATTTGTTCGCCGCGTTTCAGCAACTTTTCAGCCCGGGCGCCGACCCTCTGATTCATCCGCAGATTTATCTCTTTACCGACGTGCAAGCGAGCGGCTGGAAGGAAATTCAGGAACAGCCGATCAAAAATCTGCTCCCCGAACAGACCAAATTGATGCTCGTCAACGTCGGCAGCCAGGATACCACTGCCGTCAACCTGGCGGTCGTGGGACACGCTCCCTCGCCGCATCGCGCCATCGTCGGCTTGCCGATCACATTGCGGCCTCGCGTGGCAAATTATTCGAAGACATCCGCCGAGGAAGTCACGATCAGCATACTCATCGATGAAGAAGAAATCGCCCGCAAGCGGGTCAATGTTCCCGCCGGTGAAACGGTCAACGCCGATATCCTGTTTACGCCGCATCAAGATGGCGTGCTCAAGGGGCGCTACCAAATCGAGGGCGATCACTTCCCCGTCGACGATACGTTTCTGTTTACGCTGGTCGTCGAGCCTAAGGTCAAAGTCCTCTTGGTCAACGGCGTCCCCAGTGCCGACCCGCTGCTCAACGAAGGGCTTTATCTGCGAACGGCGATGACGACCGTGCATCCCTTCACGCCGGAAACGGCAGAGGAAGAAAAGCCCGTCGATCCGAATGCCGTTCCGTCGCCGGGAGCCCCCGCGACGCCGCCGAAAGAAACATTCGCCGCCGAGCAAAAACTCGCTCAGATTCTCGAGGTCCGCGACATCCCCGAACCCGAGTTGACGCTCGATGCCCTGCGCGACATGCATGCCGTCATTCTCGCGAACTGCGGAGCCTTGAACGATCAGCAATTCACCTGGCTGCGCGATTTCGTTGCGGCGGGGGGTGGGATGATGATCCTGCCGGGGGACAAAGTCAGCCCCGACATCTACAACCAGCGATTTTTTCCGGTACCGAACGCTCCCGATCAATATCTCGTCGGTGCGACGTTACTTCCCGCCGAAGGGGATCCCATGCAAGCCGCGACATTCGCACAATTCGCTTCGCTGGATATGACGCATCCGATTCTTTCGATTTTCGATGTCCCCGAGGCGCGCTATCTGACGAAGGTCAGTTTCTTCAAACGCTTCCCGCTGAAACTCGTGGAAAAACCGGGAGCGACCTGGCCTCTTGCCGAATTGACGTCCGGTGCCGCCGCGATCGTCGAAAGCCGTTATGGTGACGGCCGCGTCGTGCTCACCTGTTTTCCCGGCAACGCACAGTGGTCGAATCTTCCGCTCAAGCCGGAATTCGTGCCGCTGCTGCTGCGGACAATCAGCCACATTCGCCAGCGGCCGGGTCTGGAAGGCCCGTCGGTCGTCACGGCGGACGGCGTTGCCGAATTCGCGCTTCCACTTTTATGGACTCCCGCCCAGGGCGATGTGACCGACACCGAAGGGCGCACGCTGCCGCTCGAATTTCATCGCAGCACGTCACGCTTGTCGTCGGCATATGTCGAGACCTCCGTCAAGGGTTACTACACCGTGGAAGTGACCGGCGGCCGAACCGAACAACAACGACTCGACTCGGCGGCGTTCGCGGTGAATCTTTCTCCGGAAGAATCGAACTTTCAGACGTTGAACGAAACGCAGCTTCGTGAATTATTGCCGGGCGTCGATCTGGTGATGTTCGATGCCTCGGCCGAGGCCCAGCAATTGCATGGCTCGATCGGCGACGAACGAGAAATCTGGCGACCGCTGATCTGGTTGATGTTTCTGATCATCGGTGTCGAATTCCTGCTGGCAACGCTCAAGGGACAACGCCCCGAAGGCGAAGAAGGCCCGTCGGTCACCGACCGCATTCGCGACGTCGCATCGGGAGCTTGGGTCGGCAGAATGACGGGTGCGGGAGCAGAGGAGAGTTGAGAAGGATTGTCGTCGTTCCGACGATACGGGGGAATCTCGCGGATTTCAGCAAATCCCCGTATCAAGTCGGAAGGTTGAAAGAGTAAAATCGTGCCTGTGTGCGAACATTCCGACGCATGTGTTTGATCTGTGCATCTCGGAGTTGAATCGAAATCGGAAATGGACTGACCGATAGACAAATCTTTTGACAGAGGAGCGATCGATGCGACCCAATCCACTCGATCAATTTGGCGATAAGTCGGAAAAGAAACCGGAACCCAAAAGCTCCGCGCCGCAACCGGCTCTTGCGACATCGCCACCGTCTGCCGCGGCACCGTCGAAACCCGCCTCGTCGAATAATCCGCTGAAATCGCCGATGAGCACTCCGCTGCAGACCGCGGTGGCCTACTCAGCACCGACGGCGGCGCAACCCAATGCAGCGCCGGTTCAAGGGGACTCTCAACCCGGTTTCATTCGATCGCTGATCGAAACCTCGCGGCGTTGGCTGCGAACCGGCTGGGTCGCCACCGGGACGGGAATCACCGTCGGCTTGCTCACGTCGCTGCTCTTGATCGCAGGGTTGATCGACCTGGTGATCGTTCTGTGGCCTTCGTTCCGCTTTGTGGCGCTGATGGTCGTGTTGATTCCGACGTCATTGGCACTCGGTTGGGGCGTTCTGCGTCCGCTGCTCCGCCGAATTTCGAATCGAGCCGTGGCCCGCAAGATCGAGGCCCAATTGCCGGGAATTCACAACCGGCTCGTCAGTTGCGTTGACCTGGAAGCGACGGCGCAAACGCCGGCCATTTCGGGATCGTTCTATCGCCGCTTGTTGACCGAGGCGATCGACCGCGTGCGCGATTTTCACCCCAAGCGCCTGCTCGACCGCGAACACCTCAAGCGCTCGGCGATCTTCGCCGGCATCGGGCTATTCTCGTTTCTGGTCGTGCTGCAGATTTTCTCCGACCGATTGCCGACGGCGCTCGCGCGGATTCTGTCCCCGTTTGCCGACATTCCCCCCGCTTCGGGAGTCGTTTACAAGGTCGAACCGGGAGACCAGAAAGTCTTGCGCGGCGATGAAGTGACCTTCACCGTGACGGTCGAAAAGGGAACGCCCGAAGAACTGCATCTCGAACTCGACGTGACCGAGGGAGACGAAACGGGGAAATCGCTGCGCTATGAACTCGTCTCGCAGAGCGAATCGATCTGGACGTTCCGCCTGCCGGGCTTCGAATCGTCGTTCGATTACCGCGTGCGCGGCGGCGGGACGTGGTCTCCGCTGTATCATGTCAAAATGCTCGACCGCCCGCGCATCGCCGGGCTGAAGACGATCCTCACGTATCCATCCTACATGGGGGCGATTCCCCCCGAACAGGGACTCCCCGACGTCGCTGACGTCACGGGGCCGATCGACAGCCAGGTTGAAGTTGTCGTACAGGTCGAGGGAGATCCCACCGTCGGACAAATCGAACTGCTGCAACCGCGCGTGAAATCGATTCCGATCCTCGATCGCCCCGAGCGCATCTGGCTCGAGAAACAACTCCCCGAAGGGACGACCGCCGAAGGGACGTGGGAATGGATTCCGGAGCACGCCGGACGGCTCGCGCACCGTCATGCTCCCGCTGCCGGTTTGACCAATCATCAATTCCTCAATGCGCCGATCGGATTCCGCATCAAGTCCGGTGAAGTCCTGTTCGCCGACGTGTATCTCGACGGCGAACAGCCCTCCGAGGCGGTGATGCTGCAATTCCACGACGGGCAGTCGTGGGAACATCGCGCCTACTGGGGTGCCGACGTGATCACCGTGGGACAACCCGAAACCGTCAGCCGATTTTCGGCCGGCCCGCTTCCCGAAAAAGGCCAGTGGGTTCGGCTGGAAATCCCTGCGTCGCTGGTCGATCTCGAAGGCCGAACGCTGCACGGCATCAGCTTTGCGCAATTCAACGGCTCATGCTGGTGGGGCAAAGCGGGAACGGTCCCTCCCTCGGTCAAACACATCGATGAACTCGTCGTCGTGGAGACGATCCCGATGCAGAATCTCGGCGCCGTTGAATCTCATACAGAATCCGCCGCAACTTCATCCGATACGAATGCTCCGGAAAAAGCGACGGCTGCAACGGCGTCTGTCGATGCAACGCAAAAACCGCGGCAACTCTGGAGCGGCAAATTCCCTCTGAAACAAGACGGTTTTTATCGGGTCGAACTGCGCAATGAACTCGGCAATCCGAATTCGCGCATGAAGGAAGGAAAACTGACGGCGATTCCCGATCGGCCTCCGCAGGTCATCGTCGAGCGTCCGGGGGCCGACCTCGTTCTGAGCGCGCCGCAAAAAGTGCCGTTGTCGATTTCCGCATTCGACGACTTCGGACTGGCCGACCTGGTTCTCGCGGTTCAGATCGGCGAGACGGGAGGCTTCCGCGGCCGGCCGGTGAAGCATTACGAATCTTTGCAGAAAGCCGATTC
>JBJXGP010000005.1:0-7161 GCA_046160425.1 Planctomycetaceae bacterium
GGATCAAACCGATCTGTTCGGACGAGAGTCGATCCCCCTCCGGCGGCATGATCTTTTCGGGATCCACCCCGGCGACCAGATGAACGAGCAGGCTCTCGGCACTTTTCGTGGGAAGAATGACCGAGCCGTTGTCGCTTCCTCGCAAAGCGTCGGGGCCGCGGTCGAGCCGCAAACCGTTCTCTTTGGTCGCCGAACAGTGGCATTCCGTACATTTTGCAAGAAAAATCGGGCGGATGTCGGCGTCGAAGTCGATCTGTTTTTCCGCAGGGGGAGGGAGATCGATCGCGGGCTTTTCTTGAGCGACCAACGCCGACAGATTGAAGAGGTGGGATATCGACAGACATCCTGCTAACAAGAGTCCTGAAAAGAAGATCAGACTCTTCACCCGGCTGAAATCGTCCGTCAGCCCATGCATTCGATGCAGCATTTCAGCCATCCTTCCGACGAGCGAGCCTGTCCACGTTCGCGGTATCGCTTCGACAATCAGGGATTGAGATAATTCTGGGGAAAAAGCCAGTGACAGTCCCCCCGATCGATTTCAATTCGCGGCCCGATTCAGTAGATTATGGTCTCACAACGACCCCTCGGTTGTCAAGACGGTCGGGGTCGCCGAGGCGGAACGGGAAAAGTCACAAGACGACTTATCCGTTAGGCTTGCGACACCGACGCTGATCGGATACAAGTTACGTTTCCGATTTTTATGCTCCGGAGCGTTCGTGAGAGAATGACGCTTCGACACGAAGAGACATATTTCGCTGCCTTAGAACGAAGTAGGAATGCCGGCTATGGTTTACCGTCCCCGCACGAAATTACATAAATTTCGGAGTACTCGCCGCTGTCCCAAATGTGGGACGGTTGTCCGTCGTCGCGTCCGCTGCAAGGTCTGCCATTTGAAGCTTCCGAAGGCCCGCCTTCCCGGAATGTGATTTCCCCGCGCAGAGACTTGGGTCCAGACGTTTTGTTCTCAACGGAAAACAGGGCAGCCATCTGCCAGATTTTTTCCGTGGGCGCGTGCAGGTTGATCTGATGCCTTGCAGGAGCCGGTGATGAATCATCGCGAGTTCTCTCCGCTTCCTGATGAATGGCTTCCTTCGACAATCCATCACGCAACTTCTCCGTCCTTTTGCCGACGGGAATTTCTGCGCCTCGGCCTCGCCGGGTTTTCCGGGCTGACGCTCCCCGCGTTGTGGAACCTTCGCTCAACGTTCGCCGACGAGAAAACTCGCCGCAAGTCGATCATCATGGTCTGGCTTCCCGGCGGAGCAAGCCATCTGGAAACGTACGACCCCAAGCCCGATGCCCCCGCCGAGTTTCGCGGCGAGTTCGGCGCGATCAAGACCACCGTCGAGGGGATGCACATCTCCGAACTCCTCCCGCGGCACGCACAGATCGCTCATCGATTTTCGCTGTTGCGGTCGGTCAATCACAGCGGTTTCTGCCATCAACAGGGAACGCAGCAACTGTTGACCGGGCACGAAGTCCTCGAACTGAAACAGAAGCCCGATAACCCCGACTTCCTTGCGATCACCCATCTCGTTCGTCACGATGCGTCGCGTTCGCTGCCGAACTACGTCGGCGTCCCGCCGATCAACTACTCCGGCTCGGCATACGTCGGGCCGACCTATGAACCGTTCGGGGTCTTCGGCGATCCCAACAACGCAGACTTCAGCGTTCCCAATGTCGGCCTCAGCGACGCAACTCTCAAAACGAAGTTGGGAGAACGCATCGGCTTGCGACAGAGTTTCGATCGTCTGCGGAGAGACCTCGATCAGGCCGGGAACATGCGGGCTTTCGATACGTTCGAATCGCAGGCGATGAACCTGCTCACCAGCGATGAGACAAAAGAAGCGTTCGATATCTCGAAAGAAAGTGACGCGATCAAGGACCGTTACGGCCGTAACGCATGGGGCCAGCGCTGCCTGCTTGCCCGCCGGCTGGTGGAAGCGGGGGTCGAACTCGTCACCACGCAATTCGACGGGCCGTTGTGCGGTCGCGTCGGCAATTGGGACGATCACGCCGTCAATCACAACGTGTTCAAGGGGATGAAATACCGCACGCAGTTTTACGATCAGGCTGTCACCGCGCTAATCGAAGATCTCGCCGAACGGGGTCTCGATCAGGAGGTGCTCGTCGTCGTCACCGGCGAATTCGGGCGGACGCCGCGCATCTCGTACTCTCCCAGCACCGGCGAAGGAATCGCCAGCGCCCCGACGGGAACCGTTCAACCGGGCCGCGATCACTGGCCCTCGGCGACATCGATCCTGTTTGCCGGCGGAGGTATCGCTTCGGGGCAAATCGTCGGAGCCACCGATCGCCGTGGCGAAGGTCCGGTCGACCAGAAAGTGACGCGAGGCGACTTCCTGGCGACGCTGTATCGTCATTTGGGAATCGATGCCGAGCGGATCGAATTCCGCAATTTTTCGGGCCGGCCGATCCCGATCCTGCAGGAAGGGAAACCGATCCCCCAACTGATCGGCCGCGCTTGAAATTCAAAAGCCTCCACAGAGGATGACAATACAAGAATAAGAGAATAGGATTGGCCACAAAAAACGCAAACGAACGCAAAAAGATGCAAGAGTGATGATTCCTCTTTTTTGCGATTTTTGCGTTTTTTGTGGCCATTTTCTTCTCGGTATTTGGACAGAATCAACATGACCGCTCCTTATGAAGTGATCCTGCAAGGTCTTCGGCAGGCATTTCCTCAACCGATCTCGGATCGAGTTCACGACGCCTACTTTGTCTTTTCGTTCTTGCGTGCCCTCGATCAGGTCGATGCCCTGAAGTCGGTCACACCGCTACTCGGCACGCAGCGCGACCTCGATTACGACGCCGCGCGATCGAAGCTCATGCAGAACGAGCCGCAATCGCTCGAAGGGGTCGTTGCCGATCTGGTGAAACATCTCGAAGGGATGTTCATCTGGGGACATCCGAAATCGCAGATCAACGTCGTCCCCGCCCCGACGATTCCCAGCATCATCGGCGGACTCTTGCCCTCGATCTACAACCCCAACCTGGTCAGCGACGAATCGTCCCGCCAGGTCGCGGTCGCCGAGGTGGAAGTCTCGGCGATGTCGGCAGCGCTCGTCGGCTACGACCCCACACTTGCGGCGGGAATTTTCACATTCGGCGGGACGGCCACATTACTCTACGGCCTTAAAATCGGACTCGAAAAAGCCTGCCCCGGCACGATGCAAAAGGGGATCTCCGAACCGGCGGTCATCTTCTGTTCGGAACAGGCGCATTACGCCTGCCGTACCGCGGCGGCGTGGCTCGGCCTCGGTGAAGATCGGCTGATCGAAATCCCGTCGACGCCTGAAAATGAAATTCGCACCTGCCTGCTGGAAACCGAAATGCGGCGGGTGCTCAAGGAGGGAACGAAGATCGCCGGGATCGTGGCGACGATGGGGACGACCGACGCCTTCGGGCTCGATGATCTGGAAGCGATCAAGCAATTGCGCGATGACCTGGTTCATGAATTTTCGCTCGATTACGTCCCGCACATTCATGCCGACGCGGTGATCGGCTGGGCGTGGAGCGTGTTCAACGACTACGACTTTGAGAATAACCCACTCGGATTTCGGCATCGAACCGTTCGCGCATTGGCGGGTGTTCAACGCCGCATCGAGCATCTGCATCTCGCCGATTCGCTCGGCATCGATTTTCACAAGACCGGTTTCACGCCGTATGTTTCCAGCTTATTCCTCATCAAGGATGCTCACGAATTGCAACGGATCGCCAAAGATCCCGCCGCGACGCCATATCTGTTTCACGCGGGGCAGTATCATCCCGGCAAGTACACGCTGGAGACGACGCGCAGCGGCGCGGGGCCGCTGGCGGCGCTCGCGAACCTGATGCTGTTCGGCAAGGATGGCCTCCGCTCGCTGCTCGGCCACTTGGTCTCGATGGCCGAGTTGCTGCGCGAGCAACTGGAAGGACACGCCTCGACCGCCGTCCTCAATCGCGGAAATTTCGGGCCGGTGACGTTGTTCCGCGTGTACCCCGAGGGAGTCGACACGTTCAGCGAACCGCAAAAGGAATTTCAAGACCCGCAGAAGAGGGATCAATTGCTCCGGCACAACGACTACAATCGACGTATCTACGAATTGATGCACAACGACGCCCTGCGCGGCGAGGGGGTCGTGATCTCGCTTACCGACTGCTACCGCGAGACGTCCTACGGCGAACCGATCGTCGCCCTGAAATCATACATCATGACGCCGTTCTCGGAGGAGCAATACGTTTCCTCGGTCCTCGAAACCATCTGGAAAGCCCGCGATCAGGTTGCACAGAAAGCATAATACGATAGATCGCCCGCTCGAACAAAACGTGTAACAACCGAGAATTCAGAAGTGTGGCACGCAAGGCAAAGAGTTGTTTCCGAGGGAACTGGGCCACCCAGCCTTGTGCCGACTCCTTTTCACTGTTTACCAAAACGCGACCTTGGACAGATATATGAACTCCAGCGGCACACTCGATTGGGATGAATGGAAGGCAAAAACCGGTGTAGCAATTACCCCACAGTTTTCAATGCAACGAGTAAATGAGCCGCTATTGCTCTATCGAGGGCCAATCACGCTTGAACTCGATAATGGTATCAAGATACCGGATGCAACCGTGACTTGGGAATGGTACAGAGAGCCAATTATTCTTGTCAGCTTTGAGCCTTCCGAAGCACAACTATTGAAAGGTGATGCCACCGCAATATTCAACAAACCACATAAAGTCACTTTCGATTCGCTGGGTGCCGCGACTTGGTTTTCTATGCATGAATTTTTTTCATGTGGAGAGGTTCATCACCAAAAACTCAAATTGCTTCGCCCTGTCGTGACCGGCCCAATTGGTCCAGCCCAAATGGCGATGGTCCATCTGGTAAATTGTCATGATCTTTCGGAAGATCCTGTTCATACAATCGATGGTGGAGGGGCTTGGCATGCTCGACTCTCTTTGTCCAGCACTGAATGGAAAATCCTTGTCGATAAAGTACCGCACCATGATAATCTGGTGCGAGAAATGAATAAGTTCGGAGGGCAAGCCATCACCCATGTCGTTCAAGTGTCCCGTCATGACAGCAGTGATTTTGATCTCGATAGCTTAAATAAAGTGCTTTCACACGTTCGGGATTTCATTGCGTTCGCATCTGGCAGCAAGCCGCAGATGTGCTTGGCATCTGGATACAGCCGAGACGGAAGACAAGTCTGGCAGGCATGGGAAGCTTGCGCCTCCTCGCACTGGTCTCCACGGACTACTTGGACGCCTGACATTGGGGGGCAGGTCAGCCCTGCGTTTTCAGGTTATCATACCAAATTACAGGATCCAGATTGGAGCGAAGTAATCTCGCTCGCATGTGACTGGTATGTAAAGGCGAAACATCGCGGACTTGAAGCGGCTTTAGTTCTCGGTCAAGCCGCGCTCGAGATGCTAGCTAGCAACACATTTGAGCTGACGACTGTTAAACCGTGTACAGAACAAGAGTGGGAGAGCAAGAAATGGCCAGCGGCCAGTCGTATCCGTTGGCTTTTGAAGCTGTATGGTGTAATGGATCAGATACCACCCAAGCTCGAAAAATTAATTGCATATCGATTTCCTAATGACACTGCATTTGCCGATGGCCCCCATGCACTTACGGAACTTCGAAATGCAATTGCACATCCGAAAAAAAAGAAACGGGAGCGTTTCGGGCCAGACGTGAACGAGCTCCGGTACGAGGCGGCAAAGATGGTTTTGTTTTTCTTGGAACACGTATTGCTAAGACTCATCGAATTTGATGGGATCGCAACAGCCGAAGCAACTCATGGCTACCTCATCAACTATGGACCACCAATTGGCACTTGAAAAAGCACGAGTTCTTGTGCGTCATTATTGTCGGCTGGGTGGCAGGGCGTAAGGTTTTGCGTCGCCCCGTTGACAATATCCGGGGCAACGCCGAAGCGGCTAATGCCCCGCCACCCTGCCGGTAATGACGGCAACCTGATGCGATCCTGCTTCGTCTGTTGCTCCCCGCGCAGTGATCGACTACCTTCATCCGTATGACCAAACATCCCACTCATCGCGAGTTTACGCTCGAAGTCGTCCAACGGCTTCAGGAGGCCGGGTATGTTGCGTATTGGGCGGGGGGGTGCGTTCGCGATTTGCTGTTGGGACGAGAGCCGCAGGATTACGATGTGGCGACCAGCGCTCATCCGGAGGACGTCCGCGAACTCTTCGGCAAACGCAAGACACTGGAAGTCGGTCTCAGCTTCGGCGTGGTGATCGTCGTCGGCCCGAAAGGGGCGGGTACCGTCGAGGTCGCTACGTTCCGAACCGAAGGGGACTACCACGATGGCCGCAGACCTTCGCACGTCGCGTTCTGTACCGCCGAGGAAGATGCGAAACGCCGGGATTTCACGATCAACGGCATGTTCTACGACCCGGTGCAGCAGCAAATCCACGATTTCGTCGGGGGCCGGCACGATCTGGGTGCCGGCGTCATTCGGGCGATCGGCAATCCGCACGACCGCATGCGGGAAGACAAACTGCGAATGCTCCGCGGCGTTCGCTTCACGGCGGCGCTCGAATTTCGGCTCGACGAAGAGACGGCAGAGGCGATCCGCGGCATGGCGCCGCAGATTCGGATCGTCAGCGCCGAGAGAATCGCCCAGGAACTCAAAAAGATGCTGACGAATCCCCATCGCGCCCAGGCGATGTCGATCGCCCGCGATCTGGGATTGTTCGACGAAATCCTGCCGGAGTGGCAGTTGAACGTTGCCGATGAGTCTTCCGTGAAGAATGCGGAATCAGCTCACGTCAGCGAGGGGGACTGGGAGAAAATGCTGCAAGCGTTACGCCTGTTGACCGATCCCTCGTTCGAACTCAGTTTTGCAACGTTGTTGTGCAGCATCCATCGCCGCGCGCTGCAAGTGCAAAAAGACTCGGATATCGTCTGCTCGATCGTCGATCGATTTCGTTTGTCGAATCGCGAACGGGATCAAATCGTCTGGCTGGTGACGCAGTTGCCGTCGCTGTGGGATTTGCATCGGCAACGGCAGGCGGTCTGGAAACGCCTGATGGCTCATGAGGGTTTCGCGGAACTGATCTCGCTGGCCCGCGTCGTAGCATTGGCGGAAGAGCGGGATCTCAAACCGGTTCTATTTTTCGAAGAGACGCTGAAGCGGATGTCCCCCG
>JBJXGP010000006.1:0-6513 GCA_046160425.1 Planctomycetaceae bacterium
AAAACCGAATGGATGACCGAAAAAGTATACGAATCGTACGAACACGCCAAAATGGAACTCTTCAAGTACATCGAAATGTTCTACAATCGAAAACGACGACACGCCGCGTTAAACTATCAAAGCCCGGATGCTTTCGAACAACAACACGAAAACAACAACGCAAAACTGGCATCTTAACTGTGGATTCCGAGTGTCCGAAATTCGTGAGGCAGGTCAATCTGCGCACAGTTGCCCCACACTCGTCAAAAAGCTACAAATGGTTCCATAACAGCCAACAACATTCCCTCCGCCGCGTGCGGAATCCCCTCAACAACTGAAAGAGAAACCTCATGAAACCCCCTATTCGTGTCGCCGTCACCGGTGCCGCTGGTCAGATTGGTTATGCCATTTTGTTTCGCATCGCTTCGGGTGAAGTGTTCGGGGCCGATCAGCCCGTGATCCTGCATCTGGTGGAAGTCCCGCCGGTGATGGCGGCTCTCGATGGCGTGCATATGGAACTCGACGACTGCGCGTTCCCGACTCTCGTCGGCGTCGTCAAGGCGGATAGCGATCACCTCGAAGAAGGTTTCCGCGATTGCAATTTCGTGCTCTGCATCGGCAGCGTGCCGCGCAAGCAGGGGATGGAGCGAGGGGATCTGCTCCGCATCAACGGGCCGATCTTCACCAGCACGGGGAAGGCGATCAACGCGGCGGCGGCGAAGGATGTCCGCATTCTCGTCGTCGGCAACCCGTGCAACACGAACTGCCTGATCGCCATGTCACATGCACCGAACGTTCCGCGCGACCGCTGGTATGCGATGACCCGTCTTGATGAGAATCGCGCCGTCTCGCAGCTCGCACAAAAAGCGGGCGTGCTGATCCGCGATGTGTCGAGCGTCGGCATCTGGGGCAATCACTCGGCGACGCAGTATCCCGATTTCTATCACACGACGATCAAGGGGAAACCGGTCACCGAAGTGATCGCCGACGAGAACTGGCTCAAGAACGATTTCATCAGCACCGTGCAGCAGCGCGGAGCCGCCGTCATCAAGGCCCGCGGAGCCTCAAGCGCCGCCTCGGCCGCCAACGCCGCCCTCGATACGGTCAAGTCGATCGTCCGGCCGACCGCCGCCGGTGCGAGTTTCAGCGCCGCCGTTTGTAGCGACGGCAGCTACGGCATCGCCGAGGGAATCATTTGCGGCTTTCCCCTCACGACCAACGGCACGACGTGGAAGATCGTCCCCGGCCTGACGCACAACGACTTCGCCAAGCAGAAAATCGACATCACCGTCAACGAGCTGAAGCAGGAACGAGACACAGTGCGGGATCTGTTGCCGTAATTCCTTCTCCCACCGGGAGAAGGTTTTTACTCACCCTCTCCCGCTCACGGGAGAGGGTCGGGGTGAGGGTGTCTTTGGCAAATGCCTAATGACGAAATTCTAATGACTAAGGAATGATCAAAATCCCAATGACGAAATAGAAATAATGGAATGCCCATGCGTGTATGATGCCGTTTCAAATTTGGTCATTCGGCATTGGGATTTCTTTAGTCATTCGGGCTTAGGCCTTAGTCATTGAAAGGCACCCTCTCCCAAAGGCCGAGGGAGGAAGAATCGCCGTGAACACCGAATCGCTTCGCCGCGGGGACAACGAATACGTCTGGCATCCGTTTGCCGCGATGCAGGCGTTTCGGGAAGAGCACGCTCCCATTATCGAATCGGCGGAAGGGTTTCATCTGTTCGATACCGACGGGAATCGTTATCTCGATGGGACATCGTCGCTGTGGTGCAACGTCCACGGGCACCGCGTCCCCGCGATCGACGACTCCATTCGCCGGCAACTCGATCGCGTCGCGCATTCGACGCTGCTGGGTTTGTCGCATCCGCCGTCGATCGAACTGGCCCGCGAACTGGTGAACCACGCACCGAAGGGGCTGACGAAGGTTTTTTACTCCGACAGCGGAGCGACCGCCGTCGAAGTCGCGCTCAAGCTCGCGTATCAGTATCACTTTCAGAAAGCGAAAGACGCCGGTCCCCGCGAATTGTTCGTGCGGCTTTCGGATGCTTACCACGGCGACACGATCGGCGCGGTGAGCGTGGGGGGGATCGATCTGTTCCACAAAGTCTACGGTCAGTTGCTCTTCCCCACACTGACGGTTCCCGCGCCGGTGACGTATCGCCTGCCGGAGTCGCACACGGCGGAGTCGTATCTCAAGTTCTGTTACGATGAACTCGAGCGCGTCCTGACCTCCGAACGCGAACGCATCGCCGCGTTCATCATCGAGCCACTGGTGCAGGGGGCGGCGGGGATTCTCGTGCATCCCCCCGGTTATCTGCATCGCGTCCGGCAACTGACGGGCGAGTTGGGGATCCCGCTGATCGCCGATGAAGTCGCCGTCGGTTTCGGGCGGACGGGGACGCTGTTCGCGTGCGAGCAGGAGCACGTCGTCCCCGATCTCTTGTGTCTGGCGAAAGGCTTGACGGGGGGATACTTGCCGCTCGCCGCCACGCTCGCGACCGACGAAATTTACGACGCCTTTCTCGGCGAGCCGCACGAAGGACGCACGTTCTATCACGGCCACACATTCACCGGCAACCCGCTGGGCTGCGCCGCCGCGCTCGCCAGTCTGGAACTGTTCGAGAAGAATCATCTGCTCGAAAATATCGCGTCGAACACGCAGCGAATCCGCCGCAATCTGGAACCGCTCGCCGAGCATCCGCATGTCGGCGAGATCCGCCGCAAGGGGATCATGGTCGGCATCGAACTCGTCGCCGACCGCGCGACGAAGGAACCGTTCCCGGCCAAAGTGCGGATGGGCCATCAAGTCACACTCGCGGCGAGACGGCGGGGAGTAATCCTCCGCCCGCTCGGCGACGTCGTCGTCCTCATGCCCGCCCCGGCGATGCCGGGGGAACTGGTCGATGAACTGTGTTCGGTGGCCTGTGATGCAATCGATGAAGCGACGCGGGCTGCGCGGTAAAGAGTTCTTGTTCCCAAGCTCCGCTTCCACGATTGCAAGTTGACCGGCGATCCCACTGGCGGGAAAGCCAACGGTGCGACTCTGGCACCCTAACGACCCAAGCTCAGCAGCGGCCGAAGGCCGTCGGCTGCAATGACGGGTTAGGCACTTGCACTGCTACGCCTTTGACCAAGACTGTATGCCCCATGTGCAATGAATAGCGGCCCAGATATGCTGAGAATGAATGGCGGCAAGAAGATGTGGCCAAACAACGGAGATGCGAAGTCAATCGCGACCAAAGCAATGCCAAAGATGAGCGTTGCTCTTGGTTGCGACTTGGCTGCGAGCTTGGCAAGCCTGTGAATTAGCCAAGCACAAGCAGCAAATGCCAACAAAATACCAAACGTAACGAACGGAGGATAAAACATCGAAACTGCCTTGACTAAAGGTTGGTGGCGATCTGAATTGACCGTCATTGACAAAAGATGCTTCTTCAAGCGCCGGGAGCCACTGGCAATTCCAGTGTTCTTCGGTTTTGTCGTGGCGAATGTCGGTGTCTGCCGGGTTTCTCTTGGGGTAAGTGTGAATCATCAATCGCAAGAATACAAAAGACACACTGGCATAGCCAGTGCCACCCGCCGCTCGCCGAGCATCCGCACGTCGGCGAGATTCGCCGCAAGGGGATCATGATCGGCATCGAACTCGTCGCGGATCGCGAGACGCAAGAGCCATTTCCCCCCAAGGCGAGAATAGGCCATCAAGTCACGCTCGCGGCGAGACGAAGGGGAGTGATTCCACTGGCAGACAAGCCGCCAGGCTCTCGGAAAATAGATGCGATTACGCGTCGACCTTGATCCGTGCCCAGTGGATGCCTAGCTTTCCGGGCGAACCGGCGTACCAGACGACGAGGACTCGGCCGTCGCCCAAGTTGCGGATCGCGGGATGGCCGAACGTCCATTTTGCCATGTCGTCCCAGTATTCGTTGAAGTCGACGTTCTGCTCCCCTTGCGAGATCCGCGCCTGTTCATCGTGATTGTGGACAACGAGGCGGTTCGCTTCCGGCCAGGTCTGGCCTTCATCGGACGACGACCACAGGCTCATCGTTCGCGGACGCTGGCGATCGACGACGAACACCAGCAATCGCCCATCGTCGAGGAGCAAAGGCGAAGAGATCTGCCCGGAGATCGGCGTCGCGTGAATGTGTTCGTGCGGACGCGATGCGTCGTTGATGTTCCCCTTGCGGAAATGGACCGTCAAATCCTGCTGCAATTCGAGATTGTGCGTCCAGAAGAAGGCGAAGTAATCGCCTGCGTTTTGCCCCGTGCAGAGGCGTTGATCCCAATAAAACACTTTGTGTTCGGGATGCTGGGCGACGAGATGCCTGCGGGGAAACGTCTTGCCGTTGTCGGTCGAGACGGCAAGCCACGCCGCATGTCGGCCGGGGGTGGGGTCGTCGAATTCCTTGTAACTTTCAAACGAGAAGGCGATGGTCCCATCAGGCCAGTGAAGCGTCGGCCCCGAGATCGCCGTGCCGGTCAGTCCGGGGAGTGGAAGTTCTTGCCATTTGCCCCATGTCAGCCCGGCGTCTTCCGAGGAACAATAGAGCTGTTTGGAGTGCAAGACCCCTTGCGTTTCAGGGTTGAAGAGCGGACGATCGGGTTCGCTGCGATCGAACCACGTGGTGAACAGCAGCAGTTTCCCGGGAGCGGTTTCGACGATCTCCCCCGCGGCGAGCGAACCGGGAACCCCTTGATACGAGCGTTCGAACGGACACCCCTCGTCGATCCACGTTCGTCCGCCGTCATCCGAACGGCATAACCGCGTGGTCGAAGTGATATCGTGTTTTTGCGGACCGCATTGAAACGAGGTGATCAGCGTCCCCGATGCGAGGCGAACCAATCCCGTGAAGGCACAGACGCTTTCTTGTGCCGGTCGATTCGCGACGTCAAACACCAGCCCTCGTTCTTCAATGTGCATCGTCATGATGAGTTCTTTCTGTTGATCTCGGCTTTTCAATTTGCTGAAAGATGATGGGAGCGTTACATCAACCCCGGTCGGAGAGCGGAACGTATGAGCGCAAGGGTGGTCCCACATACCGCGAACTGGGACGGATCAAACGGTTCTGCCGCATCTGCTCGATCACGTGCGCCGACCAGCCGACAACGCGGCTGACAACGAACAACGGCGTATAGATCGAGACATCCAGACCGAGATAGTGATACAGCCGCGCGCTGGGCCAGTCGAGATTCGGCGGGAGTTTTTTCTCCTGCCAGATCAACTGTTCGATGGTCTCCGCCATATTTTCAAGTTCGAAATTGCCCCGGCGTTCGGCGAGTTGTTTGCAGTAATCTTTCAGATAGACGGCTCGCGGATCGCACGTCTTGTAGACACGGTGGCCGAAACCCATCACGCGGCGTTTCTTTTGCAATGCCGTTCTGATCCACTGCTCGGCTTTGTCCGCCGAGCCGACTTCTTCGAGGACCGCAAGGACCTGTTCGTTGGCTCCGCCATGCAGCGGACCTTTCAACGCCCCGACGGCGGCGACGATTGCTGAATACAGATCAGAACCGGTCGAAGCCACCACGCGGGCGGTGAACGTCGAGGCGTTGAACTCGTGCTCGGCGTAAAGAATCAGCGAGACGTCGAGGGCTTTTTCTTCGAGCGACGTGGGGACTTTTCCGGTGAGCAGCGTCAAGAGGTTCGCCGCATAGCTTCGTTCGGGATCGAGTTCCCCCAGCGTCAGCCCCTGGGTGTGGCGATGCCAGAACGCCAGCATCAGCGGAATGATCGCCAGCAGATGCAGGGCCTTGTTCATTTCGGAATCGGGATTGTGATCTTCCAAATGCGGATCGAAATGAGCCGTCAGGCTGATCCCCGTCCGCATCACATCCATCACCGGAGTATGCACGGGAAGCTGCGAGAGCAGATCGCAGACCTCGGCGATCGATTCGGACGATTCGTCGAGCACCGCTTCGAAGTCGGCGAGCTGCTCTTGCGTGGGGAGTTCGCCGTTGAGCAGCAGGTAAGCAACTTCGATGAACGTGCTCTCGGCCGCCAGTTCTTCGACGGCGTAGCCTCGGTATCGCAAGCCCTCGGTGACGGTCGAGATCGCCGTTTCGCCGGCGATGATTCCTTCCAGTCCGGGAGCGTAATGTTCCTCCATGATGGTCCTCTGCTTGCCAAAATCCTGGGTGAAACTGGTGCCGTGGTATGCGTTATGAATTACCTATCAGCTTACACGCATTTCGGGGAAAAAGTAATCGTACGGACGGTGATGTCCGGCGATTGGCGAAGCAGAAACTCTCGAAGACTTGCGTTCCCAAGCGGAGCTTGGGAACGCAATCGCGATGACCGATCAATAATGCGGGGGGCGTTCCGACTGCGGGTCGCGCGTGCCTTCCCCATCCTGAGCGTCGGCGACCTGCGATTGGATGCGATTCAGTTGAAGACGTAGTGTTTTCATGTCGTTCTGCACGGCGAGCAGCACCTGATGCATCTGTTCGACGTCGTGCTGCATATGGGCACACAGCGTTTCGAGTCGGACGAATCGATCCAGGTCGGTTTGATCCATGATG
>JBJXGP010000007.1:0-7674 GCA_046160425.1 Planctomycetaceae bacterium
AGCGTCTTGAGCAACGCGTTGACGGCGTCTTTGGTCAACATGTGGACTTCATCGATGATGTACATTTTGTACTTCGACCGCATCGACTTGACCGTCACGTTCTGGCGCAACGTGCGGATGTCGTCGATGCCGCGATTCGAGGCACCGTCGATTTCCAATATATCGACGTCCTGTCCGGACGAGATTCCCTGACAAATGTCGCACTGGTTACAAGGCTCGGCATCGACAGCATTGGGGCAATTGAGCGCCTTGGCCAGAATTCGGGCCATCGAGGTCTTGCCCACGCCCCGTGCTCCGGTGAACAGGTACGCATGCGCGACCCGCCCGCTTTGGATGGCGTTACGCAAGGCCTGCGCAACCGATTGCTGGCCGACGACATCCCTGAATTGCTGGGGACGGTATCTCCGGGCCATGACGGTATAATTGCTTCTTGTCGGTTCCATATTCATGACTCTATCACGTCAACTCGGGAAGGTTGTGGCACGAGGGAAAACGGCGGAAATATTTGTGTCCGGACTGCGCGTCGGCAGTGACGCATACCGACAACATTGTTACAGTGACGTTGACGGCAAGTTATGATCGAATCCTATTTTATTTCATCGCGCGCACGTTTTCAAAACCAGTCGGCGGCGTTTAACATGCAGGCGCGATCAGTGTATCAAATCGAGATCGTCTCTGTCATTGAGAGAGGTTTTATTCGTGGAGTTAAGCCGGAATCCAACGCGCGCCGTCAAGATCGGCTCGGTGACGATCGGAGATAGAAATCCGATTGCCGTTCAGAGCATGACGGCGACGAAGACGCAGGACATCGACGCGACCGTGGCCCAGATTCAGGATCTCGCAGAAGCGGGGGCTGATATCGTCCGCATTGCGGTCGACAGTCGACGTGATGCCGACGCTCTGGCCGAGATCCGTCGCCAGACGACGGCGAATCTCTCGGTCGACCTGCAGGAGAATTACCGGCTGGCCGAGGTCGTCGCGCCGTTCGTCGACAAGATCCGTTACAACCCCGGGCACCTCTACCATCACGAACGGCAGAAGTCGTGGAACGAAAAGGTTCGATATCTCGCCGATGTCGCTCGCGAGTTCGACTGTGCGATTCGCGTGGGAGTCAACTGCGGTTCGGTGGATCCCGACAAATTGTCCGCCGCCGATGCCGATGATTCGCTTGCACCGATGCTTGAGAGCGCGTGGGAACATTGCGATTATCTCGACGAGATGGGATTTCACCGGTATTGCGTTTCGCTCAAGGATTCTGACCCGCAGAAAGTCATTGCCGTCAATCGCCGCTTTGCCGAGAAGCGTCCCGACGTGCCGCTGCATCTCGGAGTGACGGAAGCCGGTTTGCCCCCCGACGGCGTCATCAAAACCCGCATCGCTTTCGAGCAACTTTTGAGCCGCGGCATCGGCGATACGCTCCGCGTTTCGTTGACAGTCCCCAACCCGCGCAAAAGCGAAGAGATCGCCGCCGGCCGGCAGATACTGGCCGACATCGCCGCCGGTCGAGTCCGTTCGGTCGTCGATTACGGGTTATCGTCGCTCAACATTATCAGTTGTCCGAGTTGTTCGCGCGTCGAGAACGAAGCCTTTGTCGAACTGGCGGGGCAGGTCAAGGAGATGACCGCCTATGCCAAAGATTATGCGATCACCATCGCCGTTATGGGCTGCCGGGTGAATGGACCCGGCGAGACCGATGATGCCGATCTCGGTCTGTGGTGTGCGCCGAATTTCGTGAATTTGAAACGGGGCGGGATCGAACTTGGAGCCTTTCCGTACGATGTAATTCTCGGTCGTTTGAAGCAAGAACTCGATGCGCTGATCGAACAGCGGCAGCAGGTTGTTACCGTTTCCGGCGATCGTTAACCGTCAGTTAAATGCCGTCTTATCATAACCCGAAACATCAGTGAGGGGGCTATTCGACATGCCATCCCCCTTGTGCAAATCGCTCACTCACGCTGATGTCAACCTGTGATCGTTCAAGAGATGGAACTTGCGTCCTCGTCGTGGATCACTCGAAAACTTCATCACAGCTCATTTCGCATCATCCAAGAGAGTTTTCCCCATGAGCACTTACACCATCGTGAACGATGCCGCGGGAACGACGGCTGCGACCGGGGCGGGGAATACTTCGGCGAACCAGGGTCATGCCTCGAAACGATTGCTCTCGCTTGATGCCTATCGCGGCTTGATCATGATTTCGCTCGGCTTCAACGGCTTCGGGCTGGCGGTGACGGCGACGAAGCAATTGGAGCTGAATCCCGAATCGAGTTTCTGGGAAACGGTCCGATACCAGTTCTCACACGTCGAATGGGGCGGGTGTGCGTATTGGGATCTCATCCAGCCCTCATTCATGTTCATGGTCGGGGTCTCGCTGGCATACTCATACGCGGCTCGTGAGCAGAGGGGAGAATCATACGGAAAAATGTATATGCACGCGGTGACTCGCTCGCTCGTGCTGATTTTTCTGGGGATCTTTCTGATCTCGAACTGGCAGGATTACACTGAATGGTCGCTGATGAACGTGCTGAGTCAGATCGGGTTGGGCTATACGTTTCTGTTTCTGTTGTGGAAACGACACTGGGGGATCCAACTCGGTGCGCTGCTGGCGATATTGGGTGGGACGTGGTTGGCATATACATCATATGATGGCGCTGGTCTGGATCCGACGTTGGGCGATCCCGATCGGGGCGTTCCCACGGAATGGGCACAGCAGTATCTGCATCAGGCGAATGTCCCGTCGGCGTGGCACAAGAATGCCAACGTCGGTCATGCCGTCGATCTGGTAGTGCTTAACAAGCTACCGCGTAAGGAAGAATTCATATTCAACGGAGGCGGATACCAGACGATCAATTTCATCCCGTCACTGGCGACGATGCTGGTCGGACTGATGTGCGGCGAACTTTTGCGACGCGATATGTCGGGGATGAAGAAGCTGATCATTCTGGTGATCGTCGGCGGAGTCTGCCTCGAGATGGGCTGGTTCTGGGATCACGTCGGAGGATGCCCGCTGGTGAAGCGAATCTGGACTCCCTCGTGGGCTTTGTTCTCTTCCGGTTGGTGCTGTCTGCTACTCGCGGGGTTCTATGGTATCATCGATGTGCTCGGCCTGCGGATGTGGTCTTTCCCATTGACGGTTGTGGGGATGAATTCCATCGCCATGTACTGCATGGGGCAACTGCTCAAGCCGTGGACCGCTCACAGCTTGAAGACCCATATCAGCCAGGATCTCTTTTTATCGCTCGGTGAAGTCTACGAGCCGTTCGTGCAAGCCACTCTGGTCGGCCTCGTCTTCTGGCTGATCTGTTTCTGGATGTACAAGCAACGGATATTCGTTCGCATCTGATGTGAGAACGACGGGCGAGGTACGTTGACAACTTGCAAGGCCTTTTGTGACAGCAATTTATGGGGATCAATTCAACCTCGCCTTGACCCCCTTCGGTGAAAAGAGATATACCATCGCCGATCTTAACTTCTATTTGAGGTTGCCGGTGACAGTGTTCCCTTCGATTATTCGACACGTTCAGAGACTCGCCGTGCGAAATGCGATGCCGTTCATCATCGGTGCGTTGCTCGCCGGTGCCGCGTCGGCCGGCGAAAAGTGGATCACCGTGGGGCATTCGGGACCGTTCACCCTCAAGGCCGATTACAGCCACGATGAGCATGCGGCGTTACTCGAAGAACTGTCAAGTTTGCAGCAGGATCTGGCGGCGACGCTACAACTGAAGATCGAAGAGAAACCGATTCAGATCTTTCTTTTCCGCCAGCGTTCGAATTATCTCCGTTATCTTTCGCAGCGCATACCCGAGGGGACATCCCGGCAAGCACTGTTCGTCAAGGGAGACAAATTCAGTCAGGTGTATGCCTACTCGCATGGGGGCTACGATACCGATATCCGCCACGAAGGGACGCACGCCGTCCTGCACAATTCGCTTCCCTATGTGCCGTTGTGGCTCGATGAAGGGCTTGCCGAATACTTCGAAGAGACAGCGGCCAATCGGGCCTCGGACCATCCACACTGGAAAAGCTTGCGTTGGTCGATGCGGTTCGGCTGGAAACCGGACCTCAAAGCACTCGAGAAAAAAAGCGATTTGACCGAATTCGACGGGAAGGATTATCGCGATTCGTGGGCTGTCGTCCATTATCTACTGCATGGCGGGGATCAGGCCGAGCAGGCGCTTGTCGATTACCTCGCGGAGATTCAGTCTGATCGCCCACCCGGGAAAATGAGTGAATTCCTGACGGCTCGAATTCCCGACTTCGATCGCGAGTTGCTTGAGCATCTCGGTTCCTGGAAATAACTCTCGCCGTTACAATAGTACGATCGGAATCATGGGACTGATCGGCACGTGTCACACCGGGGCGCTCAATAACCGTGCGAGGAAATCATGCTGGATGCTTTGCCCAGTATCGTGGTTGGAGGGTTGGTGGCCGTGTTCGGTGCCGCTCTGATGATCAGCCATCACCAATCGTATGCCCGGCGGAAACTCGAGGGCGCCTGGGAAGAATACGAGCACCAATACCACGTCCGTCAATATCGCCGACGCATGCAGACGTCGGGCTTGTTGGTCGTGATTGGCGTGATGGTGCTCGTCGGCGATGCGTTCATCGACTGGAGGAATTCTCCGATGATCTTTGCCTTGTACTGGGTCGTCGTGCTCCTGCTCGCCTTATGGGTGATCATGCTCGGCCTGGGAGACTGGGTATCGTTACGCACGCATGGAAAGGTCTTGCAGTCTCACGAACAGCGGATGCAGGATCTCCATCGCCAACTGCTGAGTCAACAGACTCCGCAAGGAAACGGACACGCCCATACCGACAACCCCGCCGGGACCAACAAAGAACAACCTCCCCCCGGCCATCCTCAACTGGACGATCAAAAAGGCACATCCACAGAATAATCATTCAGGGGCCACGAGCGTTGCGATAACGATCAGGCCGTGAATCGCTTCTGATTCGGCTCCGAGTTGACAGCAGCGGCTATGTGCCCGGCGGTTGCATTTTTTGAGCCTATAACCAGCGTACTACTGCCTGCGAATTCGGGGAGACCGCTGTCGTACCCGAAACGCTCGAAGATCGGTTTCAAGGTTTCGTACATGCGGCGTTTCATTTCGTCCGAATAGCGGAATTTGTTTTTCTTGTATTCGCGCAGTTCGGTCATCGTCGGTTTCAGTTTCGCTTCGAGTTTGTCGAAGTCGGGAAGGTCGAGGGCCTCGTAAATTTTCCTGAGTTCGCCGAGTGGATCCCGTTCGTAGTCTTCGTAACGGATTTCATACAAACGGTTCGGAGCGATCAAGTGCCGATCGCGCTCGTAGGCATCGAACAGTCGGCGAAACGTGGCGAGCGTGTTTTCCTCAAGGCCATCCTCGCGAAGCGGCGTCAGACCGTTCTCGTCGAGCAGCGTCTTTCGGAGGTGCATTGTCGATTGGAACACGGCGTAAGGATCGCGCGAAATGTAGATAAATTTTGCATCGGGAAACATTTCCAGGAGCAACGGAATCCGATACGTGTGCGTCGGCGACTTCAACAGGATTCGCTGGTTGGGGTGGCGGTAGCTGAGCTTCTTGATGAACCAGAGCAGCTTTTCTTTCCATCGTTCCCGCTCTTCGGCAGTCGCCTGGGTGAATTCATAGTAATTATCGTAGACGCTCGAGTCACTGTGGAATGCCATCATCAGATACGGCGATAAAAGAGGCGTATTCAGGAGTAACGCCGTTTCGTCTTCTTGCGGCAAGGTCCAGTTGAGCGGCATGTTGTCCATCGGCCGCGTTTTGGGGAGAAACGGTGCCGTGATTGTGGTGGCAACCGATTCGGTGAGCAAGAAGTGGCCGGGATTCAACACTTCATAGAGGTTGCAGCAAGTCATGTGTTCGTCCTCGAACATCATGTTGTGCAACATCGTTGTGCCGCTGCGCCAGTGGCCGAGTATGAAGATGGGGGGTTCTTTGATTTGAACCTGTTGGACCCGCCGCTTATAGAATAGCGATTCGAGTCGATTCATCAGCGAATTATAAGGACCGGTGACGAACAAACTGGCGACTTTCAGCCACCGCGACGGATGAATCGGCGGTTTCATGCGCAGAAAGCGAATGACTCCGGAGATGGACAAGCCGTGCCAGACGCATAATGGACCTTGCGGCGTCCGTTTTTGCTCAGGAGATTTGCTGTCCAGAGATGGGACACTTAGGCCGTTGTTCGTCGAATGTAAAAGCTCACTCATCCCAGCCTGTCCTCATCATCAATAGTTGAACGGTTCCAAAATTCTGGAAACACCCGGGAAATCACGGACGTCAGGAACGTTTTTCGAGCCGCATTGAGGTGCCGAAGATCTTGCCCCCGGTCCGTTAAAGCAGAAGAAGACAGTTTTCGGTCTGAACGAGACCAGATTGAACGGATCGGAGTTTGCCCTGAAATAGCAAGTCCCCAATCGTCTGACGTATTCTCCCAAGTCTAACCAATTAGATCGGCATTGAGGCGGACGAGGAACGGCTCAGGGTAGAGAATCCCCGATATTCAGACGTGGCCCCACGTCTAACATCGGGATAATTTTACCCGTACCTCCCATTTTCCATGCCACCCACGGAGAGACATCTTGACGGGTGTCCCGCCAAGATGTCTTCGCAGGGTTGAGTGAGTATTATCCCTTGTTCCTCCCTATTTGTCATTCGATTTGGGGGATTCTTCCGAAGTGGATTCAGATTTTTCCGTTTTTTCTGTGCCGGATGATTTCGACTGAGTTTTCAACTTCGCTTTTTGTTCATCGGTCAAGAGATCCATAAGTTCATTGTCTCGCTGAGCTTTAAGCTCTTCGATTTGTTTTTCGAGTTCGTCAGTCTGCTCCTTGTATTTGGCCTGAATTTCATAAATGTTCTTTTTCTGTTCCGCACTCAGGCCGATTTTCGCCCACCCGGAGGGGACGCGACCGGCGGGGGCTTTTCGAGTCGTGGCTTTCGGCTCATTCTGTGCCAGCAATTGAGTTTTTGCGGTTTTCACGTCGACATTCGGCAAGCCGTTCTCGGCATCGACCTGCTGGCCGGAGGGCAAGAAATTGAGCAAGGCGAAAACAACGGCGACGAGAGACATTGAACGAACCATAGTAGCTGACCCTTTCATGAAGTTCATGTTGCAGTTACCAGCCGCTCGTCATTGTGTATGGGCTTGGCAACTCCAACGGTGAAGTGACACGTCCCTGTAATAACGCTCATCCCTGATGACATCTCATACCCGCTCGAAATTCTTTGCGAGGGAGTGTTGTTCGTCGCATATGATACCAACTCTCAATAATACTGATGAACACATGTGGTTTGTATATGGTATTCGAACGTGACGTGATTTCCAGTTAACCAAAGCGGTTTTTTGGAGAATTCATAAAATTAAATCAGGCTCGGACTTTCTGGACTGTGCCAGCGTCTCGTGCCATGAAGTCGAATCATGAGGTGGGCAAGTGACGAAAACTGGGCGTTTGTGATCGATCCGGTGTCATCGTGGTCAGAGAAAACATTTGCATGCGCGCACGAAAAAACCGGTGAGGACCACAACTCACCGGTTCGATTTCATTGACAAGCGTATTCGCACAATGACGTGCATCACGCCGATCAGTGCCCAGCCTGACACTACAATTCGTTTCCTATCCGCTCGAAATCAAGAGAAGTTCCGGCGAGAAATCGCAGGTTCCTG
>JBJXGP010000008.1:0-4819 GCA_046160425.1 Planctomycetaceae bacterium
TCGAATAAAAAACGCCCGAGGTTGTCGCGCAGAGGATGGTCTACATCCCCTTGGCAGTGACCGACCTCAAGGCGGGACGCGAAATCAAATTTAGCGATATTCAAATCCTCTCCATGACGGAAAAAGAGCGGCTCGCACACCGGATCTACGGCCAAACCGCTTACATGACGAACACTCAGCAAATCATCAAACGCGTGCTGCGAACCAATCTGAAAAAGGGAAGCACGTTTAATCCCGAGGCTATGTATCCGGAAGGGATTAATCCCGGCGTCGCCGAATTGCTTCGACCCGGCTATCGCGCGGTCACCGTTCCGATTCAGAATGTCGGTGCAGTCGCCGGTTATGCCCGGCCTGGCTCACTGGTCGATGTGCTGTTCCGCACCAACGGGGGCGAAGCCAATAACGCCAACGTCATGGAAGTCACGATGACTCTTCTGGAACGAGTCGAAGTGCTCGCGGTGAACGAGAAGAATTATCCGGGACAAAAGGTCGATCTCGTCAATTCGGGCACCGTGACCCTGGGGGTGACTCCCGATCAGGCCAAAGCCTTGAAAGTCGTCGAGGGACGCGGCGAACTGAGCCTGACCCTGCGGATGCCGGACGACGATACGGCAATGGTGGGCATCACCAATGCCAAGCGTAATATTATGACTCTTGAGCAGTTGATGGGCTCGCAGTACATGCGTCGCCCCACCTCAATGGATGTGTACATGGGGAGCACGAAGCAGACATTTCAATTTGAAAATCATATCTTGATGGACGAGCGATCCGAAGGTTACATCAGCACGCCGATCGCAGCCGACAACCCATTCTTCGGTCCGCAACCGAGAATCCCCAATCGCGGCAACTCGCCCGACGTCATTGAATCGGGCGGCGGCGAAAGCGGAGGTGGTGGTGAAAGCGGCGGCGGCGAAAGCGGTGGTGGTGAAAGCGGCGGCGGCGAAAGCGGCGGCGGATCGTAAGCCTTGAAATTTTCGACGGCTCGCCAAAAGGCGTTTGTCGAGACGATAGCGATCTTGAAATCACGTTCGCCCACAATCATCGAAATCATAATCACGAGTTGAGGATCATGGATGGACTCTCTCAAGAAACGGCAATGCTCAACGAAGGTTATTCGGTAATCACATGACAATCCGTCGGCCAGGATCAGCCTCCCACTGGCCGCAATGTTGTCAAAACGGTGAAACGGAACTCCTTTACGGACTTTGCCCGCTCGACTTCTCCCCTCGCGCGTTATCGACCCCGTTCAACTTTATTCCATGCGCGGAAAATATCTATGGTAGCCCTTAACTCTCGTTTCATGCAGGTCGAAAACGGCAATGGCCAGGTCGATCCGGATGAACTGCGATATCAAAAAATCAAGGTCATGATTCACGAGGAGCTCGTCGATGCCCTCGAATTGTCGATGCTCGCGCTGGCGGATAACGAGCAGCTCTCCGGTGAAGTCAGACTCGTCGCCCAGGATCTCTGCCGCGAACATGGTGCCGGTCTCGAATCGGTCGATCGCGAACGGCTGATCGACGATATCATGGACGAAGTCTTCGGTCTGGGCCCTCTCGAATCGCTGATGAAAGACAAGACGATCAGCGATATCCTCGTGAACAACATTCACGAAGTCTACATCGAACGCCGCGGCCGCCTCGAATTGACTCCCATCATTTTCGCCGATGAGGCTCATTTGATGCGCATCATTCAGCGCATCGTTTCTCGCGTCGGCCGCAGAATCGACGAAGTCAGCCCCATGGTCGATGCCCGCCTGCCGGATGGTTCGCGCGTGAACGCGATCGTCCCTCCTTTGGCGTTGAACGGGCCGACGCTTTCCATACGCCGATTCGGCGCCCGTCCCTTGCAAGTCGACGACCTGCTGGAGAACGGATCGATGACGACCGACATGGTCGACTTTCTGTCGGCTGCGATCGATGCCCGCATGAGCGTCATGGTTGCAGGAGGAACCGGCGCCGGAAAAACGACGATGTTAAACGCGCTGACTCGTTACATTCCACGAGACGAACGCATCATTACGATCGAGGACTCCGCCGAATTACAGCTACAACATCCTCATGTGATCCGGTTGGAAACTCGGCCTCCCAACACCGAAGGGACCGGAGAGATCTCTCCTCGAGCCCTGGTGCGCAACAGCCTGAGAATGCGGCCCGATCGCATCATCGTCGGCGAAGTCCGCGGTCCGGAAGCGCTGGATATGCTCCAGGCCATGAACACTGGTCACGAGGGTTCGCTCACCACCATCCACTCCAACGACACGTTTGATGCGTTGTCCCGCCTCGAGTTGATGGTTGCGATGACGGGTTACGACTTGCCGATCCCCGTCGTCCGTCAGTACATCGTCAACGGCATTCGTCTGATCGTGCATCTGGCTCGCCTGAAAGGGGGACAGCGCCGCGTCATGCGCATCGCCGAAATTACCGGCGTCGAAAAGGGCGACATCCAACTGCAGGACATCTACGGTTTCCAGCAAACCGGCGTCGACGAACAGGGAATCGCCCAGGGAGAATTCTACGTCACGGGATACCGCCCCAAGTGCCTCGATAATCTCAAGGCCGCCGGCGTGCAGCTCTCCGATAAGATGTTCGAAAAACGCCGGATTCCGCTCAAGATGGTTTAATCGACGGAACTGCCTTCGCCAACCGATCTCCACCAGAGGAGTTTGTCAGCCGTGGAACTCGATATTGCTATTATCTCCGTCGTTTGTTTCGTCGCAATCGTATCGATTTGCGGTGCGGCGATGATGGTGTTCCGCGATCTTGTAATTACAGGGAACGGATCGGCGGGGATCGGCCAGGGGTTATGGCGCGGTCGCAGCTTCCGGCGCACTCCGAACGCCTACGATGAGGATCCGGCAAAGACATTCACGGGACGCATCGATCAGGCATTCGATCGCCTGGTACTCGAGACCGGGTATGAAATGACGCCGGTGACCGCGTTTCTGATGCTGCTCGCCATCGGACTTTTGTCCGGGGGCGTGGTCTTCATCTACTCTGACAACATCGGTGCCGGGGTCACAGGCATGGGTATCGGGATGTTCGTCCCCCTGGTGGTCTGGATGATCCGCCGGCATCGCCGCATGCACGCCATTCAGGAACAGTTGCCGCACGTGATCGATTTGCTGGCCCGAGCGGTTCGCGCGGGTGAGAGCGTCGATCAAGCCATCGACCTGGTGGGGACCGAATCGCGCGGGGAACTGGCGCGGGAATTTGCGCGATGCTCGCAACAATTGCAATTGGGATTAGGTCTCGTTTCGGTGCTGAAAAATTTGGCGCGCCGCATTCGACTGGTCGAGTTGAGAATGATGGTCACGACGCTGATGGTTCATCGTCAAACAGGCGGTAATCTTCCGGTGGCGCTCGAACGATTGGCCAATGTGGTCCGCGATCGCTTGAATTACCGTCGTCAGATGCGGGCCTCGACCGGTGCCGGACGAACGTCGACATTCCTGATCGCCATTATTTCGCCGATCGTCTACATCATCATGTTCGTGTTTCAGCCCGAACACGTACAGATTTTGCTCGACGATCCCGTCGGTAATATTCTGTTGGCCATCGCTTTGATCCTGGAAGTGGTCGGAGTCCTCTGGGTCGTGCAAATGCTGCGAAACGATTACTGATCCCGAATAGGCTTCAAAGACTTCCGCGACGGCGTACTATCGCATTCATCAGTTCCTGCATATCGAGTCATCCATGTTCATCGACATCATAACCATCGGCGCGTTCATCGTCCTGTCCCTGATCGTATTCCTCATCGGCGACGCGGTGACCGGCGGTCGGCGAAACGCCAAGAAATTCAGTTCCGGCCGAACGGGCGTTCGCAACGATGAAACCGAAAGTTATACACGCACGGTCTTCGGCCCCTTGACGACCTCGCTCGCAACCGTCATTCCGCAGTTCGCCAACGAAGTGGAATCGATCGAACGCGACCTCAAACGTGCCGGGTACTATCGAGCGACCGCCCTAAAGGAATACATGGCGACGAGAAATGCCTTGATTCTTTTGATCGTGTTCGCGACGCTGGGCTTCGCCACACTCGCCGATCCCGGAACCAAGATGCCGGAAACAATCATCTCGGTGGGGTTCATGCTGGCGATGCTCGGTTATGGTATTCCGCGTTACGTGTTGCACGGACAGGCCAATCGGCGCGTCATGCGGATACAACGCGGGTTGCCCGATGCGCTCGATATCATCACCATGTGTATCACGGGCGGATTGCCGCTCAACGAAGCCTTGCAGCGCGTCTCCGATGAAATTCGATTTTCTCATCATGATGTCGCCATCGAATTCGATATCATTCGGCGACAATCCGAAGCCGATACGATGGCCAAAGCGCTGCGACAGTTTGCAGAGCGCATCGATTCTCCCGACGTCAACTCGCTCTCGGCCCTCGTTTCGCAGACGCAGCGCATGGGAACGCACGTCGCCACCGCCGTTAGCGAATACGCCGACAGCGTTCGTCGATCGCATCGTCAGCGCGCGGAAGAACAGGCGAGCAAGACGAGCATCAAGATGCTGTTCCCCGTCGTGATCTGCCTGGCGCCCCCCATTTACATCCTGTTAATGGGGCCTCCCTTGTTGAAGATGAAGAACTTCATTCGCGAGGCCCATCAGCCGGGCGGCGTGTTGGAACCCGAAATTCCCGGATTGCGTCAGACGCTCGATCGTGCTCGCGCAGAACGTGAAGCGGCTGCCAACCCATAAGTTCACTGATCCGCAGGCGCATCGCCGCCGTATGAAATGCCATGTCACCAGAACCCCCGTCGTTGACGGGGGTTCTTTGTTGGCATCGATTCAGAGTGCTGTCTCCGCAGTCC
>JBJXGP010000009.1:0-27283 GCA_046160425.1 Planctomycetaceae bacterium
ACGCAGGTTTCGATTCACTCCTACGGCGACAAACGGCTCGTCTTCGAAGTCCGGGGACTCAAATCCGACGGCGAACGGGGAGCCAAGGTCGGCAATATCTTCTACGGCAGCGACGGCTACGTCGTGCTTTCGGGATACGACACCGGTGCCGCGTTCGATTTGAAGGGTAACAAGATCAAGGATTTCAGCGGCAGCGGTGACCACTTTGGGAACTTCGTCTCAGCCGTCCGCAGTCGCAATAGCGATGAACTGCACGCCGACATTCTCGAAGGCCATCTCTCGAGCGCCCTGTGTCACCTGGGGAATGTCTCGTATCGGCTCGGCACCCCCAGCACGCTGACCGAAATCGCAACCAAACTCGACGGCGATTCCGAAGCGCTGGAAACCCTCGACCGCGTCAAACTGCACCTGCAGGACAACATGCTCGACCCGCAGGCGGCGCAGGTCACATTCGGAGCGACTCTGGGTGTGGACAGCGTCGATGAAGCCATCACCGGCGAATTCGCCGAAGCCGCCAACCCGCTATTGACCCGCGAATACCGCGCCCCGTTCGTCGTCCCGACGGCGGAGAACGTGTAAGGTTTCGCAGTCAATTTCACAGGTTTTATAGGGTGGGTCAAGCGACGCCTTGTTGCGCTGACCCACCTTTTTCTTTCTTTGAATTCGAATCCTGCCCTCAATTCCTGATATCCAGGCAAGATTCCATCTTGTCCCTTGAGAGGAAATTCTGTTACAAATCCCCGCCAAATATGGGCGGAGTGCTCATCATTTTGCCCTATTCCCTGTCCGACAGAAATCTTCGGCGGAGCCGAATCATGAACGACGTATCTGCATCCCCTCCCCACGATCAAACTCTCGCGGCGGCTTCGAGATCGCGAATCCTGGCGAGACTTGCCGGCAAGGGGAGTTGGTTGCTGCTTCTGCCGGCGCTCTGGGCGTTTGTCAGTTATGTGCAGGGGGCGGTGCCGACGCCGATGGCTGAGGGGCCGCCGCGGCCGGCGCTGGTGTTCAATCAGTATCTGGTCGACCTGGGGAAAGTCCCTCCGCAGCGGTTTGTCCACGCTTACTTTCGCTTCGTCAATCGGGGAACCGGCGACGTCGACATCAAGGAATTGTTTCCCAGTTGCGGCTGCCTGAAACCGAAGATCGAACGACGGCATTACGCCCCCGGCGAAGCGGGGGAGTTCTTTCTGCGGATCGAGACCGCGCAGGAAAATCCCGGAGATCACGAATATTTCCTCGATATCAACTATGTCGATCCGCAGCCGCGCGTTGCCCGCGTCACGTTCAAGGTCCATCTCCCCGATCGACAGGTGCTCGTCGAACCGCCGGGATTGATTTTCTATCAGCTCTCGCCGGTCGACAGTACGCGCGAAGTCGTGATAACCAACTTTCGCGACAAGCCGTTGAATGTTACCGGGTCGCGGAGTTCCTCCAAATATGTGACGGTCGAAGTCCTGCCGAGCGAACGCGATGTCGAAGGAAATCAGCTCATCCGCGCGAACATCACGGCGAGCGGCCACGTTCCCCCCGGCCGGCATCGGGCGATGGTTGTCTTCTCGACGGACGATCCCGAATTTTCGGAGATCGGCGTGCATATCGTGCTGCACGGCCCAGAGGGAAATATTCGACACGCCGGGCATGAACAGAGTAGCGGGGGAGAGAGGAAGAAATCCAGAGGGGGCGAGGGGGGGAGAGTGGGGGTGAAGACTTCGCGTTGATGGCTGGGATAACAACAGCACGGAACGCGGATTGCTTTTATACGAATTTGTCTTCACGACTTAACTTTGTGCCTTCGTGACTTCGTGTGAGTATTTCTTCCTTCTCAATCTCCGTACAAGCTCAATCGACGTACAAAAACTCGTTGCTGTTGAGCAGCACACGGCAGAGGGGGCTGAGTCCCTGCTCGGTAAGAAACGCTTCGAGCAGCGGCAACTCTTCGGCTGTCGGCTCGCGCTGATACGCGAGTTGATACGCCTTGCGGATTTGTGAGACGGGATCCTTCCCCGCTTTGCGAACGATTCGTTCTCCCCAGCGGTCGGCCATCCGCAGTATCATTGAATTGTTCAGTTGCGATAACGCTTGCAGCGGAGTCGTCGTCACCGCGCGTTCCGGAGTTCTCGTCGACGGGTCGGGACAATCCCAGACGTCGAGAAACGGATTTCGCCCCGATCGCAACCAGGTTCGATACAGGCTGCGGCGGTGAAAGCTCTCCCCTTCGGGATCGAGCATCTGATAAAATTGCGCGTTGCGCACATACGTCACAAAGTCCTGATACCCCGGCCCGCCGAGGACCGTGTTCATTTCACCGGCCGTCATAAGAATCGCATCGCGCAGCACCTCGGCATCCATGCGGGTGGGATTGCGCCGCCACAACAGGCGATTCTCGGCGTCGACGCGCGTCGCGGCTTCCGAGTCGACGAACCCTTGCCGATAGGTCGCCGACGTCATGATCTGGCGGTGCAGCGCCTTGAGATCGAAATCGTGTCGGAGCAGTTCTTGTGCGAGAAAATCGAGCAATTCGGGATGCGTCGGCCGTCCGCCGTTGAAACCGAGATCGCTGGGGGTATCGACGATCCCTTTTCCGAAATGATAATGCCACAATCGATTGACGATCACGCGTGCGAAAAGCGGGTTCTTGTTGTTCGCGATCCAGTCGGCGATTTTTTTTCGACGTTCGCTATCGCTGGCGTCCTTTGTCAGATGGAAATCGGCATCGAGCGCCGAGATTGCCCTCATGCCGCCGGGCGTGACTTCGGCTTCTCGTTGCGTGGGGTTTCCGCGCGTCAACACGTATGCCGGTTCTGGTGCCGACGGAGTCACCGCGTAGATTTTCGTTTCGAGTTGCCGCGTTCGCTGCGTTTCGAGATGACCGATTTCAAATAACCAGCGGTTGCGGAGTTCGTTCTGTTCAGGAGTCAGCCGCGCGGTGATTTCGGCATCATCAACCATATCGGCGAGCGTTCCCGACGATGCCGCGATCTCGGCGGGCTGCAACGCGCGATCGTAGAGTTGAACCTTGTCGACGGTTCCCGCGAGCATCTTGTTCCCACCGGGGGGAGCATGTCGCAGACCGATGACGATCTGCGCCTCTCCTTTGAGAAACGTCACGGGCGGTTTGCTCATGTAGGGATTTCCGTAAATTCGTCCGTTGCGATAGCCGGTAATCGTCCCGTCGGCTTGATATGTAATGGCGAAATGGACGAATTCCTCGTGGGCGTGCGTCTCTTCGGGGCCTCCGAAACTTTGCGTCCGCTCGAAGGAGTTGCTTCCTGCCATCCAATGTTTTGCGTCTTGCTCGCCGAACACGATGGCATCGAACACGTTCCCATTCAGCGATTGCAGGCTGACGATGCCCGCGCCGCGCTGATCGAGATCGCGCAGGCGGACCCACGCCTCCAACGTTTTTTCGGTGATATCCCGTTCGATCGGCGGCGAGAACATATACGAACCGCGACCGTCAAGTTCCAGGTGTCCCTGATGCACCTGCGCTCCTCCCTTAGTCATGCCGTGCAGCGTGCCGATCGAATCCTGCAATTCATTGTCGAAATTCCAGCTTGCGATCGGCTTGGGTTTCGGGAGACCTTGCGGATACTTTGCCTTTCGCTCAGCGAGAATCGCCGCGCGATGCGGTTGCTCGAACCGGGCGAGTGTATGCCTGAGGGTGGCGATTCGGCTGTCCCACGTTCCGGTCTGTGTCGCTGACGTAGGCAGGCGAGCGAGATCGATATCGCGATCGCCATGTCGAACTCCGGCAAGAACGGCGGTTAACTGGTAATATTCCTGCTGCGAGATCGGATCGAACTTGTGGTTGTGACAACGGCTGCAATTGACGGTCAGTCCTAAAAAGGTCTGACCCACGGTCGCTACGAGATCTTCGAGTTCATCCTGCCGCACGACCGCCTTCATCGGTGCGCTTTGCTGCGTTTGCCCCACTTCATCATAAGCGCCGGCGACTAGAAAACCGGTTGCGATTAACGACTGCGGATCATCGGGGAACAGCGAATCGCCGGCGAGTTGCCGCTTGACGAATTCATCGTAGGGAAGATTCTCGTTCAGCGACTGCATCACCCAGTCGCGGTAACGCCATGAATTCGTGCGGATTTTATCCCGCTCGAAGCCCTGGCTTTCGCCGAAGCGAATCACATCGAGCCAATGCCGCGCCCAGCGTTCGCCATACTGCGGCGAGGCGAGCAGACGTTCGATCAACGCTTCGTAGGCCTCTGGATCAGGATCGGCGATGAAGTCGGCTACTTCGTTCGGTGTCGGCGGCAAACCGACGAGATCGAAATACGCCCGGCGGATTAACGTGCGACGGTCGGCTTCCGGAGCCGGGCTCAAGTCATGAGATTCGAGTTTCGCGAGAATGAAGGCATCGAGCGGTTGACGCGACCATCCGCGGTCGGTCGTTTCGGGAATGACGGGATGCGACAGCGGCTGCAGCGACCACCAGTCGTATCCGCCGCGAGTTTCGGTCGTGTACTGAAACGGATCGAGCGTTTCGGTACCCCAATCGGCTCCCCGGTCGATCCACGCGCGCAGCGTCTGTTTCTCTTGTTCTGACAACGGATGCTTGGGGGGCATTTCATCGGCGGCGATTCGCTTCCACATCAGACTCTCGGTCGTATTTTTCGGAACAAGTGCCGTTCCTGAATCTCCGCCGGCGATCGCACCTTCGAAATGTGTGAGGTCGAGTCCTCCTTTTTTATCCGACGGATTGTGACACCCGACGCATTTGCGCGTGAGCAGTGGGGCGACATGCTCGCGGAATTGATTTGCGGATTTCGTCGCGGGAACATCCTCCGTCCATGCCGACCGGTACCGACCGAGCGGCAACAGGAGTACGATTGAAACGAAGATTAGACCGACGAGTCGCAGCAACATACCGTCTCACCGAATGGATGCGTGATGGACGTGGATCTCATGTCGTCTTCCATTATGCTCGATTGCTTCGCTGTGGTCGAGTCTGCATGAGTTTGCGGAGAAATGGTTAGCCGCGACGCGCAGGGTTTCCGGAGCGGAGCGCGTCCCTACCCATTCATCTTCGCCGCCATTTCCTTCGCCGTCGTTTGAATCCCTTTGAGGTCAAGTTTTCCAGTGCCGAGGATGGGTATCTGTTCGACTTCGAAGAACGAATCGTGCGAGGGGATCCACAGGTTGGGAAGGCCGCTCTCTGAAAGCGACTTGATGATCTGATCGACGGGAATCGTGAGCTTCTTGTGCAGCACGATCAGCCGTTCCCCTTTCTTCTCGTCGGCGACGGCGGTGACGGCGACCTTGATGTCGGGTTCGTCGGACGGCTCGGTATCGACGATCTGGGCGATCAGTTCTTCGATCTTGAGATGCGGAACCATCTCGCCGCCGATCTTGGAAAATCGGCTCAGTCGCCCCGTAATGCTGATGAATCCGTCATCGTCGATCTTGGCGATGTCGCCGGTGTTGTACCATCCGTCGCGAATCATGGCGGCGGTTTTCTCCGGCTGATGGAGATAGCCGAGCATCACGTTGGGACCTTTGATCCAGAGGAGTCCATCCTGATTGTGCCCCAGATCCTGAAACGTATCGGGATCGACGATCTTGGCGGAAACTCCGGGGATCGGCCGGCCGATCGTCCCCAGTTTTTGCGTGAGCTGCGTCGTGTTACCGGCACGATTGGCGGGAATATTCGCGGAGACGACCGGAGAGAGTTCAGTGGTACCGAATCCCTCTGTCGGGACGAATCCGAATTTCTCTTCCCAGCTTTTGGCGAGATCGACGGGGAGTTTTTCTGCTCCCACGACGACCAGATTCAAGGCGTGCATCTGTTCCTTGTCGCAGCGTTTTAAGTACGACCGCAGAAACGTCGGCGTCGCCATCAGAATCGTCACGTTGTGATCGTGACACAATTTGCCGATCAGCCTGGCATCGAGCGGGTTGACGTGCATCACGAGTTTCGGGTCGAGAGCGAGCGCCAGCCACAAATTGCCGGTGTATCCGAAAGAATGAAAGAACGGCAGAATGCCGAGCAGCACATCCAGTTTGGTGATCTGAAAAATCTGATTGACCGCTTCGACGTTTGAGGCGATGTTGTACTGCGTGAGCATCACACCCTTCGGTTCTCCCGTCGAGCCGGAAGTGAAAATGATCGTCAGCAGATCATCGGGTTGAATGCGGTTGAGCTGCAACATCCGTTCGAGAACCGCTGAGGGAAGCAGAAACGCACAGAACAGGCATACGAGCTTATCCCACAGCGTCACCTTTTCCTTGAGGTCTTCCAGCAACACGATCTCGGCGTCGATGCTCATCGGTTTCTTTTCGAGGAACCGCCTGCTGGTGAGCACGCGCTTGATTTCCGCATTCTTGATGCAGTGATTATTGACTTCATCGGTCAGCGTGTAGTTGAGATTGACAGCAACCTTTTGCATGAGGGCCAGCGCGCCGTTGACGACGACCGCTCCGACTGATGGGGGGACGAGCACGCCTACGAACTTGTCATCTTTGGTGAGGACATATTTGTTGAGCAGACGCCGCATGACGAGCATTCCGGTCAGAAGTTTTCCGCCGGTGAGTGAGGCTCCGGAGGAATCGGCGACCTTTTCGCGAAACAGACATCTGCGGAGCGAGCGGATCAATGCGAGAGGTAACAGGCGATGACGTTTTTTCCGCTGCATGGCCGCTTCTGCTCCCAATTCTGAGACTGCCTGTCGAACCTGATCGATCGCTTCGGGATTCGTAATCGGTTTACCGAAGAAGACCGAGATTGTATAAGGCCAGCTTCTAGGCCATTTCCAAATATACTTTCCCCCGCGAAAACTGAAAATACTTCCCCACAATTCATCGAGATACACGGGGATAATCGGCGCATCGGTTCCCTGTACGATCCGCAGCGCTCCGCGTTGAAACGATTGCAGTTGACCGGAGCGGGTCAATGATCCCTCGGCGAAGATGCAAACGAGTTCGCCATTCTGGATAGCGTCTTTCGCCGTCTGCAGCGCCTGCAGAATGGCTTTCGGGCCGGCGGAACCCTTGATGGGAATCACTTCAAATATTTTCGCCAGCCAGCGGAGCGAACCTTTGTTGACGTAGTCGGCATAGGCGAGCATTCGTATCGGTCGGGAGGATGTCAGCAGCAGCACGATGCCGTCAATCCAACTGACGTGATTCGGGACGAGCAGGGCGCCCCCTCGGGCCGGGAGATACTCCTGACCGTGAACTTTCAATCGATAAAATGAATGGCTCAGCAGCCAGACAAGAAATCGAATCGTCGCATCCGGCAGCAGGCAGACCACATAGATGATGACCGGAACGGTCCCCAGTCCCGCAATGAGAAATACCTGGCTGGGTGAGCCGCTAAGAACGTCACGAATCAGATAAAACAGTGCCGACGAGAACATCATGAACGAAAACGTGATGAAATTGCCGGCGGCCAGAATCATCCCGCGATGATCAGGGGGACTGCGATACTGGAGATAGGCTTCGAGCGGGATGGAAAACAATCCCGAACTGATGCCGAGCAGAAACAGCATGCCGGACGAGAGGAAGAACGAAGCCTGTGCCGTGATCAGCAAATCGGTTTTGATGTTCGAGCCGAACCAGAATAACAACAGCGAACTGATGGTAATTCCGAGAGCGCCCAGCGGCACGATTCCCAGTTCGACTTTCCCACCGGACCAGAATCCCGCGAGTACGCTGCCCAGCCCCGAACCGACGACGAGTGCGGCCATCAGGATCCCGATTTCCGCGGCGTTATCGGTCTTGTTCAAGCCGAGAACCTCTTCACCGAAGGGGTCGATGTTCATCTGCGCCAGCGAGGCGAGCATCCAGAAAAAGGCGATTCCCAGCGTTGTACGAAGCAGAGGAATGTCGGATTTAAGGAAGGCGAGACTGTTCCATGTTTCATAAAACGGATTGACGGGGAATCGACGCGACGGATCACCCGCTGACATTTTCTGAATCATCAGGCTGGTCATCCAGCCTGCGACGGCAATCGCCAGCATAACCGCCGTTGGGAAGGCGATTTGCGAGAAGGAGACCGGATTCTTGAGGTTGATTTCCGAGTACGAAAATAAAGCGTAGCCGCCGATCGTACCGAAGGCACACGCCGCGACGGTCATCAACCCCATCCAGCCGTTGGCCTTCGAGAGGAATTTGGCGGGGACAAGTTCGGGGAGCGATGCGTACTTAGCCGGTCCGAACAGTGCGCTTTGTGCCCCCATCAGCGCCACCACGATGAACATGAAAATCACATTCGACGTCAGAATCGCGATGCCCCCCAGCAGCATCAGCACGATCTCTGCGACTTTGCAGTAGACAATGACTTGACGTTTGCTGAAGCGGTCGGCGAGGTATCCGGCGGGAGAAGCCAGCAGAAGATAAGGAAGCGTAAAACACGCCAGCCCCAATGACAACGCCGTCGTCGAGCTGATAGTTTCACCCGACTGTGCGATCGGCACCGCGAGCCAGCGGAACAAGTTATCGTTCAGAGCGCCTAAGAACTGCGTCAACAGCAACCCGGTAAACGATGCCGACCAGAGTTTACCCTCGTCGTTCGATGTTGCCGTTGGTGTTTCGGTGTGCATAAAAGTCTAATATTTCTTGATTATCGGTGCCGTCACGTGTTTCCCATATCCAGTTGTTCCAACCGTCGTAACCAATCACCGAAATGCGTACACCGGGTTCGCAACAGGTCGATTCCGATGCGTTGAGTGATGATTGGACCTTGCGCCCGCTTTTTGTAAGCGGGGACTATCATTGCAATTCGGCGTGACGGACAGGTTTCGTAGCCATCGTCAATGGCTTCAGGGGCTCCCGCTTCGTTCAGTATTTCGTTGAACTTCTCAATGAGCGTTGCGGATGAATACGTTCCGATTGGGGACAAGACAGAAGCAAGTACTTCAACATCTGCAAAGGCCAATGCTTCAAATTCATGTAACTGGACGTATGGAATAAAATATTTGGGGTTGAATTTGCTGCCCATTGCAGCCGAGACGTCGGAATGGATCATGTCTTCTACGTGACTCGCCCTCTGACTCCACTGCTTTTCGACAGCCGCTGATCGTCCTGGCCAGTCTGTTGGCATGGCATAATAGTCGAACATCGTGGAGCAATAACGCCGCTCTTTCAGGGTGCGAATGATGTCCTCTCTCGCGACTTCCCATTTCTTCACACCCCCGCGATTTCGATGTCTCCCGGGAAGAACAGCCCAGATACTCGTATTATGCAAGGCGAGATGTTCTGCCAATTGATCATGCACGAAAGTCTGTTCGGTCTCACCTTCGACGATTACGACCAATTCATTCACGGGTCGGTCCTCCCCGCACGACATTCTTCTGCCAGAGTTCACCGACCGAATAATCGTCGATCCACTCCGCATAATCTTGGGGATCGAGCCGCTCGAAAATCGAACGTCCGTCTCGTCGGTTGACGACGATGATCTGATTGGCATCGAAATAGTCGAGCAGCGTCGGTGACTGTGTGGAGATGATTACTTGAGTCCGCTTCGACGCTGACTTGATCAAATCGGCGAGTATCGAAATGGCGTAAGGATGCAGCCCGAGTTCGGGTTCGTCGATGACGATGGTCGCCGGTGGATTGGGTTGTAGTAACGCGGTTGCGAGACAGATAAACCGAATCGTCCCGTCTGAGAGTTGATAGGGTTGGAACGGGAAATCGCTCCCTTTCTGGTTCCATTCCAACCGCACGAGTTCATTCGGGCCTTTCGTTTGCGGTCGAAGCAAGAAATCGTCAAAGAACGGAGCGATCAGACGAACGGTATCGCGAATGAGTTCGTAACTTTGTGCCGCAGCGGTTTGCAGGTTCAAGAGTAAGGGAGCGATATTCGATGCATCGTGATGAAACTGCTCATTGTCGCGCAATGACTGATCCCGGCGCATGGCAGAGAGCGGGGTTGTGTCATGAAAGTGGTAGACGGCGCGGTTTGAAATTAACTCATATACGTCTCGCGCCACGGGCGGACGTCTGGAATTCGCGATGCTTCGGTCATGTTTGTAATCGCTTAGCTTCGACTCAAGACTTCCTTGGCTTATGCTATGGCCAATGTGGCAATATTCTACGTCTTCGCTACTGATGTGAAGTGAACCAGCGGCGGTTGGGCTCAACTGAACTACGTATGCATATTGTCCGAACTCAAGCCGAGACCAAATCGAAGGTGTGACTTTCGGCCCGAGAAAAAGAAATCCATCACCTCCACCCGATTCGTTGACGAACTTTTGAAAGCGTTCATCGGCGAATGCGCGTAGCATCCGAAAAAAATCGACGAAGTTGCTCTTCCCCGCTCCGTTGGCTCCGATCAGGACGTTCAGTTCCGTCAGCTTTAAGTTTTCCAGGCTCTCAATCGACTTAAAGCCTTTGATTGTGATTCGGTCGATTGGCTGTCCCATTGAAACGCCCTTCCATTTCGAATATGAGCGTTAAAAATTTGCTATTATTTCGATCGGTTAAGTCATCGGGGATGAGATCAACATGTTAATTCGATGCCGAGTCTTTGAGCAATGATGACGTTGTTGAAATTCAAGGAAATGCAGGGAAATCGGGATGCGAGCGGTTAGCCGCGACGCGCAGGGTTTCCGCAGCGGAGCGCGACGGACTATCCAGCGAGTCCTGAAATTTCAGCGGAGATCGCCGACTCTTCGCCCATCACGGAATATAATAATATTCCCCGTGATTCTGCTCGGCGATTTGCTTGAGGAATTTCTCTCCGGCGCGATCGCTGAAACAGAAGGTATAGATGGGGGTTTTCTGCTTGTTCGCCGCTTTGACGTCTTTAACGACGCGGTACTCGAATTCGCCGTCGGTCAAAAAGTAAATGATGTCGGGGTTCAGGTTCAGCGCCAACATCAGGGCTTCGCGGGGGTCGGTCTGACCGCCGGTGTGTGCCGTGGCGACCCATTCGAGGCAGGTCAATTGGTTGTCTTTCGTTGCATGGACCAGTCGATCCGAGGGCATCGGAATCGCGCGGTCGTTGAAGAAAATCACAAAAAACTGATTCTCCTCAGTCATTTGTCCGATCGTATTGACGAGTTCGATTTTCAGCCGTCCGAAGCGGGTCTTTGCCGGGCCGTCATGCGGATGGTTCATGCTTCTCGATGCGTCGACCACAAAGACAAATTTCTTTCCGTCGACCGGGATGCCGAAAAAATTCTGATCGCCGTCGCCGATCCCCGAGCCGGTCCCATTGCCTGCTCCACCCGCCGCCGCAGATGTGCTCGATAAGCCGACCTCTTCGGTCAAGTGAGCCATGACGAGCGAATTTGCATCCTCCTGGAACAGACCTGGAAGATATCCGTTAGAACTCTCCGATTTTGGTTCACGAACGACAAGTGTCGTGCTTGAGATGGATGAGACCAACGGACTCAGCGCGCTGCCGCCCGGGCTTTGAGTCTGCGGAATACTCGGAGTCAACGGGACCGTTACCAACTGTTCGATATGCGTTTCAACCGTCTCGTTGCTCCAGCGCGTATTCACAAGATTTGATGCGAGTGGATTGCGTTCGATGGTCTGCGAAACCATGAATGCTAAAATGAGGTATGCTGCGGTATGAATCCCTAGAGACGACCAGAGGCTGGCTCTCCAGCGGCGATGCCATTCGAACATCGAAGGAAGTTGCCGCCGAATCCACGTTCGGATCTCTGCGCGAATTGGCTGAAGATAATCGCTGATCGCCGCGATGAGAGAAGTGAACCACGATGTGGATTCGTTTGTATTGGGAGCAAGAATTCCGCGGGTTGACTCCGCTTCCGATGTTCGATTCGCTGGGGATGTATGAGCGGGGACATGATTCGGGCGAACCGAAGCCCAGCGAGATTCATCCAGCCAGGGGGGACGAAACGTCGATTCAGTCGTTGCCTTGGGCATGATCGGCATCCTCGAAATTTCCGACGGTGTGTGATTCGGCTCTTCTCGCGGAAGACACGGGCCGCACATTCCCCATCGGACGATTGCCACTGAAGCGTGCGTTCAATTCATTGCCGGGTTCACAATCGGAAACCAAATCATATCAAGCGTGATATGACTGGGGAAAAGGTGATTTTGAGAATTGTCCGTATCACCGTTACAGAATTAACGTAAAGGTTATCCTATTCAGAGGTTCCATCGAGGTAAATTTCTTGGGACAACATTCTCCGACATCAATTCATCAAACCGCGGAGTTAAAACCGCCGGTTTTTCGCGGATCCTTCTGTGATCGCTGAAGCGATTCGGCTTCGGTGGCGATCACATCTTTCGAGTTTCGATTGTACGGTATAGAATTCTGCTGATAGTTGGCCGTTAGCCGATTCGAAAATGTCGGGGATGAATGTGACCATTCAAAATGAAACGCGATTGCCGGATACATCTCGTGCGACGACAGAGTCGCATCGTGACGCGGATTTCACCTCGGAATCGGCGAATCATGCGTATCGGCCCATCCTGTTTTATGATGGTGTCTGCGGCTTGTGCAATCACACGATCGATTTCGTCATCCGACGAGATCGTCGGCGCGTCTTTCGATTCGCCCCATTGCAGGGGGAAACTGCCAGACAATTGCTCGACTCCGCCACGGTTCGAGATCTCAATACTTTTGTTTATCTGGACGCTAAACGCGAATGCCGACGATCTGCCGCCGTCGTGCGAGTGCTCTGGAATCTCGGCGGGATCTGGAAGATGTTGGCCGCGCTCTTGTGGATCATTCCGCTGCCGCTCCGCGATCTCGGTTACCGAATCGTATCCGCTTCGCGATATCGGCTCTTTGGCAAGAAGGAAGTTTGTCGAATCCCTGCTCCCGAAGAGCGAGTATTGTTTCTTGATTGAGACATCCTTGTGACTCCTCGAGAATAATTGAGGACATTTCGATTCATGGCTTCAGAATCCCTCGTTGGCTACAGTTCTCACCACGACGCGCAAACATCATCCCCAATAGGCGGCGCACAGAAATCTCGTCATTTTCGCTGGAAAAGCGGGCTGTTCATACTGTTGCTGGGGATCGCCGCCGGGGTTGTGACCTGGTTTTATTACGCCGCAGACCGTTCGCAGCAGAACTTTGCGCAGATCCTCGTCGTCACGTTGACGATGCTCGTACTGACGATCTGGTGGACGTTTTTCAGCGGCGTGCGCTGGCGGGTCCGGTTCGCGGGATGGCTGGTCATTTTCCTGATCGGTTTTGGCGTGAGGTCGTCCGTCCGGCTCGTCGGCTTCCGGGGCGAGGCATTTCCTATACTGGAGTTTCGCTGGCAGGAATCCTCTGAAGCGAAGGCTGCGAAATATTGGGAAGGGCAGAAGCTGATCGCGAGCAGCGTTCCCGCCAGTGAGATCGTCGCCGCGACGCCATCCGAGCCGGCATTCCCAATCGATCCGGATGATTGGTCGCAGTTCCGCGGCAACGACCGCAACGGCATCGTCACGGGACAGGACTGGGGCATGATACCCGGGCGAGGATTGCTCATCCCTAAAGACGATGATCCGGAGAGGCAGCCGAAAGAACTCTGGCGGCATCCCGTCGGACCGGCGTGGTCGTCGTTCGCCGTGGTCGGCAACCGCGCGATCACGCAAGAACAGCAGCAGGAGAGCGAAGCCGTCGTCTGTTACGATCTTGATACCGGCGAACCGATCTGGGTGCATACGGACAACGCTCGATTTTACGAAGTCTTCGGCGGTGTTGGGCCGCGAGCGACGCCAACGATTCACGACGGTCGTGTTTACACGCTGGGTGCGACGGGAATTCTGAACTGCCTCGAACTGGAGACCGGAAAACCGGTCTGGCAGGCGAACATTCTCACCGATGCCGGCGCAGACAATATCACGTGGGGCATGTCCGCCTCGCCGCTCATTGTCGATGACATGGTGATCGTCAATCCGGGTGGAAAATCGGGGAAGGGGGTCGCCGCCTATCATCGCCAGACCGGGGAAATTCTCTGGGCAAAAGGGGATTATCCCGCGAGTTATTCATCGCCGATCCTGGCGACGATCGGCGGCACGCGGCAGATTCTGATGCACGATGGACACGGTGCGGCGGGCATCAATCCCGAGGATGGCAGCGAATTGTGGCGGTTCCCCTGGACAACGCAGCCCGAAGTCAACGTCGCTGCACCGACCTTGATCTACGATCAACGCGTGCTGATCGGTTCGGGTTACGGGGTGGGAAGTGCATTGCTCGACATCAAGTATCACGGTGATCAATGGTCGGCGACGACCGACTGGTCACAGCGCGAGTCGCGGTTTCTCAAGCCGAAGTTCAACGATTTCATCGTCCTTGGCAAACATGCGTACGGCCTCGACGAGGGAATTATGGTCTGCGTCGATCTCGAAGAGCGCAAACAAATGTGGAAAAAAGGCCGGTACGGCTACGGCCAGTTGATGATGATCGGCGGCATGATAATCGTGCTTGCCGAGTCCGGCGAGGTGGTTTACATCCGGCCCAGCGCAAAAGAGCATAAAGAGCTGTACCGTTGGCAGGCGATCTCGGGGAAAACCTGGAATCACCCCGCGTTTGCTCACGGCAAATTGCTCGTGCGCAACGCGGAAGAGGCCGCGTGTTACGAGTTGCCGATACACGACGGCGAGTATTGATCTTGATTCGACATTCGCATTTCGTCATTCGACATTCATCACTCGCGCGTGCTATCATTGTCGCCCAACGAGGTTTCCCATGCATGCCGCGCTCCGGACAAACTGGTTCATACTGAAAACCTGCCTGCAGGAACGGCTGGTTTATCGGGGGGATTTTCTGTTCTCGATGTTTGTCCGCTTTCTGCCCGTTGTGACACAGCTATTTCTCTGGCGGGCGATCTACACCAGCCCCGGGAGTGCCGGTCTGACGCAGAAAATGAACGGCTACAATTATGCGGAGATGGTCGCCTACACGCTGCTGGCGATGGTGGCGCGGGCTTTCTCAAGCATGCCCGGCCTGACGATGGGGATTGCCCGTGAAATCCGTGACGGCTCGGTAAAAAAGTACCTGACGCAGCCGATCGACATGTTACAGTATCTGTTTCTACACCGCGTGGCTCACAAGCTGGTGTACTACTTCGTGGCGACGCTCCCATTTGCCTGCATGTTTTGGGTGCTGGGTGAGTACTTTCATTACTCTCCCGATGTGGCGACGTGGTGTGGTTTTATGGTGTCGCTGCTCTTCGCGTTTCTGATCGGCTTTCTGCTGGAATCGCTGATGGGGCTGGTCGCGTTCTGGTTTCTCGAAGTCAGTTCGCTCGTTTTTATTTTCACGATGCTGAATTTCTTCCTGTCGGGACACATGTTGCCGCTTGACTGGATGGGCCGATTCGGCGATATGCTGCAACTGTTGCCGTTCCAGTACCTGGCCTACTTCCCCGCATCGATTCTGCTCGGTAAATGCACGGGGATCCTTCTGGTGCAGCAACTCGCCGTCGAAGCGATCTGGATTGTCGCCTTGTTCGCAGCGAACCGCTGGGTGTTTCGCCAGGGGGTGAGGCATTATTCTGCCTTTGGCGGGTGACGCTGAGGAAGAGTGAGAGAGGGGGCGAGTGGGGGAGGGGGAGACAAGGCGAACGGTTAGCCGCGACGCGCCAGCGGAGCGCGTGATTTCGCAGATCAAAAACGCATCAAAGATTTCCCCAGACTCCGATTGCCTGAAATTGCAATATTTGCTATCAACCCTCTCCCTTCGGGGAACATCTCAAAATCCCGCAGCGAAACAGGACGTTTCGCGTTAACGCAAGGAGTGCGCTTTGAATTCGCCCGCCAATAAATTGCGAGTTTTGTTCGTCGACGATGAAGCCGCCATTCGCGATGTGATGCGAATCGAGCTTCGTCGCATGGGGCATGACGCCTGCATTTGCGAAGATGGAGCCGTCGCTCTTAAAGCCTTGGAAACACAGACCTTCGACGCTGCCATCGTCGATTTGCGGATGCCCGGCCTGAGCGGCTGGGACGTCATCGACCATATCAAGCAGGTCTCTCCCGAAACCGAAGTCATCATCAGCACCGGCCACGGCAGCATGCAGGAGGCGATTCAAGCCTTACGCAAAGGGGCCTACGATTTTCTCCCCAAGCCATGCCAGTTATTTGAGATATCGACGGTGCTGAACCGAATCGCCGAGAAGCGTTCGCTGGTCCACAAGACCATTGCCCTTGAAAATCGATTGAAAGCCGTGGAAGGGACGACCGATCTGATCGGTCAAACACCCACCATGATGCAGGTCAAACGGTTGATCGAACGGATTGCTCCGACGAACTCCACTGTGCTGATTCTGGGCGAAACCGGGACCGGCAAGGAATTAGTGGCCCGCCGGATTCACGAACTGAGTCAACGCTCGCAGATGCCGTTCGTCGCCGTCAATTGCGGGGCGCTTCCCGAAAACCTGGTCGAGAGCGAACTCTTCGGTCATCGCAAAGGGGCCTTCACCGGGGCGGAAACGACTCGCAAGGGGCTGCTCGAGGTCTCCAACGGCGGGACATTATTCCTCGATGAACTGGGAGAACTCGACAAGGGGATGCAAGTCAAATTGCTGCGGTTCCTCGAATCGGGCGAAGTGCGGCGGGTTGGCGAGAACGAATCGTTTCACGTCGATGTTCGTGTGGTCTGCGCCACCAATCGCTCGCTGGAAGACATGGTTGAATCGGGCGAGTTCCGCGAGGACTTGTTCTTCCGCGTCAAGACCTTCGAAATTCGCCTGCCGTCCCTCCGCGATCGGGCCGACGACATTCCCGAACTCGCGCAGAGTCTGCTCGCCCGGCACATGCGCCGGTCGCAGGCACCGACGGATATCCTCTCGCCGGAAACCGTCGAAATTCTGAAATCGCATCATTGGTCGGGGAATGTACGTGAATTGTCGAACGCGTTGCAGCACGCATTTATCATGTCGGGTGGAACCTCGATTCAACCCGAAGATCTCCCGGCGAGTTTATCCGCTCCGAAAAGCGTCAAGCAGCAGCAGCGGGCGACGATCCCCGTCGGCGAATACACGCAGAACAAGACGCTGCGGGAAATCGAGATGGAAGTGATTTACCAGGTTCTGGCGAAGCACAACGGCGATAAACCCAAGACGGCGAACGAACTCGGTATCGCTCTCAAAACGCTGTACAACAAGCTGAACCAGTATCAGGGACACTCGGCCGCAGGATGAGATCCTGCGAAATGAAGAATGTCTAAATCCTGATGACTAACGAAGCTCAAATGACTGAATAATTGAGATACCAGCAATTTGGTCATTCGGTTTTCGCTCGTCAGTTGTGCTTAGGCATTCGGACTTTCCCCCTGGTACAGGAAATTGAAATCCTCGCTCTGCTTCACGATACCATGCGGAGTTGCAGTTCCTGGGAATTGAGGGCCACGACGGCGATGCGGAAGCGTTCGGCCATCTCCAGGAATTCGGGCTGATCGAGCAGAATTGTCATGCCGCTTTCGATGGCCAGGACGCGTCCCCCCGCTTCGTGCATGCTTTGCAGCGTCTGCAAGCCGATCGTCGGCATGTCAAAGCGGAAATCCTGCTGCGGCTTGGCGACTTTGACGACGGTGAAGCCCCCGCGCCGGCAGAGCAGACCCGCACGGCGAATTGCCTGATCGGTCCCTTCGATCGCCTCGACGGCAATGACCGCCTTATCGTTGACGATGACCGTTTGACCGATATCGAGCCGGCCGAGTTCTTTGGCGATTTCCCAGCCGAAATAGATGTCGTTCCATTGAGCGGGGGTCGGTCGACGTTGCGTTAAGAAGCCGTGTTTCACGAGTATCTCCGGGCAATAATCGGTGGCAGAGACAAACTCGATATGATCTCGAGCAAATTCCTTGACCACCGCCAGTAACAATGTATCATCCTTGCGATCTCGGCGGGCGTATCCCCACCACATGTGCAGGGTTCGCCAGTCGGGGAGCAGACGAAGCCAGAGCCATTTGCGGAACAGGACCGTTTTCTCGATCTTGCCCGCCATAATCACCTGTTGGATCCCCCCTCGTTTGAAGCGGCGGATCGCTTTGCCGAGCCGGGCGATCGGGACTTCAGAGTATCGGTCGCACAGCGGAGCCAATGCCGGGTCGGCCATTCCGTGGACTCCCAGGCAATGAACGAAATATCCCTGTCGGCGCAACGATTCCGCGACCGTCATCGGAAAACGGCCGGCACCGGCCAGAATTCCCATGCGGGGAGGATGTTCATTCGTCGGCAAAGAGAGGGTTAACATGGCTAAAACCGAAAGGAAATCGCTGAGTTTTACAGCTGCTTATGAAGGTTCAATGACGCGGGTCATTTGTGATCAGGCTGCTTTGTCGTGGACTTTCGCCGTTGCCGGCGGGGCTGCGTTGAATTGTGCGGTCAATTTTTCGACTTGATTTTGCAGTTCGCGGATCTGCTTGCGCATGTCGGGCACCCGTCGCAACGACATCACCGTCCTGAGTTGTTCGGCTTCGGGAGCCGCGGGATATCCCTGATACGATTCGCCCGCCGGCACATCTTTATGCACGCCCGCTTTGGGCCCGAGGAACGATCGTTCGCCGAGGTGGACATGGTCGGCGATGCCGACTTGCCCCGCACAGCGGACATAATCGCCCGTCGTCACCGAGCCTGCCAGTCCGACTTGCGAGGCGAATGCGTTATGTTTTCCGAGTTCGCAGTTGTGGGCGATCATCACCTGATTATCGAGTTTCGTCCCCTCGCCGATGACCGTGGCTCCGATCATGGCCCGATCGATCGTCGTGCCGGCGCCGATCTCGACGTCGCTTTCGATGCGAACGCATCCCCGATGAGGGATTTTGCGGAAACGGCCTTCAAGCAAGCGGTATCCGAAACCGTCAGCTCCCAGCACCGCACTGGCGTGGATGATAACGCGATCGCCGACGAAGATATCGCCATACAAGACGGCATTGGGATAAAGCACGACTTGATGACCGATTTGACATCCGGGACCGACGTACACACCGGGGAAAATATCGCATTCGTCGCCGATGGTGACGTCTTCGCCGATGTACGCGCCGGAATAGACGTTGCAGTTGAATCCGAGGGTAACGCTGGGATGGATTGTCGCCTGTGGCGAGATGCCGAGCCGGGGTCTGGGACGCTGCGGACGGAATTCATCAAGGACGTTCAAGAACGCGAACATTGGATCCGCCACGAATAACAGGGTTTTCTCACAGGGATCGGTAAAAAGTTTTCGCAGATCGTGCGGCAAGAGCACAATTCCGGCCTGACTTTTCTTCAGGCGGCGGGCGTTTTTCTCATTTTCGGCGAACGTCACATCGTGAGAGCCTGCGCGATCGATGGCCTGAGCGCCTCGAATTTCCAGTGCGGCATCCCCGACAATTTCGGCGTTGATCCGTTGGGCTAAATCTCCAGCGGTGATCCCCATCGTTGAAGTCCTTTTCTCGGATGTGACAGTCAAGTGCGAATGCTTCGTAAGGATTTGTGTATTAAATACTTACGTTTTTATGTCGACGGGGATGTCGATCGTCATCCTGACGAGACATCACGCCGACCTTTGTGCGGTTTGTACTCGAAAAATGGCCTTTGACGCAATCCCTTTTCCGCTCGGAGTATATATCAAGATTTCAGGCGTAAATGACGTGTCACGATCTCGCCTCGCACACGACGAACATCAAGACATGACAGCACCCCCTCGCGTGGTGTAATTTGAAGGAACTTGATAACCTGTCTGGCGAACTCGGGACTTTGGTCCGACAGCGAAGGCTGCAACGCGTTTCAAAAGTGTCGTCGATTATAAAATTTCCAAGCCGCGTTGATTTTCCGCGGAGGTGCGTAACATGACGGTGCGGGGGATACGAGGCGCGATCACGGTCACGGTCGATGAACCGGCAGAAATTCTCGCAGCGACGCGGGAATTGCTCGAAGAGTTGTTGCGCGCCAATCAGATCACTCACTTCGAGGACATCGTTTCCGCGATCTTTACCACCACGTCCGACCTGACTTCCACGTTTCCCGCGGAAGCGGCGCGCTTGCTCGGCATGAAGCAGGTTCCCTTGCTCTGCGCCTGCGAAATTCCCGTCCCCGGCAGCATGCCGCGGTGCATCCGCGTGTTATTGCACGTCAACTCCGAGAAACCGCAGGCGGAAATCGTGCATGTCTATCTCAGGGATGCGAAGAAACTCCGCCCCGATGTGCAGAGCGCCCAATAACAATCTCGCTCACGCCGCGATCGACTTCGTAAAATCATCACGTTTTCGGTGGCGTTGGGGGTTGAACGGCATTTTGGATGGGGATTTGCTCGGGTAGAGTATTCGATCCTCCGGGGGGCGGGAGCACTTCAAGTTCACCCGCTTGAACCGATTCAGCGTCCTGGGGTGCGATTGCAGTAGGACTCGGATCGGCATCATCCCAGTTCGTCAGTTCCTTATCGGGCATATCGTTGCCGACGATGGCGTGAGAGGTCGTCCAGGTGATCTCGTCTTCGCCGTTCGTGTTCTCGATGATTTCGAACGGCAGTCCTTTTTCGAGCAGCAGATCGGCGACTTCATCGAGGGGATTGAGGGTGAATTGTCTCGGTAAAGACTTCTGCAAAGCATCTCGATAGCGCTTCACCAATTGTATGTTTTCCGCGGGAACCTGTAATAGCTGTTCGGCCCTGTTTTGGCGCGTCAGCCAGACCGCCCGCTTGAGGATACTGAATTGCTCTTCGCGGAGACTGGCGAACGGATGATTGATTTTTTTCAGTTCTCCGATTTCCCGATCGCCTTCGTCGACGACTTTTTTCAAGTCCTGATCGTCCCGCAACAGCAACCGGCCATAGGCAGTCCCCAAGGCCAGCGTCAGACCGACGTACTGTTGCGGCGTCATTCGCAATTCTTTGAGATGCTGCTGCAACTCTTTGTTTTTCTCGAGTTTTTGAGCCAGCAGTTCGACATCCCAGTTTTCGATGATCAGCTTCAATTCTTCCGTCACGAGTTCGTTGACGTGCATCGTTCGAGTCGGAGACCAATCGGCCGGGGGAGCATAAACGGCGGGAAAGTCGGGGAGCATCTGTTCCGGAAACCGCTGCGCCAGCGCCAGATAACTTTTCACTTCTTGATCGGTGATTTGTTCTTCGATCCGTCGGACTTCCGTGTATTCGAGCGGAGGTTCAGCGCACCCTGACGCTCCCAGTAGCAGAAGCCCCGCGAACAGGTTCCATTGCGCAAATTTCATCGATTGGGCTCTTTATCTGTGATCCCGCGACTGCTCAAGTTACATCACCGCATGGGTCGCTGATAATGCTATCGGGTGAGTTTGCCCATAGGGTTGATCTCGATCTCACAACGATCACCCGATTCTCATGGGCCGGAACCGTTACAATCGGCATGATCATTGTATTCGCGCCGATCGTCGGGGAACCTCAAAACTGCAGGAAGTGAAAACCGCTGACGTGCGTGACGGTGTAAACCGCCGCCAGCATCTGCGTCACGAGCAGCCAGTAATAATCCTGTCGGAACATATTTTGTTCGATGACAACAGGGGAGTTCACCAAATCCACTGGCGACGATTTCTCGAGTGCGGTAGCCGTTTGCTCTCCGGCTGATTCGAGATGCCACAATCCGGCCAGCAACCAGAGCACCCACGGCATGAGAAAGATCCACAACCGGGCCGCTTCTCCCATGTTTTTCCCCGAAAGCCACAACAGCCCCCACACCAGCGGGCAAAACAGAAACGGTCCACAGGCATTCCGCGGTAACTTCGACAGCAATGCACGATAACGAAGCAGCAGGTGCATGAGGCAAACTGCGACGGGCAGTCCGACGGCAAGCGATAGTTCCCAAGGATTGACCAGCAGCCATTTCCAGTACGTGCGCGGATACTGCGCGTAGAAACCGGAGTGATTCTGATAATTCAGCAGCCAGCAGTTCCAGAGATTCAAATCGAAAACCCACCACATCGTCGCGACGGCCAGTAAAAATGCCGTCGCCATCGTCGCGAGAGGGACATAAGCGCGTTTCGCGCAGTCCATGAATGAGACAACCACTCCTGTTTTCGGTATGGTTGAATAGGGATATCGCAATTCCCAAAGGATCAACAGCATGTTCAACAGCATTGCAGGGAGGACCGCCAGCGAGCAGAGCATTCCCAGCCACATCAGCAAACCGGCGACGAGTCCCCAAATCCACGATTGTCGGCGAATCGATTGCAGGGATGCCCAGATGATCGTCAGCGTCAGCAGTGGATACAACGCATCCGTCTTCGGAAGAAATACCGCCAGCGCGGGGACCAGCGGCCAGAGCGTAACGACTCGCCACGCCGACTGCGCAGGAAAATGGTAACGGACCAAACCGTATAACGGAAAAATCGCCGCCAGCGACAAACCGTGCGTCAACAGGATCATTCCCCAGAGGGCGGCACGATCCGGACGGCGGAGTATTTGCGATGGATCGCGGTTATGCACGGCGATCTCGTTCAATCCCCGATCGACATCCGGCGGCGTGGTCAAGATCAGCAGATCCGTCAATAGGGGTGACGCCTCGCACGATCGGAGACAGGCGAGGTTCAGAATATACAGGCCGGGAGGATGCGTGCCGACGTGCAACACGTCTCCTTCCGCCATCCATCGTTCATAGCCGGAAAGAAACGAATCGAGATCATCGATCCGATGACGGGCGTGAAAAAAGTATCCGGAAATCGTCGGGTAATACGTGACCCATCCCGACCGGGTCAGATTGTAAGGCGTCAGCGGAGCAGACTGCAAAGCGAAGATCCAGCCGTTCGCCACAATCCAGAGACCGGCGAGCCAGTGGATCGATTTGCGGAGGCCGGCATGATCCCTGAGTTGATGCGCGCCCCAGAGGGCAAAGGCGACATAGAGGCCCCCGGCAATGATCGCCGATAGCATTCCCCAAAACGCGTCGGCTCGGTTGTCAGCAGTCCATTCGATCCGTTCCCAGGTCCATTCGCCTGGAATCCCCAATGGCATGCCCCACCTACCACCCAGCAGGATGATGGTGACAATTAAGGCGGGCCAGAGGATCCAATGACGACGATGCACGCTGAATGATCGGGATTGAATTCAAGAGATCGGCGAACAAAAAGCAGGCTCGACTTCAGGCGGCATCTCTTCATTCACCAGTGACGGACGGGAAACCATGAACTGGCTTTCATCGTATGCGATTCGACGGCGCACCGCCATCGTCAGTTATCGCATTTTGAAGAGCGAAACATGGAGACAGGGAGCTTACGCTCCCCGCTCGCCCAATGATGGTTCGTTTTGATTACTTGGAAGTCCCTTCCTGGCCGAAGAGATTGATGACCCGTCCGCCGAAGCCGGATCCTGTGGGGATCACGAGGTCGGCTTGCAGGGCCTTGCGGATCCGCTCGCGCGAATCCAGCAGATGTGCCTTGCTGTAATCGTCGAGTTCGGATTCCGGTTTCTCCAGAATTGCCGTCGCTTTCAGGTCGAGTTGTTCGAGGTGCATCCGCAGCAGAGTCCTGGCATCTTCGGGGACTCCCTGTCCCTGTGTCAGCACGTCGATCATACGTTGCATGGTCAGCCGTTGCAGGATCCGGCGGTGACTGCTGATGTACGGTGCGCGCAGCGTCGTCTTGATCGGCTGCTCGGGGAGCGTCCATTCGGAATAGATCGCCTCGACGATTCGACGGACGTGCTCTGCCAGAGTATATGCATCGGCATCGGCGGGAATCTTGAGTTCGTTGTCTTGCAATCGTTCCAGCGTCGTGGGGCTGAGCAGTCGACCGACGATCAGCGATTGCGCCTGTTGAATCGACTGGTGGATCGGGTAGTCAAGCCGGGCCGGTTCGTTGATCCCCCAGTGGCTCCAGCGGGTCGCCGCCAATTGGTTGAGCAGTTGCGGATCATAACTCGGCGCGGCAAAGGCATACTTGGCGAGTAAATCCATCGCTTCACGCTGCTTGGCGGCATCGACCACCTGAAACGGAGCGCGTCCGTTCGGATCCCCCTTGTGATCGCGGCGGACTTGAACCCCTCCGGGGAATCGCGACGCGAGCGCTACTGAGTGCCAGTATTCGCCCATCAGGATACCAAAAGCCTGACGGCCTCTTTGATATCCGTCACCTTCCTTGACGGCGCGCTGCACGACCAGCGGCAAGAGTTCCTGCGCCGTTTGAATCTGTCGCGTGGAGTATTGCAGAGGGTCGCTTCCCAGATCGAAGCGATTGGTGAACGGGTCGGAATCGAACGACCGGGTATCTTCATCGGTGGCGTAATCGAGACCCGGCTCGGCCGAGCGGGCGGCGATCTTTTTCAGTTCTTCGGCTTCGTTCCCTTCGATGGGCTTGTAGCCGTATTCGATCGCCCAGAAATCGTAAGGGCCGATCGTCTGCGGATAGTACAAACCTTGAGCGACGCCTTTGGGGGCGATATTTGCAGGCGAGTAATCCATGACGCTCGCCACGGTCCCCTCGGCGGTCCCCTGTACGGGATCGTCGATGCTCTGCATGTTTTTCCACGAACTGGCTTTGAAGTTATGCCGCAATCCCAGCGTATGGCCGACTTCGTGCATCACCACTTCCTTCAGTCCCTGATTGATCAGCGCTTCGGGAAGTTTTCCGTCGCTGGCGACGTCGTTGCGTCCGAGGAAGACCGAGGCCGCGAATCCCAACTGATGTTGCATTCCTTTGCAGAAGGAGCATTGATGCGAGGCGAGTTCGGCGGGAGAGTGCTGATGCGGATCGCTGCCGAGGGTGCTGGGCGACTCGGCATATAACATCTGTTCGAACGACTGCGGCTGATAGGTTTCGTATTCGGTCTTCCAGAATCGCAGGAAACTGGCGTCGAAAATGATGTCGGCATCGAGAATCTGACCGGTCAGCGGATTGACCCGCGACGGACCCATCGCGAAGCCGGCCTCGGCGGTGATCCAGCGGAACGTGTTGTAACGGATATCCTCCGGATCCCAGTTGTCATCGTCCCGCTGCTGGCGGACTTCGATGGCATTGGCAAAGCCGACTTTCTCGAATGCTTTGTTCCATTCCTCGATCCCCGAACGAACGACGGGGCGCAAATGGATGGGGACGGTCTTCTCCAGATAGAAGATGATCGGTTCCTTCGGAGGAGACATCTTGGCGGCGGGAGCCGCCTTCTGCAGATCCCAGCGGTTGATGTAGCGGACAAAATGCTCTTCGTCTTCGTTCGTCGAGAAGTTCTTCATCACCGACAGGAAATATCCGATCCGGTCATCGGCGAGGCGCGGGCGGAAACTGTTTTCGGGAAGCATGCTGATGCTGTAGTGGACGTTGACCTGCACGCCTCGTGCATCCGAGACGGTATCGAGAAAACCAGCACCCGAATAAATGGCGGCGACTTGCAGTTCGACGTTGCGTTCGAAACCCTTGACCTTCGCCCATGTCGAACGATCGTTCGCAAAGCGGAAACCCGGTCCGATGTTCCGGCCGATTTCCTGATCGTCGCTCATGAAAATCGGCGACATGTCGACGAGGAATCCTCCGGGAGTCGGCGTCAGGATCGGCAAGGCGTAGATAATACTGTCGCTGTAGGCCAGCTTGACGGCGTTCGATTCGGGAGTTCCGGCTGCTGCCTGAAAGCGGACGTTACGACGAACCACGTGAATCTTTTCTCCCGACTTATTGAAGCTCCAGAGCACGTCGTCTCCGAATCCCCAGCTCATCCCTCCCAGGACCATGCCGCTGCTGATGCCCCGGGCGATCGAGGTCAGGACGATGAAATTCTTGCCGAGATGACCTTGCGGCAAGTCGATCAGCAATTGCTGTTCGTTGTGGTACATAGGCCACATGCCGTCGACTTTTTTGAGGCTCTTGGTGAGGGTATCGAATTTCGATTCCTGTGGAGCAGGCGTCGCCGGGGGTGTTGCCTGGGCGTATCCCCGCGCGTTCGACAGGCACAAGAGCGTTAGCGTACCGATCAGAATCAAGGCCGCTTTTCGGGACCGATCTCGCATCAACTTCACCGATCGCAATGTGATCAAAACCTGCATGGAAGGCCCCCTGAGAAAAAGGTGGGAACGGCAATACAAAACTCGGTCGGAGATTTATTCAATGAATTGAGCCCGAATCACATCAAAACGCATTGGCGGGTTGGACAGATCGGGAGTTGAAAATCCGGTCGTGGAATGTGAGGTGTGATGAACGACATTTTATCGATGGATCGGGAAATCGGTTGTCATGGAGGGATGCCCAGGATGCCGGTCCCCCAAACGAGAATGACTGTCCCAAGTTTACCCGTTGCTATCCGTGAACTTGAAACTGCTTCTGTATTTTACTCATTTGCCGCCGAGAAATGAGTAGTTTATTTCAACTTTGAGCAATTTTCCGTTTAGGAAGGAGAGAAATCAACTCTGGATAAGGTAGCGGGTGTATACATTCTCTTGCACGATGCCATCTTCGGTCCTTCGAAGCGGCCGAGCCGTCTGTTCATTGTGGCGCCCCGTTGCCGGCTCAGCGACGTGTCACATGAATTGCTAAGGGATGCGAGACATGATCATCATTGTTCGTCGGGACAAACTGCCGACTAACTAGCGGCAATCGACGATGATGCACGTGATGTTGTCTTTCGAACCGCCGTCCTCTGCACCGGCGACGACGGAGTCCGCGGCTACCTGCGGGTCCGGGTGTTGCCGCAGAATGTCGCTCATCTGATCGTCGTGCATCCCGTCGATCACGCCGTCGGAGCAGATCAGAAATCGATCGCCGGCCAAGGGTTGAATCTGGCGAGTCTGCACTCCGGTCCCCCCTTCCTTGGTCCCCAGATAGCGATACAGCATATTGCGGTAACGGTGCCCGACCGCTTCTTCGGGAGTCAGAGTGCCGGCGTCGATCAGCGCCTGTGTCAGCGAATGGTCGGTCGTTAGTTGCACAAAATTGTCGTTGCGCAGCATATAGACCCGACTGTCGCCGATCCCGCCGATATACAGCATATCGCCGACCGCGACGATGAAAGCGATCGTGGTTCCCATGCTTTTCGTGTCGGTGTCGATTTCACCGAGGGCCATAATTTCGGCATTGGCGTGATTGGCGGCTTCGTCGATGAATTTCAGGATCTGTTCGGGATTTGGGTTCGGAGTTTTCGAAAGCCGTTGATCGAGTTGATCGGGAAACAACTCGATCGCCAGTGCGCTCGCTTTTTCGCCGGCGTTCTGTCCCCCCATGCCATCGGCCACGATGAAAAAACGACCCGGGCCGTGAACCGTGCAACTGTCTTCGTTGTTTTCACGAAAGTTGCCGGTGATGCTTTTGACACCCCACTTGAATTGTACCATTACCGCGCGCCCTGTATCGTCAATCCCATGATGCCTATCACGATTTCAATTCACCGTCTGAGCCGCCGGATTTTCGGGAAAGAGAGTTTTAACGAGGTCGATCATTCCTAAAGGGTTGTTCGACAGAAACAATTCGCCCGCTTCAAATCCCGC
>JBJXGP010000010.1:0-2537 GCA_046160425.1 Planctomycetaceae bacterium
GTCCAAGGCAATGACCCTGAATGAATGTCAATTTCCAGTCCCTCATTCTAATCATGAGACAGCAGGCGTTGATAGCGGGACAGGAGATTCCGACCGTGAAAGTTTGGCGTTCCGGTTCAAGCACGCCTGGATGACTCAGCTACGATGGGTGGCGCTTGGGGGGCGGTCGGGAGACCCGCGCCGAACAGGCGTGCCAAGGCACTCGGGGAAACAGAAATCCGCCTTGGCTGATTTCGCAGACTATCTCTATACTCCCGACCTCATCACATGTCACACGAATTCCCAATCCGATGCGGTTACCGCGCCCTGGTGTTCTTGCTGGTGGGGCTGACTTGGTGCACGTTGGCGGGATGCGTGCGCCGTCGGTTGACCATCCGCAGCAATCCACCGGGTGCTTTGGTTTATGTCGACGATCAGGAGATCGGGGTGACCCCTGCCTCGACGCCGTTTACCTATTATGGGACCCGCAAGATCCAGATCTTTGCCGACGGTTACGAACCACTAACCGTCAAACAGCCCATGACGATCCCGTGGTACGAGATTCCCCCGCTCGATTTCTTCTTTGAAAACTTGTGGCCGTTCGAACTGCGGGACGAGCGGGAAGTTCAGTTCGATTTATTGCCGCAGCAGGTGGTACCCAACGAAAAGCTGATCGAGCGCGCCGAGCAATTGCGAGGCAATCTGAGGGCGGGAGTTGTCACTCCTCTTCCTGCCACGGCAAACGGACCGCTTCCTGCCACGGCAGCCGGGGCTCCCTGAACCCGGACACTCCCTTGATGCCCGTTCCGGAGGGACGCCGGTCGAGCGCCCCCTTCACTCCCAATTGCCGTGGATCGGTCGCGATCTTGTCGGTGAAGACGCGCACATCATCCAGAATGGGCCGGATGCGTCGGCTGACATCGTGCAGGTTATCGACGGTCGCGTAAATCTTGTTGTACAACTCGTCGTCGCGGATCAACTTGGCCAGCGACCCGTCCGCGCCCTGAATGCGATCGGCCAGATCGGCAACCGTCGACGTCATGGTGTCAATATTCTTCAAGATGCTGTTGACACTGCCGACGAGTTCGTCGCCGCGTTCCCCGAGGGGCTTGGTGAACCGCTCGATGTTGTCCAAGTTGCGTTCCGCTTTTTGTTGCATTCCGCGAAAACCGTCCATGGTGTCGCGGGCGGTGGCCATCGTGCTCTGCAGATCCTTCAAGGTCTGGGGGAAGTCGCTCAGCCCCTCCTTGAGTTTCGCCGTGAGTTCCGGATCTCCAATCACGCCTTCCACGGTCCCCATCGTGCGCTGGAATTGGTCGAGGGCCAATTCGGTTTTCTGCATCAGGCGAGGCAACTGATCGTTGTCCGTGCCGAACGAGCTCTGCAGACGCGCCGACAGGGTACTAACGCTGTCCGCCGCGGTTTGAAATGAGGAGATCGCCCGGCGCACATCTCCCTCCATATTTGTCAGAATGCGGATCGGATCGGCCGCAACGATTCCATCACCGAGAAAATCCCCGTCCTGGAACGGTTCGTGGGGCTGATTCCGCTCCGGGGAGGGAAAGAACTCGAGTACCGAGTCCCCGAGCAAGGACGAGGTCGCGATGCGGCAAATCTCATCCTTGAAGATCTTGCGCCCGCTGTCGATCCGGGCCGTGATCACCACTCCCCCTTCGTCGCGCAACTCGACGAACGTCACGCGACCGATAAGCACGCCGTTTTTGCGGATTGGCGTATCGACGGTGACCCCGGGGGCCTGTGGAAACTTCACATGGACCGTATATCGGCTCTGCAGGTACGTCTTCCCCTCACCCAGCAGGATGATTAGGAATCCGGTGATAAACCCAGCCGCGAGCAGCACCAGGCCAACCCGCAGGGCGACAACGCGATCGTTCATGAGGACTCCGTTTGCACTTTGGACTGTCGCATTTCCATCAAACGGTCCCCTGCTTCTCCATGCACGAATTGCTGCACGCGACGGTCGCGGCAACTGGCCAATTCGCTGGGCGCCCCGTCGAAAATGATCTGGGATTCACCCTCGCTCAGCCGGGTGGTCGGTAGCAACATCACGATGCGGTCGGCGACCTTTTGCGCGGTGTGCATGTCATGGGTCACGATGATGCTGGTGACCCGGTGCTGTGCCGCCGTGTTCAGCATCAGCTCGTTGATGACGTCGCTCATGATCGGATCGAGTCCCGTCGTCGGCTCGTCGTACAGCATCAGTTCGGGATTGAGCACCAGGGCTCGCGCCAAGCCGACGCGTTTGCGCATTCCTCCCGAGAGTTCAGCCGGTTTCTTGTCGACAATCGAATCGGGGAGTCCGACTTCGGCGAGCCGAGCGATCACGATCTCCCGAACCTCGCGATCGGTGCTCCGCGAATGTTCTCGCAGAGGAAACGCGACGTTTTGTCCGATCGTCATGCTGTCGAACAAGGCAGCGTTCTGGAAGACGAACCCAAACCGAATTCGCTGCCGAGTCAGTTCCCGATCGGTCAACTTCGAGAGGTCCTTGCCGTCAAAGCGTACTTCGCCGACGGTCGGGGTCACGAGGCCGATAA
>JBJXGP010000011.1:0-2815 GCA_046160425.1 Planctomycetaceae bacterium
GTTGATGATGAGTTGTTTGCTTCCCTCATGCATCTTGTCGAGCCAGGATTGCTTTAACTTCAAGAATTTCTGCCATTCATCGGGTTCGTAAAACAAATTTCGATTCTGACAGATGCCGACGACGAGATTCGGGCTGAGCTTGTCGATTTTCGTCGGCGGGAGCAGATATGTGCCATAGGCGTAACAACTCACTTTTCTGTCCGGATGCGTCTTGTAGACTTCAGTCGCGACGCGATTCACATAATCCCACACGTAGTCGGAAATCTGGCCATCCCAACCCCGTTCCAGAGTCCCCTTCCCTTCGCAAAGTTCGCACTGACAGAGGGTCGTGTAGCCATCCTGCGGCATCACCGAGACCATCGGCGCATCGACGATTTCGTACATCGACCGCACGTATTTGACGTTTTGCTGAAATAATCCTTCCGATGACAGGCACGGCCGCGCCTGCCCGACCTTCAATTCGTCCCGCTTGCCGCTGTACAGGGCATAATATTCGGGATGGGCGGCTCGCACTTCGGGTCGCATGTAGATGGGGTTCATGCCGTGACTCAATCCCATACCGAAGTCGCCGATGACGTCGGGTGCGAGATTCCAGCGCATTCGGAGTTGCCACAGCGCTTCATCCCGCGTCGTGGCTTCGTGACCGAACATGTGGGCATATTGATACGGATAGCGCAAGGCAAAATCAGGATGCACAGTTTCGTTGACTTCGGGAAGTTCGAGCGAAGTTTTCTTCGGAACGACTTCGCCCAATTCACCGGGGAGATACCAGCGAACCCCCAGCCGACTGAGATACTCGTAAACCGCGTTGAGCGAGCCGCGCTCATCTCGTTCCCAACATTTGAGATGACCGCTGAATTCCTTATAGAGATTTCCGCCAGCGAAATCCCATTTTTCTCCGGTCAGGCGATCCCATTCCTGCATCAGCCGGGGTAAATCGCTGTAGCCGTTGAGGTATGGTTCTTTGGGAGCGAAATCGCTGTCGTGCCCCAGTAACACCAGGTAATTTTTCCCGGCGACCATCCGGAAGGCGCCATGTTTTAACCCTTCGTCGTCGATCTTGAGCCGATCGGTATGCGGGCTGCGTCCGATGTAAATCTGCACGGGGACTTTCTTGCTCGGCAACGTGCTGATAGGAAGTTTGGCTCCGCTCATTTTCTCGATGTGTAATTGCAATTCTTCGGCGGCGAGCTTGACCATCCGGAGAGGATCCTCGGCGATGACGATTTCCGCACGCCCCTGTCCCTCTTGGACGATGTACTCCGCGGCATCGAGCGAACCAAAAGGATGGGAGAGTGTCAAGAAAAACGCCAGGATTGCCGCGCCGTACGACATAGATACAAATGCACGAAGTGCGATCATCTTGATGTCCCTTAAAAGTCGGACGATTGATGTTTGCGGACACAGAATAAAGCAGATTCTTGCCGGTAATTCTTACCGTGCGATTTTAACAGAATGTCCCTGACTTGTAACGAGTGTATGGGAACGAACTTACAAAATTGCTCTTTGGCGAAACCTCAAAACCGAATTCTCAAGATTTGTGCCATCATATCCACTGTGGCGACGTTTCCTAAATTCTCGGCGTGAAACTGACTTTGCCATTGACCTTGAACAGGCTTTTACTCAGAATTCGCCATTCTTCACGATGGACCGTTCCATTTTCTGTTTTATGCTGCGCACCGGATGCTGGAAATGACCGAACCCGATCGCCTCGAATTGGCCCGAATCGAAAAACTCGAAAAGATCATAGCCCTCGGCCATGATCCGTGGGGTGAGCGTTTCGATAACCATATGGCCATCGAAAAGGCCCGCGAACTGGCACCGCCGGAATACGGGACCGATGGTTCAGAAGTCCGCGTCGCCGGTCGTATTATGGGACGCAACGACCGGGGCAAATTGAAGTTCATGCACGTGCAGGACATGACCGGCCGCATTCAGATCATGGTCTCGAAGGCGGATGTCAGCGAAGAACTCTGGGCGCTGATCGAGAATTGGGATCTGGGAGATCTCGTCGGCATCGACGGTCCCCTCCGCCGCACGCGCACCGGTGAAATTACTGTTTTCGTCAAGCAGGCGAAGATTCTCTGCAAGTCGTTGGCGCAACCTCCGGAAAAATATCACGGCGCCAAGGATCTGGAGATGCTGCTGCGACAGCGGTATCTCGATCTGATTTACAATCCACACGTCTTGCAGCGAATGATCAAGCGGACCCACATCATCGACTCGATACGCCAGACGCTGCGCGAGCAGAATTTTCTCGAAGTCGAAACGCCGGTGCTGCACGCCATTGCCGGCGGAGCCGCGGCGCGGCCGTTTATCACAAGTCACAATGCGCTCGGCATTCCGCTCTATTTGCGGATCGCCCTCGAATTGCACCTGAAGCGACTGATGGTCGGCGGCATCGAGCGGGTCTACGAAATGAGCAGAGTCTTCCGCAACGAAGGGGTCGATGCGACGCACAATCCCGAATTCACGATGATCGAACTCTATCAAGCGTACGGAAATTACGAGACGATGATGGAGTTGACCGAACAACTCCTCTCGCAGGCCTGCCTTGCGGCCAACGGCACCACCGTCGTCAAATGGGGAGAGGAAGAGATCGATTTCACTCCCCCCTACCCGCGCCGGAAGTACGCCGACTTGTTCCGCGAGTACGCCGGCTGCGACCCGGGCGATACGGAAGCGGTCAAAGAGATCGCCCGCAAGCACGGCTTGAAGACCGACAACGTGCATCCCGATGTGATGGCCAACGAAGTATTCGAGTTGATGGTCGAAGACAAACTGACGGGTCCGATCTTCGTCATCGACTACCCGG
>JBJXGP010000012.1:0-18825 GCA_046160425.1 Planctomycetaceae bacterium
GTTCCCAAGCGGAGCTTGGGAACGAGATAAGAAAATGATTCTAGCGTTGTTCACAAGATGTAATGTTTTCGGTTAGCCGCGACGCGAAGGGTTTCCGCAGCGGAGCGCGCCTCAAATGGAGTTCAATATGATGGGTATCGGTCGTTGTTCGCTGGGGTTCTTGTCTCTTGCGATGCTGGTTTCAACGGCAAGCGTCTTCGCCGACGACGAAAGCCGTGAGGCGGCGGATGCGGTCGCCGGTCTCGACGTGGCACCGGGACTCGAAGCGACGTTGTTCTCGTCCGAACCCGATTTGCTCAGCCCGACGAACATCGACATCGATGCCCGCGGACGCATCTGGGTCTGCGAAGTCGTCAATTATCGGCGATTCGCCAACGCCCAGAACGAGCCGCGCAAGGAAGGGGACCGCATCCTGATTCTCGAAGACGTGGACGGCGACGGCAAATGCGATTCCACGAAAGTCTTCTACCAGGGGACCGACGTCGATTCCGCGATGGGAATCTGCGTCCTCGGCAACAAGGTTATCGTCTCGTGTTCGCCGAATGTCCTGATCTTCACCGACAGCGACGGCGACGACGTTCCGGACAAGAAAGAATTGCTGTTCACCAAAACCGGCCAGCCGCAGCACGATCACTCGGCGCATGCATTCGTCTTCGGTCCCGACGGTCGATTGTACTGGAACTTCGGCAACACCGGAAAAGCCGTCCACGACGCCGACGGCAATCCCATCGTCGACCTCGCGGGGAATACGGTGATCGACAACGGCCAGCCATATTACGGTGGGATGGTTTTCCGCTGCGATATGGATGGCTCGAACTTCGAAGTGCTGGCACATAACTTCCGCAACAATTACGAAGTCGCCGTCGATTCCTTCGGGACGTTGTGGCAATCCGACAATGACGATGACGGCAACATGGGTGTCCGCATCAACTACGTGATGGAATACGGCAACTACGGTTATCTCGACCAGATGACCGGTGCCGGATGGCGGACGCCCCGCACGAATCTTGAAGAGAGCGTTCCACTGCAACACTGGCATCTGAACGATCCCGGCGTTGTGCCGAACCTGTTGCAAACCGGAGCCGGTTCGCCGACGGGCATCTGCTTCTACGAAGGACGATTGCTCCCCGAAATCTTTCACGATCAGACCATTCACTGCGATGCGGGACCGAACGTCGTCCGTGCGTACCCCGCGAAAAAACAGGGAGCCGGTTATACGGCGGAGATGGTGAATATCCTCGTCGGCACGCGCGACAAATGGTTCCGCCCATCGGATGTCTGCGTCGCGCCGGATGGTTCGATCTTCGTCGCCGACTGGTACGATCCGGGCGTCGGCGGTCATCGTCAGGGAGACGTCGAACGCGGACGCATTTTCCGCGTCGCTCCCCCCAAGACTCCGTACAAGACCGAACCGATTGACGTGACTTCGGCGAGCGGTGCGGTCGCCGCGCTTCAAAGTCCCAATCATGCGATTCGTTATCTCGCCTGGAATGCGCTGCACGAGATGGGAGACAAGGCCGAAAAGGATCTGCGCAAGCTGTACGAATCGGACAATCCTCGGCATCGCGCGCGGGCCTTGTGGCTCTTGGCGATGATTAAGGGACGCACCGACCATTATCTGCAACAGGGCATCAAAGACCGCGATTCCGACATTCGCATCACGGCGCTGCGTATCGCCCGCGCCCTCAAGGGTGACGTTGTTCTTTACGTTCGGCAGTTGCTGCGCGATCCGGCTCCGGAAGTCCGCCGGGAATGCGCCCTCGCGCTGCGGAACAGCAAATCGGCCGATACCCCGGCTCTGTGGACTGAACTCGCTTTGAGCTACAAGGGGAAGGATCGCTGGTTGCTGGAGGGGCTGGGGATCGCCGCCGACGGACGCTGGCCTGAATTCCTCGAAGTCTGGCAGAAAAAGGTGGGACGACATTTCGAAAAAGAGAGCGTGCGCGATATCGTCTGGCGGTCTCGTAGTCCGCAGACGCCGGAATTGATCGCCGAAATCATGGCCAAACCGGAATGGACGAAACAGGATCTCCCTCGATATTTGCGAGCGTTTGATTTTCTTTCCGGCTCCGAAAAAGAGACCGTGCTGACGAAACTCGCTTTTGAACCCGCGACGGGGGAAGTCGAACGCCAGACGTTCGTCGCCTCCGAGGCGTTGTCGCGTCTGCCGGGTTTCGACATCGACACCAAGCCCGACTTCAAGCCGGCGCTCGAGAACATCCTCGATCAACTGATCGGAACGCCGCAGTTCATTGCGCTCGTCGATAAGTTTCAAGTCCGCAGCCGATATCCCGAATTGCTCGGACTCGCACAAGCCCGCCCCGACGAAACGCTGGGGGTCGAAGCGATCCGCGCGCTCCTCAATCGTGAGCAAACCGAATTGATCGAACAGGCGTTGCACAATGAGAATGAAAAAGAAATCGAACGGACGATCTACACCGCCCGCGTGCTCGGCAACGCCGCCGACAATCGATCGCAACAGTTTCTGCTGCCGCTCGTCGGCGACGAGAAATTCTCCGCCGAACTTCGCCGGGAAGCGGTCCGCAGTCTCGGCAGAACCCGCCCCGGCGCGGAAATGATTCTCGAACTGGTCCGCAAGGATGAATGGGACGACCGTCTTTCCGGCGCAGCGGCCGCTGCACTCCATGCCGCGACGTGGCCGGAAGTCAAAGCGGAAGGGATCAAACTCTTCCCGCTCCCGCCGACGCGCAACAACGAAGCGCTGCCCCCCGTGGAAGAACTGCTGAAGCGCAACGGCAACACCGAGAACGGCAAGATCGCCTTTAACACCGTCGCCACGTGCAGCAAATGCCATGTGGTCAATAACATCGGCAAGGACGTCGGCCCCAATCTGACAGAAATCGGCTCGAAACTCAGCAAGCAGGCGATGTGGGAATCGATCCTCTTCCCCAGCGCCGGCATCAGCCACAACTACGAAACGTACTCCGCCGTCCTCAACGATGGCAACATCATCAACGGCATCCTGCTCAGCCAGACGGCTGAAGAAATCTCCATCAAGACCATCGAGAACATCACTCACACCATCAAGCAGGCCGATATCGATGAAATCATCAAGCAGAAAATCTCACTGATGCCGGCGGATGTCCAGAAGCTCCTGACCGTCGATGAACTGGTCGATGTCGTCGAGTATATGATGACGCTCAAGAAGAAGACTACCGCCGCAGCAAAATAACACTCACACCAGCAACCCCGTCGTTTCATCGAAGCCTGCCATGAGGTTGAAATTCTGGACGGCGACGCCGGCGGCTCCCTTGATCAGGTTGTCGAGGCAACCGATGACGATCAATTGCTCGCGGGAAAAACGAACGGTCACGTCGAAGAAGTTCGTCCCGGATGAATCTTTCGTCGCCGGCAAATGATCGACCACACGGACAAACGGCTTCCCCGCGTAAAACTTGCGATACAACGCCAGCAAGTCCGCTTGCGTCGCCATCTTCTTCAATCGCGGGTAGATCGTACACAGAATGCCGCGATCCATGGGGATCAGATGCGGTGTGAACGTCACCGTCACATCCTGCGCGCTGACGTCCGAGAGAACCTGTTCGATCTCGGGAGTATGCCGATGCTTGCCGACGGAATACGCTGAGAGGCTTTCGTTGCATTCCGAGAAGAGCGTGTTCAATTTGGGAGCACGCCCTGCCCCGCTGACGCCGCTCTTGGCATCGATGATGATGCCATCCGGTTCGATGAGTCCTTCGCACAGCAACGGGGCGAGACTGAGAATCGACGTGCTCGTGTAGCAACCGGGGTTGGCGACCAGTTGGCACTGGGGAATGCGGTCGGCCCATAACTCCGGCAAGCCGTAGACCGCCTGATCGAGGTTCTGCAGGTCGGTATGCTGATGTCCGTACCATTCGGCATAGATGGCGGGATCCTTGAGCCTGTAATCGGCGCTGAGATCGACGACGCGGACTCCCCGTTCGATCAACCTGGGGACAATCTCCATACTGGCGACGTGCGGCAGAGCACAAAACACGAACTCCGCCCGCTCGGCGATCTGATCGGCGGAAAGATCTTCACAGCGAAGCGACAAGCGCCCCGTCAGGCTCTGATGGATGGTATGAACCGGCGGAGACCCCTCTTGTCGAGTGGTTAACGCCGTGATTTCGACTTGCGGATTCCGCAGCAGAATTTTGATCAGTTCGAGAGCCGTGTAACCGGTTGCTCCGAGAATGGCGACATTCACCATGATACAATTCACCTGTCCTTTCAACGGGCATTCTATGCAAGTGGACGCTGAGAACAAAGTCCGTCGGACGACGAAGTCATCGTCATGGGTTAGCCGCGACTCGCAGGGCTTCCGAAGCGGAGCGCGTGCGACTTCCATTTAGCCCCCGGCGAGTCGCCGGGGGTTGTGTGCGATGATCCCCCCGGTCACTGACCGGGGGCTAAATGAAAAACAGGGCTAAATGGAAGGCATTGTGAAAAATCCCTCGCGAAGTCGATCCGGTCTGGTTGCGAACCGAGGCTTCAGGCGTCAAAATGAGTCACTTAATTCGATCACATCACTGGAACCTTCAGACAGATTTCTCCGACGATACGACAAAGAAATCACATCCAAGGTTCATTGCCTGTTTCGTCGATCTTTTCATGACATCTAGACCACACAACCAGGGAGTTTATCGATGGCGAACATCGCAAAATTGGCCGCGGATGCTTTGACTCAAGGGGGCGGAATCTTCCGCCTGGCACCGACGTGGGTTCCCCGATCCTTCCTGCAACCGGGCAAGCGAATCAAACTGCATCCCGCCGATTATTATGCCCTCGGCACGCATCGCGGCGGGATCGACGAACGCTGGTTCGGCTCGACGACCGCCGCGGCGAATGAAGGGGCACCGCCGGATGAAGGTCTCAGCTACTGCGTCTTCGGCAAGGAAAAATTCACGCTTCGCGATGCGGTCGCCGAACTCGGCACCGAGATCGTTGGCGCGAAAATCTGGAAGAAGTACAGCCGCTGGCCGGTCTATTCCAAGTTCTTCGATAACATGGGGCCGATCCCGCATCACATGCATCAGAACGACAAGCAGGCGAAGCTCGTCGGCCAGGAAGGCAAGCCCGAATCGTATTATTTTCCGCCGCAGCTCAACGCGATCGGGAACAATTTCCCCTACACGTTTTTCGGACTCGAACCCGGCACGACCAAGCAGGATGTCATTCGTTGTCTCGACCGCTGGAACGACGGCGATAATGGGATACTCAATCTCTCGAAAGCATATCGCCTGCAACCGGGAACGGGCTGGCTCGTCCCTCCGTGTGTGTTACATGCTCCGGGGAGTCTCGTCACATACGAGCCGCAGTGGGGGAGCGACGTGTTCGGTATGTATCAGTCGATGGTCGAGGGGCGGGCTGTCCCGCGATCGCTGCTGACGAAGGATTTCCCGACGCAGAAGCATAACGACAACAAATATCTCGTCGATGCCCTCGATTGGGAGGGAAATGTGAATCCCAATTTCAAGGATAGCCATTACCTCGAACCGATCGTCGCATCGGGATCGGACAAGGAAGGTTACTTCGATCGCTGGATCGTCTACGGACGGATCGCCGGCAAACAGCTCTTCACCGCGAAAGAACTCACCGTTCAGCCCGGCTGCAAATGCATCGTTAAGGATGGCGGGGCTTACGGATGGATCACCGTTCAGGGTGAAGGCCGCATCGGCAAGCTGCGGCTGCAAACCCCGGCGATGATCCGCTATGGACAGATGACCGAGGACGAAGTCTTCGTCACCGCCGGCGCCGCCGCCGAAGGGGTCACGATCGAAAATACCGGTTCGGAACCGCTCGTCAGCCTGCGCTACTTCGGCCCCGACGCCCAGCCCAACGCCCCGGAAGTCGGCGATCACAAGAAGAAAAAATAACGCTTTGACGCGAACTTTTTCATACGGACTCAACGTCGATTCCCCTTCATTTTATGAGGTTTAGTTATGTCCCACACCAACAATTTCCCCAAGTTGCATAACGCCGCGTGGCCCGGCGTCGTCGGTAAAGGTTCACCCGGGGCGGAATCGTTCATCGACCTCGACACCATGCTGAATTTCACGGCGTCGGCTTCGGTTGACGGCGTGAAGTTCGACGGAATCGATCTCTTCCTGTTCGATCCGCATGTCAGCATCGACTCCACGACCGAAGACCTCAAACGTCTGGCCGACAAAGTAAAAAATCTGGGCCTGACGATCGGCACGGTCGTCGCGCCAGTCTGGCCGCCGACGGGAGGAGGCTCGGCGATGGATGAAGGCGAAGGACGCAAGAACTTCCTCGAACAAGTCCGCAAGGGTTGCCGCATCGCCAAAACGCTGCGCGAGATCGGCATCCGGCCATACGGCGTCGTCCGCATCGACTCGGCGTGCGGCACCGGGGATTGGCTCGCCGATCCCGAGGAAAACCAAAAGAAAGTCGCCGAGACGTTTCGTCAGGCGTGCGATATTGCCGCCGATCACGGCGAACGTCTCGCCGCGGAAGGAGAAATCTGCTGGGGGGGCATGCACAGTTGGCGGCGGATGTTGCAGTTGCTCGAAATGGTCGATCGTCCGCAGACGCTCGGTTTTCAGGCCGATATGGCGCACACGCTGCTCTACACGCTGGGATACAACGCTCCCGAAGATCAAATTCTCCCCCAGAATTTCGACTGGAAAGACGAGAAGGTCTTCGACGCTGCATATCGACAACTGACCGATGCGTTGCGTCCCTGGACGATCGATTTCCACATCGCCCAGAACGACGCCACCGTCAAGGGTTCGGGAACGCACGACAAGACCGGCCGGCATTGCCTGCCTAACGATCCCAACGGCAAGCTCGATATCACGAAGCGGGCCGGTTACTGGCTCCGCGACAGCTACGGCAACCTCACGAAGAAAATCAAGCACGCCTGCTGGGACGGCTGCATGTTCTCGAACGACGTGATGTCAAAGCCGGAAACGTGGAACGGAATTCTCGCGGTAATGCTGGCAGTCCGCGATGCACATGGGTGGAAGGAATAAGCGGTGAATGACGAATGACATTGAGACGAGTATGGTTAGCCGCGACGCGGAGGGTTTCCGAAGCGGAGCGCGTTCGACCTGATGCGAAGCAGGAGCTTCGAAGATGTGCGTTCCCAAGCGGAGCTTGGGAACGAGGAAAACAAGACACTCCAAGTGAGGAACAACGATGACAAAGCCACTCAACATCGGCATGATCGGCTACGGGTTCATGGGGCGGGCACATTCGAACGCCTATAACCGCGTGAGCAATTTTTTTGACCTCGAATATCGCCCGGTCCTGAAAGCGGCGTGCGCCCGCAGTGCCGATCAGATCAAAGTCTTCGCCGACAAATGGGGCTATCAATCGACCGAGACCGACTGGCGCAGGCTGCTCGATCGCAAGGACATCGATGCCGTCGACATCTGCGTTCCGAATAATCTCCACAAGGAGATCGCCCTTGCCGCCGCTGCTGCGGGGAAGATGATTCTCTGCGAAAAACCGTTGGCGATGAACGCCGCCGAGGGGGAAGAGATGTGCCAGGCGGTCGAAAAGGCGAAAGTCGCCAACATCGTCTGGTACAACTATCGCCGAGTCCCCGCGGTGACGCTCGCCAAACGGTTGGTCGACGAAGGAAAACTGGGCCGCATCTTCCACTATCGCGCCAACTTCCTGCAGGACTGGACGATCTCGACCGATCTTCCGCAAGGAGGAACAGCGTTGTGGCGTCTCGACGTCGCGGCGGCAGGATCGGGTGTCACCGGCGACCTGCTCGCCCACTGCATCGACACCGCCATCTGGCTCAACGGCGGGATCAAAGACGTGAGCGCCATGACCGAGACGTTCATCAAGGAGCGAAAGCACCAGTTGACGGGCAAGGTCGAGAAAGTCGGCATCGACGACGCTTGTACGTTCATGTGCCACTTCAATAACGGTTCACTGGGGCTTTTCGAGTCAACCCGTTATGCCCGCGGACACAAAGCTCTCTACACCTTCGAAATCAACGGCGAACACGCCTCGATCAAGTGGGATCTGCACGACCTGCACCGGCTCGAATACTTCGATCACGGCGACGAAAGCCGGCTGCGCGGCTGGCGTTCGATCCACGTCACCGACCACGGCGGGGAACATCCCTATATGGATCATTGGTGGGTTCCCGGATTGCAGATCGGTTACGAGCACAGTTTCGTGCATCAGGTTGCCGATTTCCTCACCGGTCTCGCCAAGGGAGAGCCGGTGGGGCCGACGTTCCGCGATGCGTTAGAAACGCAGAAAATCTGCGACGCCGTGCTCTCGAGCGCCCAGAAGGGGTCTTGGGTCAACCTCGGTTAAACCGGGGGAAAAGACTGGCGTTTCGGTATCAATTGTATATAATCGAGTTCATGAAATCTGATCGAAGACGGGCGACCCCGAAATATGTCGCCCGTTTTCATTTTTTGCGTGAAAGCAAAGGGCTACGGAATATGGACCATCAACCGATCTCGCGCGAGGGCTACGTCAAGCTCAAGGAAGAAATCCGCCGATTGGAAGAGGACGAGATGCCCATTATCGCTGAGAAAATCGCCGAGGCACGCGCCGAGGGGGATCTCAGCGAAAATGCCGAGTATCACGGCCAGCGCGAGGCGCAAGGCCTGCTCCAGGCAAAGATCAATCAGCTCCGAAACAAGCTGGCGAACACGTTCATCGTCGACAAAGCCGACATGCCCAAGGGAGTCGTGACGTTCGGCTCGCGCGTGACGGTCAAAAACCTGGACGACGGCATGACCGAGCAATACGAATTCGTCGGACCGGGTGAAGAAGATTACACCGGTGACGTCATGAAGATTTTGACCAGCAGCCCGATCGCCAAATGCATGCTCGGCAAGAAAGTCGGCGACTCGGCCGAATTCACCGCTCCCAAAGGGCCTGTTCGCATGGAAATTCTCGAAATCATCGATTAAGGGCGATCGCGGATTTGTCGTCTCTCGTTCGAAATATCACGCCGACACTTCGCTTGCTTCCCTCCACGGCCATTTAATTTACCGCAAAGGACATGGAAGATGAAACGATTCGCACTATCCAGGAATCCTCAGACTGCTTGCTTTGTCGGCTTCAGTTTCGTCTGCCTGATGGCCGGCGCAATCTCGCCAGCAGCAGCCGAGGATTGGGCGGAATTTCGCGGTGGAGATGCCCAGGGATTGGTCGCGGATGCCAAACCACCCGTGCGCTGGAGTCCCGAGCAGAACGTCGCCTGGAAAGTCACGATCCCCGGCCAGGGCTGGTCCTCGCCGATCGTGTATCAAGGGCGGATCTACCTGACGACTGCGGTCCCGAAAGAAAATGGAAAGCCGAACGATCAGTCGCTCCGCGCGATGTGCCTCGATCCCGAATCGGGAGTCACGATCTGGGACGTGGAAGTTTTTACCCAATCCGACGAATCCACCGAAAAAATTCACAACAAGAACACTCACGCCAGCCCGACGCCGATCGCCCGCGACGACAGAATTTACGTTCACTTTGGCACGCAGGGTTCCGCCTGCCTGTCGACCGACGGCGAGATTCTCTGGAACACAAAGGAACTTCGCTATGCCCCCGTGCATGGCAACGGCAGTTCTCCCCTGATTGCCGACAATGGCATGGTCGTGAGTTGCGACGGCTCGAATTTGCAGTTCGTCGCCGCGCTCGACATACAGGATGGCTCGATCAAGTGGAAAACCGACCGCCTTCCCAGTCCTACAGGCTCCCCGCAAAAATTTGCGTTTAGCACACCGAAGCTGATCGATGTCGACGGTCAGGAACAGATCATCAGCGCCGGTGCGAACGCCGTCGTCGCGTATGATCCACGCGATGGCAAGGCAATCTGGCAGGTCGATTACACCGGTTTTTCGGTCGTTCCCTGCCCCGTTTACTCGCATGGCATGGTCTATATCTGCACCGGGTTCGCCAAGCCGTCGCTCTTGGCCATTCGTCCGACCGGCGAGGGTAACGTCACCTCGACTCATGTGGCCTGGTCGACCGATCGCGGCGTCCCCCATACGCCGTCGCTGATGGTCGTAGGAGATGAAATGTACTTCATCAGCGATAGCGGCATCATGACCTGCGTCGATGCTCAGACCGGCAAGCAGCACTGGCAGGAGCGTATCGGCGGGAACTATTCCGGCTCGCCGATTTCCGCCGACGGTCGGATTTACTTTCCGAGCGAAGCAGGGGAGACGGTCGTGGTGAAAGCGTCGAAGACGTTTGAAGAACTGGCTCGGAATGCTCTGGGTGAACGAATCCTGTCGACGTTCGCTCCGGATGGGGATGCCCTCTTGATCCGCACTGAAACGCAGCTCTACAAAATCGCCGAATGATCGACGATCAAACCGATTGCTGAATGATCGGACGGACCGGTTGCTTCTGAATCCGAACACGCCAACAAAAAACTCCGGCAAGCCGCAATTGGCCGCCGGAGTTTTTTCGTTTCACAACATTACGGTCGCCATCGCCGTAAATTCGCCGGTTCAGGACTTGGAGCGGGACTTGTTGGTCTTTTCCCGTTCGGCCGGTCCGTGGTCGTAACAATCATCGCCGTTCCAGAGGGGCAAGCCGTGGGCATAGCGGGCAGCCAGCATCATGACCTTGGCTTCGGAGCCGGGCTTGGCGGCCGTCGGTTTGTTGGGGTCGAGTCCCATCGCCTGGAAGTCTTTATCGTCATAGCCCTCGACGTCGGCTTCGTCGTCTTCGCATACGAATTCTTCCGAATTCAAGTCGTCGAGATAATCGAGATCCGGATCATCTTCAAATGAGAACGCCATATCAACTCCATTCTTTGCTGGGTCAGGGGATAGAAAAATAGCCCGTTCACTCTTCAGTTGTTGTCAAAACTTCGCGAGTCGCGACAACGTCAACATCATTGTTGCTCGGCTGCTGTCAACATTCGACTGCCTTGACCATCATTCGACGGCTGACAACATTCGGCTGTTTCATCCAGAGAACCACGATCATTCGGTTCCCGCTGCTGCTTCAACAAACCTCTTCATTCTTCGTTGGCCCGAAATTGACCCGCCGCGTATTGTCGAGAACCTCTGCATGAAGACATTAAACCTTGCGACAGAAACAACAGTCTCGTCCTGACAGGTCGATGTCGGTCGTCATAGAGCGGAAACAATACTGGGTCGCGGGTTCTTGGGACTGGTTCACGGCATCACAAGTCAGTTCGGCACCAGCATGATTCGATGCGGTTCTACGCAAAAAATCAGGCATCAATACGATGAGTTGTGTCCGTTACAGTCCTTGAAACGGTGTGATGAAAAGGCAGGTACGTATCACTCATCCTGTTAAGATTGTTGAGCGATTTGACGCAAATGTCAACAAAAAAATCCAAAAAATCGCCGTCAGGTCAAAGTCGTTTGACACACGTTAAATAAAGTTAACCTAAGTTAACTCGGCGGTTGATGCTGCTCGTAACGTTTCAGCTTGCGGTCCAGCGTCGAGCGTTCGATTCCGAGGATCTGAGCCGCGCGGCTTTTATTCCCATTCGTCAGCTCCAGCGTCGTCAGAATGTGTTCCTGTTCAATGACTTCCAGCGGGACTTCCCGATATCCCGCAGCCGATGGCACAGCGGCTGGCCCATCACTTTCGCTGCTTCCCAGCGTCGATAACCGGATGTCGGTCACTTGAATGATCTCGCTGGAAGCCAGCACCACCGCGCGTTCGACCGCGTTTTGCAGTTCGCGAATATTTCCGGGCCAGTCATACGCGACAAGCATTTCCATCGCCTTGTCCGAGATCCCGCGGATAACCTGCCCCGACTTTTTGATGAACCGTTCCACAAAATAACGGACCAGCCGCGGGATATCCGACTTATGCTCGCGCAGCGGCGGAACGGGAACCTCGACCACATGCAACCGGAAATATAAGTCCTTGCGAAATTTCCCCTCTTCGACGGCGAGTTCCAGATCCCTGTTGGTCGCTGCCACCACGCGCACATCCACCTTGATCGGGGTGCTGCCTCCGACCCGTTCGAAGGGATGCCCTTCCAGCACCCGGAGAAATTTCGCCTGGATCGTCAAGCTCATTTCGCCGACCTCGTCCAGAAACAACGTTCCCTGATTGGCTTGCTCGAATTTTCCGATCTTCCGGCCCGTGGCCCCCGTAAACGACCCCTTCTCGTGACCGAACAATTCGCTTTCGAGCAGACTTTCGCTGAGCGCCGCGCAGTTCATGCAAACGATCAGCGCCTTGTGCCGATGGCTGGCGAAGTGAATGGCGCGCGCCACGAGCTCTTTGCCCACGCCGCTCTCACCGCGAATCAGGACGATCGCATCCGAGGGGGCGATGCGCGTGATGTCCTGCTTGAGCTGCAGCATTTCCGGGCTGTCGCCGACCAGTTCGGTCTCCTGTGCCAATTGCTTGCGCAGGGTTTCGTTTTCGTCGCGAATCCGCGCGAGTCCATCCGCGAGAGTTTCCTTCTCCTTCAAATTCTCCCACGCGATTCCCAGTTGATCGGCGACGGCGAGCGTAAACTCGAGGTCGTCTTCATCCAGCGATATATCCGGATTGGTAGAATACAGGTGGATCAACCCGCACAGTTTATTCCCCAGACGTATAGGAGCACAGATCACACTCTTCACGTGAATCTTGCCGAGGCTGTCGCGCGTCACCAGCCGGCTGTCGTCCGCGATATCCCGCGCCAGAACTGCTTCCCGTTCGCCGAGCACCGCGTGCGAGAGCGAATCGGAAACCTTTTGATACGGCAGCTCGGTGGTCGCTTTGTAGACCATCAGGCGCAAGTCGCGCGGCTGCGGGCTTTCTTTACACTCGTTCGGCAGCCGCAGGATCGCACCGATGTCGGCCTTGGTTCCCGACAACAGGCCATCCATGACGATTTCAGTCAACGTTTTCGCATCGCGTGCGGCCCCCATCTCGAGAGCCAACCGATAAAGTTTCGCGAGCACCTGGCTGGCCTGATCGCGATAATCGGTATCGTGTACCGCCGTCGAATAGTAGCGTGTTTTGCGCTTGCGATGCAGGATTTCCGGTTCGGGGGGGGATTCGGGATCGACGAGGTCGAATTCGAGCGCGGTGTCGGCTTCGTTGAAGGGTGCCAAGTCCTCTTCGAACGCGGGAAAGGGATTGGACAGATCGTAGGTAAAGCCAAGCCCGCACGATCCGATCTGGATGATCTGGTTGTCGTTGAGTTCCACTTCGCCTGAGATGCGCACGCCGTCGAGCAACGTCCCGTTACGGCTGCCGAGATCCCTGAGCGTCCAGTGACCGTCACTGTGAAAAACTTCACAGTGGTTGCGGCTGCAGATTTCATCGCGGACCACGATACGGTTCGTCGGCGCCCGCCCTAACGTAGCCACCTGGCCCGGGCTCAAACGATAGACATCACGCCACGTCTTGCCCTCTCGGATGACAAGATATGCAATATTCGCTGAATCTTTGCTCAATGCAGTGACTTGCCATGAAAAGCGTTTGGCCCGCAGTTCTGACGGCGGCAAGGAGAAGCCGGCGCAGGGATTGCCCGCTCGAAGATAATTTTTTCGCAGGTTAATACAACGTGGATTCGACTCATTTGGCGCGTTTCCCTGGCACCGCTGTTTGCCCGATCATTCCAGCATAAACGAGTTCGGTTGACTCGTGCAAGCGTGTCTCGCATCTTTACCGCTCGGTCGGCGTAGGGAGTGAACCTTGCACTTCGTCGGCAAATTCGCCATTCTAAGAGATTCTAACACAACCGGTTGTGCCTGTCGAAAAAGCCTCAACGTTCTCAGAAAATCACGCCGTACAGAGGTTGTGTTAGAGTTATCAAGTATTACTGCATTCATGGCTTGAGACTTACCGGCAGTTTTGCTCGCAATCCATCGGCCCACCTGATCCATCAACATACCGGACCTGGAGACGATTGAATGAATTCTGTCCTTCAGCAGTTGACGTCGGCGGTTACATGTCGCCGGATAAGCTTTGTCATCGTATCCGTGTGCGTCATGGGGATTCTGTTCGCTTCGTCGGTCGCACCAACCCATGCGGAGGACTGGCTTCGCTTTCGCGGAAATAACGGTTCCGGCATCAGCGACGACAAGGGCATCCCAACCACCTGGAGCGCCGGCGACTATGCCTGGTCGATCTCCCTCCCCGGTGAAGGACACGGTGCGCCAATCATCGTCGGCGATAAACTGTTCGTGACATCGGCGACCGATGAAGGGGCGCTGCGCTTTTTGTTCTGTCTCAACTCTCAAACCGGTGAGGAAATCTGGTCGCGAGTCCTCGGCTTCAATCGCAGCCCCAAGCATACCAAGAACAGTTGGGCTTCGAGCACTCCCACGTCGGACGGCGAGCGGATCTATTTCGCCTTCGCCGACAAAGAGGAATACTCGCTCTCGGCGTATGATTTCGAGGGTGAACTGGTCTGGCGTCGAAAACTGGGGGAATTCAAGAGCCAGCACGGCCTCGGGGCCTCCCCGGTCATTTTCGAGAACATGGTCATCATCGCCAACGATCAGGACGGCCCGAGTTCCATCATCGCCTTCGATCGCAAGACCGGCGAAACCGTCTGGAATTCGCTGCGAAGTTTCGGCAGAGCCTCGTATGCGACGCCGCTGCTCATTAATGTGCCAGGGCAGAAACCGCAGTTGATCGTCTCAAGCGATTCGCGGGGCATCTCCGGCCTCGATCCCTATAACGGCGAAATGATCTGGTACAGCGGCGATCTTCCCGCGCGAACGGTCGGCTCGCCCGCCTATGGCGAAGGCCTCGTCTTTCAATGCTGCGGAGGAGGCGGAATCGGCAAATTGATGGTCGGCGTCGACCCCACTGGTCAGGGCAACGTATCGGCAACGCACGTCAAAATGATCCGCGATAAGGTCGTCCCTTACGTTCCTACGCCCGTCGTCTATCAAGGGCACCTTTACCTCTGGGGAGACAACGGCGTCGTCAGTTGCGTTCACATCGCCACGGGAGAAAACATCTGGACCGAACGCATTGGCGGAAATTACAGTAGCTCGCCGATCTGCATTGATGGTAAACTGTATGGCGTCGCCGAAGATGGTGAAGTCGCCGTCATGGATGCTTCACCGAAGTTCAACCTGTACGGTAAATCTCCCCTCGGCGATACCAGCCATTCGACGCCGTCCGTGGCGAATGGTAAATTGTACTTGAGATCGTTTCATCGCCTCTCGTGTCTTTCGGCAAAACCGTGAGCCGATTGGCGTGAACCGTTTTTTTGAAGGACTTGAATTCCGTCGATCCCAATCACCCTGAATCAAGAGGACCAATCGAAACAAATACCATCGTCGGCGACATTCCGGGCCAGTTTGATTCGTCGCTATGTGCTTCCGCAGAAATATCTTGGCTGTATTGACATGACTGTAAGTCAAAAAAGTCGAACGGACCCAAGTATTTTTGCAGGTTGACATAGTTGTCGTGAACCGCGTTCGTTCACGAGCGATCCCGTTAAACTCATTGCTAAACCCGCGTTGATTCCGGGTCCGGATGGCAAACCCGACAAAAATCGCCGGCCGGACCGCCAGGATTTCTGCGTATGCACCAGAAAAGTCGAGTGAATTATGCCAGCCTGGCCCGGCGGACCTTGTCCGATTTGTTCCGAGTACATGCCCGAACATCTGGTGCATTGCCAATCGTGCCGGGCCTTGTTGAATCCTGACCTGATGCAAGATAGTGTCGAACTCCCGGCGTTCCAGCCGCTGCAGGAGATTATCGTGATGATCGACGTCGTGCCGGACGGCTTATTCGTCCATTGCCCGAAGTGTAACGAACAACTCCGCATCAGCCGCAAATACATTGGTCAAAACATTCAATGTAAGCTGTGCAGTCAGCCGTTCGTTCTGGATTTGTCCGCGCCGGCGTTTAAGTCGTACGCGGTATTTGCAAAATGTCCGCATTGCGAAAAGGAACTGCGCGCCAGCGAAAAATATCTGGATGCCAAAGTCGCCTGCAAACACTGCCGAGGCAAAATCAAACTCACGAAACTCCCCGAGTTGTAGGGTGGCGTCGAGCAAGCCGTCACGGTTATCGAACCACAACTCGCTCAAAACGCCTGTTTGCTGAACGGTTCACGAACACCCCGGCGAGCGCTCGTCTCGTGTGAATCGTCGTCTGCGTTCTCCACCGATGGGCGAGACCGTCCAACCGGGTCGCCAACCTTCGGTGCGAACTCCGACTCTCTCTCGTTACGGAAAGGGGTGCCGGTCTTCAATGAGGGATCGACCTGGGACTCGTTCACCAACCCCGTCTCGGCCTGCGCAAGCCGCGAATCGTACAACAGCCCTTCGTCATCGAAATACAACGCGACGTTCAGATGCCAACGTTCGCCGCCGGGGCGATTCCAGATGTCGCAGTAATAGACCGTGTCGCTGACGCCGAATGTTCCGTCAATTCCCGCTTTCTTCAACCGGTCGACGACTTCCTCGCGCGATGTTCCGACGGGTGCGAGCTTCAGAATCTCCTGCTGCTGTTCCGAATACGTCCAGGGACTCGGCTCGATCGTCCCAGGGATGAGACAGCCGACGTGCAGCAGCGCACTCCCGAGCCAGATGAAACGGCAATGCGCCACGGATCGATTCCTGCGGACATGTTCGATGCGAGAGTCGGTCATCGTGACACCTGAAAACGCCGAAAGTAATCCCGCCGCATCGTGCATGCGATGACGATAGGGGAAGAAAGTTCGGCGATCAATACGGAGGGGAATATGCTGAAGGACGTGTCCGTGAAGGCGAGAATTGCGGCGTGGGAGTGAAAACAAACCGAGAGGGGCCGTGGGTTGTACGCTCATCGACAAAACGAGTCAAGAGGCAACCTGTGTACGTAACATCATGCAATCCGCGTCAAAACTGACGGAGAAAGCGCACGTCGTTTTCGGTAAAGCGGCGGATGTCGGTGACCTGGTATCGCCTCATGCAGAAGCGTTCGACGCCCAGTCCGAAGGCGAACCCCGTAACCTGTTCGGGATCGTAACCGACCGCTTGCAGCACGTGCGGATCGACCATCCCTGCCCCGCCGATTTCCAGCCAGCCGTCCTTCCAGCTCATATCGACTTCGACCGAAGGCTCGGTGAAGGGAAAAAATGACGGCCGAAAGCGGATATGCACCCCCTGCCCCAGGTATGCCGTTGCGAACAGACGGAGGACCGACTTCAACTGAGCCATCGTCACGTCGGCACCGATCATAAGCCCTTCCATCTGATGAAACATGCACGAATGCGTGGCATCGATGGTATCGGGGCGATACACGCGTCCCAGCGAGACGACCCGGACCGGCGGGGGCTGCTGTTCCATCACGCGGATCTGTACGGTCGACGTCTGGCTGCGCAGCAGCATCGGCTCGCCGCTCGCCACGCACGCCGCAGCGAGGTAAAAGTTTTCGAGTGGATCGCGAGCCGGATGATCGAGGGGTATGTTGAGCGCCTCGAAGTTGTGCCGTTCGTCTTCCAGTTCCGGCCCTTCGACGGAGGTGAAGCCGAAACGCCCCATGATCTCTTTGAATTCGTTCATCGTCTGCGTCAGGGGATGCAGTTTCCCCAGCGGCAGCGGCGTTCCCGGTAACGTGATATCGAATTCCTGCGCCGATTTTTTCGGCTGCGATACGACCTGCTGACGAGCGGTCAGCGCCTGCTCGGCGGCCGATTTGACGGCGTTGAAATGCTGGCCGATCTTCGGGCGCTCTTCGGGAGGAACCTTGCCGAGGAGATCCTGCAATTCCTTGAGCCGGCCCCGCTTCTTGCCGAGAAACTCGATGCGCACCTGTTCGAGGGCATCGGGAGTATTCGCGTCTGCAATCGCCTGGATCACCGCTTGCTCAAACTCGCGAATGGCAGAGATCGCATCCATGTCACATCGCGCCGTCTCAAATAAGCGGAAAGATCGGGGGGCGGAAAAGAGTTACGTGACGGACGACCCATCAACAGGGAACAGATCAATGAGACGAATCAGCAGGCCGCATTCGGGAAGACGAATATCGCGTCAGGAGGCGACGTTCAACCCACAGCGGGCGAGAACTTCATCGAATACCTGAGGGTTGGTGATCGCCAATTCGCTCAACATTTTGCGGTTGAGTTCGATATTGGCTTCGCTCAAGGCATGGATCAATCTCGAATAAGAAAGCCCCCGCTGCACGCAGGCGGCACTCAATCGGGTGATCCACAAGGCTCGGAAGTCGCGTTTGCGCAAGCGACGACCGACGTAGGCATGGCAACGCCCGCGGACGACGACTTCCTTGACGGTACGAAATAAACGCCTGCGGCCGCCAACATTGCCTTTGGCTTCCTTGAAGAGACGCTTTTTTGCGCGGTGTCGTTTTTTGCCCAGTTGTACTCGCATGACCTGATACTCTTATTGCATCTGAAGTTTACACCCGCGAAGCCGATTCACTCTGGACTTCCACAGGCGGATTCCCCGAATCGATCGCCATCGCTTCGAGAAACCGAAAATTTGATGACCTGAATTCGCAGTCGAAAACTCGGACCGGCTGCTATAAACTCGGTCGCAGCGCATCGACGATTTTTCGCGCCCGGACCCCCGAGATCAAAGCATCCTGTCGATTGTGGCGGATCTTGCTCCCGGGCTTATTGCTCAACATATGGCCGCGATTGACCTTCCGGTGAACCGCTTTGCCCGATGCGGTGATTTTGAACCGCTTTTTCATCCCTTTATGGGTTTTTTGTTTTGGCATCGTATCGAACTTTGTTGCTGAAGCGATTTGTGTTGATCCGCTCTCCCCAGGGGGGAGTCGGCGTGGAAGCGAAGATTATATCGCGAGGGATGGCACGGTTGCTACTCATCCTGCCCTAAAAAACCGAAATCCGGAAATAAGATGCGTCTAAACCGGCTGCCATTCAAACTTTCGGACAACAGGCCGGGGGCAATTCACTCA
>JBJXGP010000013.1:0-11410 GCA_046160425.1 Planctomycetaceae bacterium
ACTTCCTGTCCTTCTTGCAGCAGTTCGCTGGGATGCTTGATGCGGGTCCAACTCATTTCACCGATATGCAGGAACCCGTCGACACCCCCCAAATCGATGAAGGCTCCATAATCCTTCAGCGTCTTGACGCGGCCGGTACGCTTTTGATCGACCGCCAGTTCCTGCCAGGTTTTTTCGCCCGCTTCCTGGCGTTCCTGAAGCAGTTGGGCACGCCGGCTGACGACCAGATTTCGCTTTTGTGGATTGACGTCGGTGATCTGGACCGTCAACTTTTGACCGATGTAAGAATCCATGTCAGAGACGAATCCCAATTCGATCTGGCTGGCGGGTAAGAAGCCGCGCAAGCTGCCGATCGTGACTTCAAGTCCCCCCTTGTTCGTTTTGGCGACGATGCAATCGACGAGCTGTCCCTTGGCGACGCTGTCCCATTGTCCGCCGGGACGTCGTTTTGCGCGCGGCAGACTGAGATGGATCAAGCCTTCAGCGGTATCCACTTTATCGACGATGACGTCAAGTTTTTGTCCCGGTTCCGGAAGCGTCTTTCCTTCAAATTGCCGTGATGCGATGAGACCCGGAGAGCGAACCCCAAGATCGAGGAATACGCCGTCGCCATGTACCGATTGCACAATCCCTGACAGCCGGGCTCCGGGTTGAATCGAATCTTCGGTGGCTGAAACCGATTCGGCGGACGCGGCAGCCGCAGGCATCACGGCGGGGACCGACAACATGCCACTCGCCATCGCGGCTTCGATCTCGGCTTCCATTTCACTTCCGAGATCGATTTCTTCACGCGGAATCTCGACAGGATTCGGATTGCCAATGTAAACAGGCATTTCTACGGTGGACGGCAGATCCGATTTCGAAGTTGATCCTGCGGAGTAGGATTCGTCCGATGCGGCGTTCCCATCTCGCGAATCTTGTGCATCGGGACCAGGCGATGAAGATTCCTCACCAGAAGCCGGTTTCGCATCGGTATCGCGTCGGGGGCGCAGCGTGGACGTATAGGCGGGAATGGCTTTGATTTGTTCCGGATTCACCGTGGGGTTCAATGTGACGCGGCGTTTGGGCCGATCCCCTTCGGAAGCGGAATTGCCGTCGGGTGCCTGATCATTACCGGCGTTTTCAGTGGGTGAGAGTTCATTCGCTGTCGCATCCCCCGAATCAGCGGGATTGTTGCTCGAGCCGGAATTATCCGCAGACCCTCCTGTGGGAGGAGGGGTGATTGACGCATTCTCACTCATTGGATTCTCGGAACTCATCTCTCATCGACCTTTGACACAATGAATCGGACTACGGACATCAAACGCAGGTTAACGCGATCAGAACAGATTCGTCGTCTGCCGATAACCCGATACAAACAGCGTGTTGGCACGGGTAACGCGGCGCGACGATCCACGCGCTCATAGCATAACTTGAAGTGATGTAAATCTCCAGAACGAACCCGAAGACTGAATGCAAAGGATTCAACTTTAGAATTTCGCTGATATCTGGACTAAAGGGCAGGTTTTGCCATCGACTTGACGCAGCGGAATCCGACGGCATCGTCCCGGTCTTTCGTGGAAATGGGTGCGCGGCTGGAGCTGGATAAAAATTCGAAGCGATCTTTCCACGACCCTCCCCGCTTCACATGAACTCTCCCCGCTTCGTTTTCTATCCAACTTTGACCGTCGTTGGGGGCGTCTTTGTAATCGGGATGCCAGTCGTCAGCAACGAATTCCCACAAATAACCGTGCATATCGTACAATCCCCAGGGATTGGGCTTCAGCGCACCGACGGGGGGATCGTTTCCGGCGGCATTACCCGTGTGCCAGCCGTATTCGTTCAGGAGTGAGGCGATCTTCCCCTCATCGCCGGCTTTGGTCGCTTGATCGCCGAAGCTGTAAACCGTTTGTGTTCCGGCGCGGCAGGCATATTCCCATTCGGCTTCGGTCGGCAACCGAACGACTTCATCTTCGGTGATGGATTTTCGTTCTCGCAGAAGTACGGTGATTTTTTTGCAGAATGTGTCGGCTTCGCTCCAGGTCATCATCTCGACCGAGTTGCGCGGCCCTTTCCATTTGCTGGGGTTTTCACCCATAACCACTTCGTACAAGTTTTGTGGCACTTCGTACTTGGCGATGGCAAATGGCTTCTCGAGTGTGACTTCGTGCGCCGGTTTTTCGTGTTTTGTGCCGGAGTCCGATCCCATGGTGAACGTGGCGGGGAACTTTTCGTCGCCCGGTTTCAGGTCGACGAATTCTTCCATAAACGTGTCCAGCAACTCATTGAGCATTTCTTGTTTCTTTGCATCGTCTTCAAATGCCAATAGGGATGGTTCAAGCAAACTCGGTGAATCCGCCCCGGGCAAGCCGTCGTCGCAGATCAGTGTACGAGGAAAAAAGCCGTTGACGGCGAGCATTGTTGCCACAATGTAACCGGAGAGGAGTCGCGTGCGATATGTGAAATTGTTCAAATTCATGACTCCCGATATGCGGCGTTCGTTTCGCGCGTGGTGGTCTTGCAGATGATCCCGACACGATTTTCAAGGACTTCCGATAAATAATCAAGCCTCACGAATTCTTCGCCGATCGTGTGCGATCGAAACCATCGATATGCGGAGTATAACAAACTACCACGCTTCGCGGAGTATCGTGGCGCAATCAGATATGGAAAAGGGACGAGGGTTTGTGGGTGTAGAATGGTCCTGTACTGCGAATTCGGGTATCGAAATCAAATCGTCCTGCGATAGTCCCATGTCGCGCAAACGCGTCGGAAGTTGCAGTTCCTGCATTAACGCGGTGCAGGCGGCGGCCAACGATATTGCACCGCCGGTGAGACCGACGACTGCCGCCATTCGCGACATTTTTTCAGGGCACGCCTCTGCGTTAAACCTCAAGACGTGCGGCAGCAAGACCGCGTTCAATGTCCCGTGATGCAATCTCAGATGTGAAAATCCCCCCAGCGGATGGCTCAAGCTGTGAATCATTCCCAGACCCTTTTGAAAACAAAGCCCTCCTTGCAATGCCGCCATCATCATTTCGCTACGAAATGTCGGATCGTGCGGCTTACGGACGACGAGAGGAAGATTCTTCCAGGCCCGCCCTAAGCCATCGAGGGCGATAGCATCGGCGATGGGATTGTATTTGGGACTGCAATACGTTTCGACACAGTGAGAAATCGCATCGAAGCCGGTCGCGGCGGTGAGTAACGGTGGGAGATCAAATGTCAATTCCGGATCGCAAATCGCCACCGTCGGAATCATAAATTTGCTGATGATTCCCAGTTTTTCGCCGTTGGAGAAACTGATCAGCGCGGCTCGGCCGACTTCGCTCCCCGTTCCCGCGGTCGTCGGCATGACGATGACCGGCGGTTTTTCAGCAGTGATCAGCGACAGTCCTCCGCGAATAAGGGCATATCGAGACAGCGGCAGTGGGTGAGTTGCGAGTAGTGAGATACACTTGGCGCAATCGATGGGTGAGCCTCCCCCGACCGCGACGATGCCATCACACTCCGCTTCTCGATAGGCATTCAAGCCGGCGAGAACGCTCTCTTCGGTGGGATTTGCAGGAATGTCTGCGAAGATTTGTTTTGCTCCGGGGATGGTCGGCAATAAGCCTGCGTTGACAATTCCTCGATCGGTGACAATGAGGGGATTGGTGATCTTAAGGCGCACGAGGAGATCCGGAAGCCGTTCGCGCCCCTTCAAGCCAAAGACAATTTCGTTCAGATAGTACATGTCGGCGACGGTCACGGCTCAGTCTCCCGCACTGTGGACGAGGAATTTAGTCACACGCACCAGTATATTCGGGAAGCGGCGTGCTCGCGACGTCTCCATGTACGGATGGGTGAATCGAGACGTGCAAAGTTCCCCCAATTCCTTTTTCTTGACTGTTCCCGCGGTTCGGAATGCGTGGATCTGACAACGATTTGCAGATTGAGGGTGTGTGAAGTCGCAGAATCCATTGACACTTGCGCAGGAAGCATTAGTATGATCCTGAGTAACGAGTTCGGATGTGTCATGCTCTACGAATTGATGGCATTGATGTGCCCCGGGATGAACGGGAGGATTGGTTGTTCTATGGGAAATCCTCAAGGTCCGGAGATTACCAGACAGGGTCAGGTCACGTTGATCACCTTGGGACCAACCTACGAAAACATCGACGAGGGAACACTGGAAGCGTTGCAGTCCAGTTTGTTCGACATCGCCGAGAAGGCCGATCCTCCGTTTGTGGTGTTGGACCTTTCGCATACCAAATTCTTCGGATCGGGATTCATTGAGATCATGTTCCGCATGTGGAACCGTCTCGAAACACAGCGCGGGGGCAAGTTCGCCATCGCCGGTCTGACGCAGTATTGCGCCGAAGTGTTACAGATCACGCATCTCGACAAGTTGTGGAAGATATTTGCAGGGTCTCAGGACGCCGTTGCCGCGCTGGGTGAATAGACCAGCATCATTCCCGCAAGGCCTCCGCAACGCACTCGTCAGCTCTTGTCGCGAGACGAGATATCGCTTCCGCGGTGTGCCGTTGAGAGCTGCACACGCCAGCCGATCTTTTTCTGTCGCCGCATGACGAATCATCACTCGACGCGACAGGGGAGACCGAAAGCCGTCTCCCTGTGCCGGGGAATTGCCACGCGATTCAGAATCGATGCACCCGTATTTCAAGATCGCGAAGCCAAGCTCAGCGCGGGAGCGCGATGCGGTAAAGTGTCGGCGATTCTTCGTAGTGGTCGTCAATGCGTTCGATTCTCAGTGCGACCCCATCCAGGTCGACATCTACCACCGTCACCATGTGTTCTCCCAGTTCGAACACGTCACCAACCGACAATTCCAGATCATGGTAAACCAACTGGTCGTGATGCACGCGAAGACTCCGTTGACCGTTTGATGGGAAATGAATGGATTGTATTTTTGGGGGAAGGCGAATTCAGAAATTTGGCACCGAGTTGCGGCGAAATATTAACACGCTTCATTGCATTCATCAAACCCTAATTTCAAATTTGTAAAAAATTCTCGGATGTTTTTCCGAATGCATAGGTGATGGAATAATCATGATCTCTCAACGACCAAAAATCGTTCGCAGACAAACGAAATGGTGATCCGTAAAAAGGATCAGCTTCAATCGACGACAACATTGTGGTGCGCGGTGAAAAATTACGCGCGCTGAAAGAGTCGATAACCTTGTCGATCGAAGTCGGTTAGAATCTGTTCGAGAGTTTCGCGAATGGCATTCAATCGCGATTCGTCGATGATTTTATGATTTAGCCGGTCGGTTACATAAAATACGTCGACGACCTGATCGAGATGCGTCGAGATTTTTGCCAGCACCACCGATAATTCCAAATCGTAGATGGCACGGGAGATCGTATACAACAGGCCCAGTTTGTCGTGCGCGAATACGTCGATGACGGTGCAGCGATTCGAAGAACTGTTGTCGATGGCGACTCGTACCGGCGCGTCTCCGGCTAACGGGAGCAACAACTGGTTGTGAAACCGCTGCTGACGCCGAAACATGGCCGTTAATGCCGCCTGATCCAGCAGGGTTTGCCTGAGCGTCAGCGCCACGGATCGCAGTCGATCGCCGGGGACCGTTCCGCTATAATCGTGGTCGAGCACCAGGAATCTGTCGATGATGAACCCGTCTGAGGTCGTGGTGATTTGCGCCGAGAGAATTTCCAGATGATTCGCCGTGAGGGCACCGGCGATTTTGTGAAAACAACCCGGTGCGACGTTTTCGTGCGTGATCACGCGGTATTCGATGACTCCGGTTTCAGGATCGCGATGCGACGATACATCGACTCCCGTCGAGGATAATTCGGACAGCACCTGCAAATCGGCAATGATTCGATCCTGTTCAGTCGACAGAAGATATTGCGGCGGAAATGTCTCCAACCGACTCTTGAGCCATGACTGTGAATCGAACGGCTCCGAACTCTCCAGCGGTTCATTTCCGGCGAATAACTTCTGTTGCTGGCAAGTCTCTTGCACTTGTCGTCGGATCTCGGCAAGTCGTTGTGATTCGTTGTCGCGAGCATAGTCGCCACTCAAAAGCTGCACCGAGGACTGGAACAAGTCGTTGAGCAATTCCCCCTTCCAGCCGTTCCACACGCCGGGCCCGACCGCTTTCAGATCGGCGGCTGAGAGTACGTATAACATTCTCAGAACTTGCGGGCTGCCGACCGCTTGACTGAATCGGAGCAGAACTTCCGGATCCTGGATGTCGCGTCGAAATGCCAGATGCGTCATCAACAGATGCTTGTGAACGAGAAAAACGAGAATCTCACGGCGCGACGGCGGTAGCCCCAGTCGCAGCGCGACCGATTCCGCCAGTTGTTTGCCGATTTCGCTGTGGTCTTCGGGATAACCTTTGCCGAGGTCGTGAAGAAATAACGCCAGATGCAGTACGGTGAATTCTTCGATCTGCCGGTAGGCATTTCCCAGCGGACCCTTGTCCTGAAGGAAGTCGGTAACTTCCTCGACAGCGCGCAGCGTATGTTCGTCGACCGTGTAATGATGATACTGATTGAACTGCAACAGGCAGCGGGCGTGCGTCATTTCCGGAAAACAGAGTTCGAGCAAGCCGGTCTCATACATGCTGCGAAGGACCATGCCCAGAGAGCTTCGCAACCCGAAGATCGACAATATCTGGTGTGCTGCTTCCGCCGATACTTCCCGTGGCATGTCGGCGACGGCCTGCTTGATATCGACTTGCAGGCGACGCGATGGTTTGATTCCGTATAATCCGATGGTGTGGTACAGCCGCAGGATTTCCTCGACCGATCCCAGGATGCGTTTCTTGTGCCGGGGTTCAATGTTGACTTCATGGAGTCCGATACGGAACTGTCCGTTGACGCGATGCGAACACGACGCATCGATGATCCGCTTCCACCACGTTCGATGTCGCTGAGAATCCAAGAGTCGTCGGGCGATGTCAGAGACCGCGGTGCTGTGGCGGAAATACATTTGCATCAATGTTTCGACGGGTCGAAGCCCGGATTTCGGCTGGATGTTCCATTCGTGAGCGATTCGCAGTTGTTCTTCGCGTATCAAGACATCTTGCCGTTTGCCGTTGGCAAGGTGCATGTCGATACGAAGCTTTGAAAGAAACTCATGCGCGGCGTTCAAGGCGGCAATATCATCGGGCGTGATGCCGCTGGCTGGAGGAGCGCGATTCCAATCCGCCGAGTCGAAGCAAGCCAGGCCGATCCAGCGAATCAGGTGCAGGTCTCTCAGTCCTCCGGGAGATCGCTTGATATCGGGTTCGAGTTGAGTGACCGTCGGCCCATGCGGCCCGAAATCCTGTTGCCGGGCGGCAAGGCAGTCGTTGAGAAATTCCTGAAGTCGGCGGCGAATGATCTGCCGTCGAAACTGATGCTGAAGTTTCGAAGAAAGGTCTTCATCGCCCCAGATGCGGCGAAATTCGATGAGCGACGTGGCGAACGTGGGATCGGTCCTGGCCATCTGCAATGCATCGCTGACGGTCCGAACGCTGTGACCCAATTTCAAGCCGCAGTCCCAAATGTTGCGAATGACGTCGGATGCGACCACTTGAAAAATCTGTTCCACGCGCGGGTGATAAAGGAACAGCAGGTCGATGTCGGAATATGGAGCCAAGTCTCCCCTCCCCGTTCCTCCGATTGCAATCACAGCGGACGACTTTTTTAACTCTGCCTGTTCTTCAGGCGGAAGTCTTTCGACGGCCGCATCCAGCAGTCGGCAGATCAGTTTCTGCATTTCTTCGGAGATGAAGCGGGAGATCGAGAGCGCGGAATTTGCGTTGGCATAATAATGCGAGATTTGCCCGAAGATCTCGCGAACGCGAGTTCGGAATACATCCACCTGCGGAGTCGAGAGAACGGAGGTGGAAGCAGCGGGGTCCATGAACGAATTGCCTCAACGGTCAACGGCTTTCAGTCGGAGAGGAAATATTCACGATCTTAACCCGCTGAACTACTACAGCGCCCCTTCCCCTTGCTCGCCGGTACGAATGCGGACGACATCCGATAATGTTGTGACGAAGATTTTTCCGTCGCCGATTTGGCCGGTTCGGGCCGCCTTGATGATCGCTTCGATCACCGCGGGCGCAAGATCGTCGGAAACGACAACCTCAATTTTGGATTTCGGGAGGAAGTCAACTTTGTATTCCGAGCCGCGATATTGTTCTTTATGACCTTTCTGCCGGCCGAAACCCCGCACGTCGGACAGAGTCATACCCTGCACGCCGATACTCGTCAGAGCATCTTTGACATCTTCGGTTTTGAAGTTGCGAATGATCGCTTCGATTTTTTTCATAGTGTTTCTCTCCGCGGAGCAACTGTTGATGACCGGGATGATCTGCCGTTAGGCAAATCGCCCTCGCCTGCGAATCGGTGACAGTGGTTCACATCACCGATTCGAATTCATGAACGATATGCACATTGTATCCAGATTTCGTATCGATGTAACATTTGAGCCATTCGCATACGGTTTTTGCAGCCGGCATATTGTCGTGTGCCGGCATGATACCGTTGAGGCGACAGGAAATAAACCATTAACGAGCCGGGTGTCATGCTTCCTTTTCGATACCGGTCGCCGGGCGAATGAGCCTGACGTTGCTGCCACAGGACATGGACTGGTGAAGGACCGGCTGACTCGTGGGATACTCGACGTCCCCAGCGGGTAGAAATCTCATTCTCAATAGAAGATATAACCTTCTTCGCCATGCTGACTCAGGTCCAGTCCGCGCACTTCCTCTTCGGGTGCCACTCGCAAACCGACGACCGCATCGAGAATCTTGAGAATCAGAAATGTTCCGACGAACGCAATCGCAATCGCTGCCATCACGCCGATGCATTGGTTGATCAATTGCTGAACATTACCGGCGAGCAACCCGGATACCTCCGGCTTTCCGGTAACGACGGAATTTGCGAATACTCCAGTCAAAACCGCGCCCAACATTCCTCCCACGCCATGCACGCCGAAAGCATCGAGTGTGTCGTCGTACCTGTATCGAGACTTGATCTTGGTACAGGCATAAAAGCAGATGCTTCCCCCCGCAACGCCGAAAAAAATCGCCGCCAGCGGCGTGACCGCTCCACATGCGGGAGTAATGCAGACGAGACCGGCGACCGCTCCCGAGCAGGCACCCAACATACTCGGTTTTCCGCGCGTGATCCATTCCATCCCGGCCCAGGCCAAAACTCCTGCACAAGCCGAAAGGTGCGTTGCCAAAAACGCATTCGCCGTTAACACGCTGACGTTGAGGGCGCTTCCGGCATTGAAGCCGAACCAGCCGACCCACAACAATGCCGTCCCCAGAAACGTGTATGTCAAGTTATGAGGAGGCATCGGTTCCGAACCGAAGCCGAGGCGTTTCCCCAGGATCAATGCGCACAATAACGCGGAAACGCCTGAACTGATATGCACGACAGTTCCCCCCGCAAAATCCAACGCGGCATATTGACCCGTAAACAACCAGCCGTTATCCGACCAGACCCAATGGGCCAGCGGGCAATACACCAGCGTCCCCCACAGGACGGAAAACAGAACCATCGCACTGAACTTCATCCGTTCGGCATAGGCACCGCAAATCAGCGCGGGGGTGATCACAAAAAAGGTCATTTGAAACAGGAAGTGGACCATGCGCGGAATGCTGCCCACCATCGGCACATTGGTGACTCCTGTCTCCGAATTCAGTACCGGCAGCACGCCCTGCATGAACAGGTAGTCGGTTCCACCCACGACTCCCCCAGCGACATCCGGGGCAAACGCCAGACTGTAACCCCAGAGCGCCCAGACGATCGAGAGCAACCCCATCAGAAAGATGCATTGCATCATCACGCCAAGAATATTTTTCTTGCGAACCATGCCGCCGTAGAACATGGCAAGCCCCGGTGCCAACATCATTAGCACAAGTGCAGAGGAAATCAGCACCCACAATGTATCTGTCGAATTGAATCCCTCGGCGTTCAAAGTCTACTCCGCCAATGTTGGTGTTGATCGAATGTCGTGGTGAGAGTTCAGTCTTAGCTCTTTGAACGATTAGACATAGAACATGCATAACATCGTTGAGACCGAGAATCAAGGAGAATCCTGAAGCAATTCGCCTTACGGATTTTGAGCGCATGTTCGTTGTATCGGACTGGCCGAATGCAATTGGCGTGCCAGCAGACGCGGCAATATTGTATTGGTCATGTTTTTCGTATAAGGTCAGTTCCAGGTTTGTCGGCCGGCGATTTCCAGACGAAAATACGTAATTACATGCGTGTTGTGAACCGGCTCTGTCTCGAATTTGGCGATCACCCTCTGCCACATGCAAACGACTTATGGAAATGTAATCATCGTGGACGAATTGTCGATCGTCGCATTTGCGATCTTATCAGCCATTGATTGGTCGGCGTTCCTCCGGGAGCCGATTCCCGAACTCACTCGCCAGCCTTGGCTGACGGCAATTGTTCCATTGGCAGTCGTGGGGGCTTGCGCCGGTTGGGGGATCGAAGCCTGGACACACCGCCTCATGCCTGTTCCCACGGAAAAGCGAAACCGCGCCAGAATCGTCCTCTGCTGTGCAACGGCGATCATTTGGGGCTTGTATGGGTGGATGGTCATTCATGCGCAGAGCCTGCAACTCGACGAAGTCCTTCCTCATCGGCTTTGGGAAACCGGTCGCCTTGCTTTTCATCTGGTGTTCATTTCGCTGCTGATCGCAGCAACGGTTACAGATCTGCGGGACTATGTCATTCCCGATGAGATCGTCTTCCCGGGGATTATTATCGCTCTCTGCGGAGCATTCATTTCCGGCGACTTTCAGATTATTCATTTCTGGGTCGACTGGAGTTACGCCGAGCCGGGGTTGAGCGGGCCGTATATTCCTTTGTGGGAACAACAGCATCCGCATTGGCACGGACTCGCATGGAGCCTCGCCGGAGGTGCGATTGGTGCAGGCATCATCTACTTGATCCGCTCGATCTCGCAATTCGTGCTGCAACAGGAATCGCTCGGTTTTGGCGACGTCACGCTAATGGCGATGATCGGCTGCTTCCTCGGCTGGCAACCGGTGGTATTGACGATTCTCATCGCTCCATTGTATGCGTTGGCGATCGGCGGACTCACGCGGATTGTGATCGGAAAGACGTACGTCCCTTATGGTCCGTATTTGAGTCTTTCCGCATTGATCGTGCTCATGTTCTGGAAATGGATCTGGCAGGCCGAAATCCTCGCCGAACAACCGCAAGCGGTCCCCATCGTTTCACTTCGACGATTGTTCGGCGACTGGGTCGGAATTCTCTGGCTCGCCGGGATCGGTGTCGGGGGAATGATCATCTTACTGGTGCTGTTGCGAATTTTTCGCCAGCTTCCGGTTCCGGGGACGAAGTCGACGTCCCACACCACCCCGGTCGATTCAACGACCGACGAATCTCATTCGTGATCGGCGGCATTCCGAGTCGTTTC
>JBJXGP010000014.1:0-10195 GCA_046160425.1 Planctomycetaceae bacterium
GTCAGCCAGTTCGGCCTGGGGGAAGTCATGGGGCAGCACGCCTCGATCTTCGCCTTCGGGCTGGTGGCGTTCGGGTTCCTGTGCATGGGACCGGTCAACATCGCCGTCGACAGCTACGGTCCCGTGACCGACAACGCCCAGTCCATCTTCGAGCTGGCCCAGACCGAGCACATCCCCGGCATCAAGGAAGAGATCCGCCGCGACTTCGGCTTCGAGCCGGACTTCAAGTTGGGTAAACACTATCTGGAAGCCAACGACTCGGCCGGCAACACGTTCAAGGCGACCGCCAAGCCGGTGCTCATCGGCACCGCCGTCGTGGGCGCCACGACGATGATCTTCTCGATCATCCTGATCCTCGGCAAAGCCGGCCTGTTGCACCTGAGCCTGACCGACGCCCCGGTGCTGCTCGGCTTCCTGTGCGGCGGGGTGGTGATCTACTGGTTCTGCGGGGCTTCGATGCAGGCCGTGGTGACCGGCGCGTATAGCGCCGTCGAGTACATCAAGAAGAACATGGACCTGACAAAGACAGAGGCTGATCTCGAAGACTCCATCACGGTCGTGCGCATTTGCACGCTCTACGCCCAGAAGGGGATGTGGAATATCTTCATCGCTTTGATGACCTTCACGCTGGCCTTCGCCTTCTTCGATCCGAACTTCTTCGTCGCGTACCTGATTTCGATCGCCGTGTTCGGCCTCTTCCAGGCGATCTACATGGCGAACGCCGGCGGCGCCTGGGACAACGCCAAGAAATACGTCGAAGTCGACCTGAAGGAAAAAGGAACCAAGCTGCACGAGGCAACGGTCATCGGAGACACGGTCGGAGACCCGTTCAAGGATACGACCTCGGTCGCCTTGAATCCGATCATCAAGTTCTCGACGCTGTTCGGCTTGTTGGCCGTGGAAATCGCGATCGAGATCAAGAACGCCGCGAAAGCAGGGACAGGCTGGGACTACACGCCTTACTTCGGCGTCGTGATGTTTCTGATCGCGATGGTCTTCGTCTGGCGTTCGTTCTACTCGATGCGGATTCCGGAAAAAATCTAGTCCGTTCGAATTCATCGATATCTCAATCGAGCCGAACTGCGGAATAATTCGCAGTTCGGTTTTTTGTTGTATGCGCTTCCAACGCAACCGATCATTTGCAGGTGTTGTGATCGCGTACGCCAAAAAGTATCATGAGTGCTTGTCGCTATGTGTCGCGTTATCGCATGAGGAGGAAAACCTATGCACCGCCGAATCTGGATCGCCGGTTGTTTGCTGTTTCTGATGTGGGTTGGCGTAGCGCCGGCTGAAGAGAAAACGTCCGAGGCAGTCCCCAATCAACCGAAAGTTGCCGGTAAGCTGATGCTGCATCTGCGGGAGCGGAAGGAAGCGACTCCCAAAAGCGGAAAGTTCGCGGAAGTGAGCCGCGAAATCGAATGGAACGTCGCCGAGACTGCGATCATCGTCTGCGACATGTGGGAAGATCACCCGTGCAAGATGTCGGCACATCGCGTCGATGTGATGGCGCCGGAAATGAATCGCATCATCTCATCTGCCCGGTCGCTCGGCGTGACGATCATTCACGCACCGAGTTCGGGGATGGAATATTACGAAGAGACTCCACAGCGCAGACGCATCAAGACTGCGATCTCGGTGAAGCCCGTCGTTCCCATCGAAGGCTGGTGTTATCTCGATCCCGAGCGAGAGGCGGATTATCCGATCCCCTATTCGCACAGCGTCGTCGATGCCTGCGATGATCCGATCTATGCAGGGGACGAGAAAACCAGCCGACGGCAGCACCCGGCGATCAAGATCGTCGGCTACGACGGCGTGAGTGACAACGGCGTCGAGATCAACAATTTCTTCGAACAACAGGGGATCAAGAATGTCGTCCTCATGGGTGTGCATACGCATTATTGCGTGCTGGGCCGATCGTTCGGCATCCGGCAGATGGTCAGATTGGGGAAAAACGTCGTCCTTGCGCGCGATCTGACCGATGCGATGTACGACCCGCGCAAACCGCCGTACGTCAGCCATGCCCGCGGAACCGAACTGGCGGTCGAACACATCGAGAAATACTGGTGCCCATCGATTGAGGGAGTCGACTTGATCGCGGTTATTCCTGGTTCTGCCGACGCGGGTGAAACCGCAACTGCTACAAATGACGAATGACAGATCTTTGCGCAACTTTGCGTCAATGAGCCGGGGGGTTTATCCCCCCGGTCTTCAAGAACATGAGTGAAACAGCCCGGCGGGGGTAAACCCCGCCGCTCGTGGCACTAGACCCACACGAATCGACGAATCTCTGCCCCAACCCCTCACCTCAAACGATCCACGATCATCTGCCGCACTTGCTTGGGGTCGGCTCCTTTGACCTCTTTCATCACCTGTCCGATGAGCGGGCCGATCGCTCCTTCTTTTCCGCCGCGAAAGGCGTCGATCGCCTGTTGATTGCGGCCCAGAACGGCGTCGATTGCCGCCGTGAGCTGTCCCGTGTCGGAGACGACTTTCAAGCCGTTCTCGTCGATGATTGAGAGCACGCGTTCCGGCTTTAACGGCGAATCGGACATCTGTTCGCCCAACAGCATCTGAAAAACGTCTCGTGCGCTTTTGGTCGTGATGACTTTGGAGTTGATCTGTGCCAACAGTGTGCCGAGCACGTCGGCGGGAAGTGGATACGCTCCCGCGGGGAGTTGACGATCCTTGATTTCCCGGAGGACATCCTGCGTCACCCAGTTGGCGGCCATCTTCCCGTCACCGGCAAGGCGGGCGACCTCCTCGAAGTAATCGGCGAATGACAGTCCTTGCGCAATGATGACCGACGCATCGTAGGGGGAGAGGTAATACGCCGACTGAAACCGCTGCCGACGATCGGCGGGGAATTCGCACAGTTCCGCCTTAATCCGCTCGATCAGTTCATCGCCGACGGTGACCGGGACGAGATCGGGATCGGGGAGATAACGGTAATCCGCAGCCTCTTCCTTGCTCCGCAGTGGATACGTGACTTCGCGATTCGCATCCCAGCCGCGCGTCGTCTTGGGGACATCCCCCATTCGCTGACCGGTTTTCTGAAACTCTTCGTAGTGCCGTCGGGCTTCGTATTCGATCGCCAGTTCCACGTTGCGGAAACTGTTCATGTTCTTGACTTCGGTGATCGGCGTGGGGATGTGTTTGCCGTCCGGAGTATGCACGTGCAGATTCACGTTGGCATCGCAGCGCAGGCTCCCCTCCTGCATGTTGCAGTCTGACACGTCGATATACGTCAGGAGCAGCCGGAGTTCTTCGAGGTATCGCCGCGCCTCCGCCGCCGAACGCAGGTCGGGTTGCGAGACGATTTCCAAAAGCGGCGTCCCCGTGCGGTTGAGATCGACCTGACTGTCGTTCCCGCGTCCTGTTTCATCGTGCAGGTTTTTGCCGGCATCTTCTTCGAGGTGCGCGCGAATGATCCCGATGCGCCGCTGCGGGGCACCCTCGGTATCCGCATCGATATCCAGCCAGCCGTCGTAACTGAAGGGGAGATCGTACTGGCTGATCTGATAATTCTTGGGAAGATCGGGATAGTAATACTGCTTGCGATCCCATTTCGTGAAGCGCGCGATGCTGCAATTGAGAGACATGGCCGTTTTCACCGAGAGTTCGAACGCTTTACGGTTCATCACCGGCAAGGATCCCGGCAAGCCGAGGCAGACGGGACAGGTCTGCGTGTTGGGATGGTCGGGATTAAAGCGATTCGCGCAACCGCAGAACAGCTTCGAAGCCGTTTGCAGTTGCACGTGAACTTCCAATCCCACGACGATGGTATATTCGGACATATGCGAACTCTTGATCACGGAAAACAGGTCTCACACGAAGTCACAAAGGCACGAAGTAAAAAAGCAAATCCGAATTCATTCTCAAATGATTGTGGTTTTCTTTGTGACTTCGTGTCTTTGTGTGAGATAATTTAGATTCTACATACCTGGGATCATTGGTACCAATCAGGATTCTTATCGTCATCACAGGTCACGAGAACGTCGGTCGTTTCGTGTGCCAGTCCGTTTCGCGTTCGAACATGCGGGCGACTCGCAGTAATCGATCTTCGGTGAACGGAGAACTTTGCAGTTGCAAGCCGATCGGCAGTCCGTGGGAACTCATGCCGGCAGGAATCGATATCCCCGGAATTCCCGTCAGGTTTCCGCTGATCGTAAAAATATCGGCGAGGTACAGCGCCAGCGGATCATCGGTAAACTCCCCGAGTTTGAACGCCGGCGTCGGCGAGACGGGTGAAGCGATCACGTCGACCTCTGTAAACGCCTTGTCGAAGTCCTCGCGAATCAGTCGGCGTACTTTCAGCGCTTTCAAATAGAAGGCATCATAGTAACCGGCGGAGAGGGCATACGTCCCCAGCATGATGCGACGTTTCACTTCGCTCCCGAATCCTTCCCCCCGGCTGGTCGCATACATGTCGATAAGGTCGGTGAATTCTGCTGCTCGATGGCCGTAATGCACGCCGTCGTAGCGGGCAAGGTTGCTCGATGCTTCGGAGGGAGCGATCAAGTAATAGACTGCGACGGAGTACGACAAATGCGGCAGCGAAATGTCGATGACGTTCGCTCCCAGTTTTCGATAGATCGCCAATGCCTCTTCGAGCGTGCCGGCGACGTCGGGATCGAGACCATCCTGCAAATACGCGCGGGGGACGCCGATTCTGAGTCCCTCAAGCGGCCGGTCGAGTTCGGTGGTATAACGCGGGACGGGCGAGGGGACCGAAGTCGCATCGCGCCGATCGTGACCGGCGATCGCTTCCAATAACAGGGCGGCGTCGCGGACATCGTGGGAGAGCGGGCCGATCTGATCGAGCGAGCTGGCGAAAGCGATCAGCCCGTATCGCGAGACGCGTCCGTAGGTTGGTTTGAGGCCGACAAGACCGCAGAAGCCGGCCGGCTGGCGGATCGATCCTCCCGTGTCGGTACCCAAAGCGAGCGGGGCCAATTCGGCTGCGACCGCCGCCGCCGACCCGCCGCTCGAACCCCCGGGCGTGCGCGTCAAATCCCACGGGTTGTGCGTGGGATGGTATGCGAAATTCTCGGTCGAGGAACCCATCGCGAATTCGTCGAGATTCGTTTTGCCGATGAGGACGGCATCCGCTTGACGCAGTCGTTCGATCACGTGGGCATCATAGGGAGAGCGATAACCCTCCAGAATTTTACTTGCACAGGTTGTCGGTTGACCGACGGTGCAGATGGCATCTTTGATGGCGATCGGAATGCCGGCGAGCGCCCCCAGCGATTCACCCGCATGTCGTCGGCGATCGATGGTCGCCGCCTGGGCCAGCGCACCATCGCGGTCGACGTGCAGAAATGCGCGGACTTGAGGATCGCGTTTGGCGATCAGATCGAGGTGAGCGGTCGTCACATCGACGGCGGAGCGTTCGCCGCTCTGCATTCGCGCGAGCAATTCAAAGGCAGAGTTTCCGGCGATTGACATGGGTCTGATTTACCTCTGCCGAACTTTGGATCGCCTCATTCGGCATCGAGTCTTATTCGGTCTCAAGAATGGGCGGAACGAGGAAAAATCTCCCATCGGTTTTGGGGGCATTCGACACCGCAGCTTGCACGGGGATCGACGGCGTAATTTCATCTTCGCGAAAGACGTTGGTCAGTTCGACCGCGTGAGCCATCGGCTCGACTTCATCCGTTTCAAGTTCACCGAGGCGCGCAACGTAGCCGAGAACCTGACTGAGTTGTGCGGTGAATTGATCGACTTCTTGCGGGTCGAGTTTCAAGCGAGCGAGATGGGCAACCTTCAACACTTCGCTGCGGGTGATGTGTTCAGCCATAGCTGCGGCCCTGAGCCTGTGGACGATCATCGAGAGAACGATGCTTGAAGTTGATCAAGAAACGACGCGGCAGAGAGCATTGACTCTGCGGTGACAGAAACACACAACGTCGGCAGTGCGAGGGGCTGAGGACTTACAGGCGACGGCCGTCTGCCCACTACACCGATTTAGGTAGCGTGAACGGCTTGCGAACGACAGCTTTCTGGATGGCTCCGCTGCGGATGCACTGCACGCAGACGCGCTTCGTGACGGATTGCGCCCCGACCTGCACGCGAATCTTTTGCAGATTCGGGCGGAACAGCCGACGCGTGATCCCCACGGTTTTGCGACCGTTCCCGCCGAGGTATTTGGCTTTACCTCGTTGTTCGACCGAATTCCCACGGGAAGGTATTTTACCGCAGACTGAACATTCCTGACCCATCTCTGTCCCTTTCAACCCTTTACGTCGAGTAACCGTCATCGAACGGGCCAGTATAATTGGTCCTGCGAGATTTGCAAGTCAACCTCATCACGGGATTGTTGCGACCCCTGCTTGACGGACCCTTTGTCCTGGAGAATTCATCGCGTAACTTTGGCTTGTAAGTTCGCCAAATCTCACTCACAACACGTGAGGCTTCGACATACACCCGGATTTGCTGAATCTCTTTAAGTGATCGTGAGCGTGCATGTTGTGTCTCGCCGATGGGTTCCTGAAATGCGCATTTCTCGCTTTGGCACGGTTCGTGCATTATGCAGAGATTCATCAGGGACGATCAGCGAACCACACAACTTGAGAGATTATCGCCTGATTGAACCGTCTGTCACCGAGAACCAGACTCGAGGCACTTCCCGGAAACAGATCGCAGTCGCTGCTCGCTCCTGAATCGATAGAAAATCACATCGTTCGTTAAGTCACTAAACTGCAAAATCGCTCAAGCAGCATGTAAGGAGTATGACCATGCTCGTTTTAACACGGAAGTGTTCCGAAATGATTCAGATCGGCGAAGACATTGTGATCAAGATCATCAAGACCGGACGCACCACGGTCAAAATCGGGATCGAGGCCCCGAAGCATGTCCGAGTCGTCCGCGGCGAAATCGCACCGCAGGTGCATGTGACGGTGGAGGGCCCCCACTGCCCGGAGTCCGTGCATCTCTCGACGGGGGACTCTGACCATCAGCGCCAGCCGGTCTGCAACGACGGTATGCTTCGCGTCGGCAGCGCACTCGTTCCCGACGGGCCGGTCAGTCAGTTGGTCTGCTGAAGACGCATCGGTACGCGAACGCCGATGGATGAGAAGTCGACTGACAAAAACTTTCCTACTGATTCACGCCGTGTGATTCAGTCAAAAACATTCAGATAACGATCGTGGCGTCACGATCGATGACAATAATAACTGTTACAAACCGCCCGAACGAACCGACGGCTTCCGAGTCGCCGGTTCGTTCTTTTTTATAGTGAGAGTGAGTTGTATTTAGCTGCCCGTTGAAAAAGTGTGCCACTGCTGGCTTGCCCAGCAGTGAAGATGATAATCGATGGAAAAAGACCGGGTGGATAAACCACCCGGCTCATGAATCTAAGTCGTTTGTTCATTTTTCAACGAGCTGCCAGCCACCGGACAATGACCGGTGGTCTTATGCCGATGCTTCTCTGTCCTTGAACAGCACGACGAACAACCCCGTCAGGATCACCGACAGCACCGCCGGAATCGCCCAGATCATTTGCCAGTTGTGGGTGATCACATCCCCCGGACCTTCGATTTTGTAATGCTCAGCGACGATCCCCGACAGCCATGTGCCGATGAACATGCCGATTCCCAGCGTCACGAATGCATGTAAACCTTGTGCCGCGCCGCGGATCTCAACGCTCGTTCTTTTATCGACGTACATCCGCCCCATCACAAAGATGAAGTCGTAGCACATTCCGTGTACGGCGATCCCCAGGTACATGATCCAGTCGGCGTCTCGCGCCGAATTGAACCATGCGAAGAGTCCAAATCGCAATGCCCAGGCAGACATACCCAGTAGCAGAATTCCTTTGACACCCAGCTTGGGAAGAAGAATCGGCAGCAGCAACAGGAAAATAACATCCGAGACCTGGCCGAGAGTCAATTTCGCGGCGATGTTGTCGATTTTCAATTCTTGCAGGAATGCTCCCACCCAACTGAAATAAAAGCTCAGGGGAATGCAGATCAGAAAAGAACACAACATGAAGGTTGCAAATACCGGGTCTCGAAGCAGTTTCAGTGCATCCAATCCCAGCATCGTTCGCAACGAGATTTTTTCCCCGGCTCCCTTAGGGGGAGTATGAGGCAATGTGAAGGAGTAGAGGCCCATCAACAATGCCGACAAAGACGCCAACTGAAAAATTCCGGCGTTGTTTTCGAGGTTAAAAAAGCTCAAGACCTGACCGGCTGCAATCCAGCCGACGCTCCCCGCCATCATGACGATGGGGAATTCCTTCCCCGGATTGACCGCGTGGTGCAGCGTCAATGTATTGGTCAGTCCGTGTCCTGCCATATAACTGATTGTGTACAAGATCAATAAGGGATAAAACGCACTGAACGACGTCTCTCGGGAAACGAGAAACAATAATCCCGCGCCGATCAGATGCAGGCACCCCAGCAACTTCTGCGTGGCGAAGAAGCGATCGGCGACGATTCCTGCGAAAAACGGAGAAACCATCGCCCCGATCGCCGTCGTGCCGTATGCCAGTCCGATCTGTTCTCCAGGAAACTTGAGAGCACCATCCATATAGGTCGATAACGTGGCATACCACGAGCCCCACACGAAGTAGTGCAGAAAGACCATGATCCAGAGCCGGACAATCATGAATGGGGACATCGGTGGAGAACTTTCGTGACAAAGGGAAAGTGACGACGCATCAGACTCGACGCACCATTCTGACGTTATTTTCGCAGGATGCAATCCAAGGGGAGGTTAGCCGCGACGCGCAGGGTCGCCGTAGCGGAGCGCGCATCACGCAGGAGATATTAGCGCCCATCACTCCGCCGCGGCGTGGAAGCTGTATAACATCGAATCGGTCAACTCGAATCGCAAACGAATCGCCTGCCCCTTGAGAGATGTCAGATCGCTCTTGCCGTTCCACTGGGCGACGGCGTCGACCTGATCGCCGACGATCGGCGTGCAGTCGGTCGCCGCGTATCCGGGAATGACCTTCCCCACTTCATCCAGCAAGGCGATGCGAATGGATCCCTTTTCACCCGTCAGGAGATTGACGCGCAATTTCGCCCCCTCCCATTGCAGAGACTTCGTTTCGAGCGATCCTTGTGCTTCGACATCGAGCGAAGCGAAGCCGTCTTTGCGCCAGACCGCGGCACGGATCATCGCCTGATGACCCGGCGCGGGATGTGCGGAGGTCGCTTCGGTGTAGTACATCCAGAGTTCATCGCCGATCACGAGCGGAGGATTGCCGACAGAATAGCAGGGGGTGAGGCCGGAAGGACTCGGCGCGGTCAGCGTCTGGCGATCGGGTTGCCGATTCCAGTGGACGCCATCGTCGCTGAACGTGAGTTGCAGGTCTCCGCCGCCGGTCTGCACGTCCGTCGCGCTGAAGCCGGCTTTTCTCCCCATCGTTTCGACCGACGCATCGACCTGGAACAGCAGGCTCACGACTCCCAGATAATGATTGCCATAGTTGAAGATCGGCATGATATACAATTCGCCGTAGTCGGGATCGTCGGTCTTGCTGAGGGCATGAACTTTTTCGTCGTCGAGAGCGTCGGGCCTGAGCATCGTCTGAACCGGAGACCATCCCTCATGCAGACTCTTCGACATGGTGATGCCGACGGCCCGGCGGTGTCCGCCCTCTCGCGGAAACGTGTTGTACTCTTCGTCGCGCGCCCAACCGATCATGCCGGGGTGCAGCGGAAACGTGCGATACGTGCCGAGGTAACGCTCGCCGAGTTCATCCCACATCACAAAGTTCGTATCGCAGACATTGCGCGATTGAGTGGTCTCATCGGTGTATGACGGCATCCTGTAAGGGCCGACGAGATTCCAATGCTTGCCGTCGCCCGATGTGAACAGAATATGGCCATTCACTTTGTTCTCGCCGAACGGCCCGCCCCACACAAAGATCGAGTAGCGCGACTGCGGATCTTTGGCGTTGGGGTCGAGAAACACATTCGACAGCTCGGCCTGATAGAGAACGCAGTTGTTCTCTTTGGAACCCAGGAGTTCCACGAGGCCGAGGTTCGGCTTCGTCCACGTTTTGCCGTCGGTCGATTCGGCATACAGCATCGCCCCGCGCGAGGGGACATCCTCGTACCACATCTTGTAGAGCTTATCGACGGGATTGGACTTACCCACAAATGGTGGGCGCGGGGTTAAGGTTATGCGGCCTGGTCGAACTCTGCGGGGGAGAGATATCCCAGCGCTGAGTGTCGGCGGACGC
>JBJXGP010000015.1:0-15769 GCA_046160425.1 Planctomycetaceae bacterium
TGGATGAAAAAACGGCCGGGTGGCAGGACGTCAGGATCTCGCCCGGAAAATCACGCCTTTAATCGCTGCATGCTGGCGAATCTATTCATCGTCGATTCAAATTGAGGCTGGAGGTGTGCAATGAAAAAGAAGTGTGAGACTTGCGACAAATTCGCCGTGCGCGGCGAGCAGGTTCTGCTCCGCATGCAAAAAACGCATCATGGCGGAGTTGAAGGTATCGGGTTATCTCACGCTGAAGCCGTTCCGTCAGTATCGGACGGCGGACCAAAAGGAGAATACCAATGAGACAAAGCACGGAAAAGGCCACGGATGAATCGAAACGGTTATTTGCGCCACCCTACGACTACATAAGAGGAATCACATCCCATGAAAATACGAACGGCCTCGATCGCATTCGCGGCAACTGTTCTGTTGGCCTTCGTCTCGTCCGCTCAGGCGCGTGTCGTTCGGCTCGATATCGAAAAGCGGGAATCGTTCGCCGAGGGGCATGAATTCGGGTCGGTCGGCGCGTACGAGCGGATCATTGGCCGGGCGTATTGCGAGGTCGACGTCGACAACGCGGCGAATTTCCGCATCGTCGATTTGAAGCTGGCTCCGCGAAACAAAAATGGCTGTGTCGCGTATTGGACCGACTTTTTTTTGCTCGCCCCCATCGATCCCGGTCGGGGAAATCGGCGACTGCTCTACGATGTCAACAACCGGGGAAACAAATTGATGCTCGGCGCGTTCAACAACGCCGGCGGGAATCAGCCCCAATCTCTCGCCGATGCGGGGAACGGCTTTCTGATGGAGCAGGGGTATTCGCTTCTGTGGTGCGGCTGGAACGGCGACGTCCTCCCCGGTGGAGATCGTTTGCAGATCGGTCTCCCCATCGCAATGGAAGACGGCAAGCCGGTTCAGGGAAAAATCTACGCCGAGATCTGCGTGCATGGTCCCGCGTATCATCAGCCATTGTACTGGGGGAATTCCGATCCGTATCCGGTGTTGAATCCGTCGTCGAGCCGGCTGACCGTTCGACCCCATCGCGAGGCGGAAGCGTCGGAAGTCCTGCGAGACGAATGGGATTTCGGCCGCTGGGAAAATGATAAGCTGATCTCCGATCATAAATTCCTGTACCTGAAAAATGGCTTTCAACAAGGATGGATTTACGAACTCGTGCATGAGACCGAAGGCTCGCGAGTCAGCGGCCTGGGACTCGCGGCGATTCGCGATCTCGTCTCGCATTTCCGCTATCAGCCCGAAGATGATGAAGGAACCGACAACCCGCTGCATTCGCGGATCGACAAGGCCTACGGTTTCGGCATCTCGCAATCGTCGCGCGTCTTGAATCAGATGGTACATGAGGGTTTCAACAGCGATGAGAAACGGCAGATCGTCTTCAACGGGATTCTCTCGCACGTCGGCGGATCGGGAAGGGGGCTGTTCAACGTCCGCTTCGCGCAAACGACGCGCCACGGGAGTCAGCACGAAGATTTGCTGTATCCTTCCGAGCGATTTCCGTTCACGACGATCGAGCAGACCGATTCGGAAACCGGTTCGATCGGCTCGCTTCTCGTGACGGCGGGAAGACTCGAACAGATTCCCAAGATCATCTTCACGAACACGTCGACCGAGTATTGGTGCCGCGCGGCCTCGCTGCTGCACACCGATGTGCATGGGCGCGTCGACGTTCCGCTTTCGCCGCACGTTCGACTGTATTTCATCGCCGGCGCTCAACATGGGAATTCGTCGGCGCTCGAACGTCCCGGATTTTTGCAGCCGGGGAACGTGCTCGATCATCGGCCGGTCTTGCGCGCCATGCTCCTGCATCTCGATAAATGGGTGAGCCAAGATATCGAGCCTCCCGAATCGCGGTTTCCAAAGATCTCCGATGGGACGTTGATCGATCTCGGAACATTTCAGCGCACGTTTCCGACGTCCGATCGGTTTCGTGCTCCGCAAGTGATGTACCAGCCGTATCGTCTCGATTTCGGTCCGCGCTGGGTAAAGGAGGGGATTGCCGACGTGATCCCTCCCACGGTGGGAAGAGTTTTCCGCACGCTGGTCCCCGCCGTCGATGAAGACGGGAACGAACTCGCGGGGATTCGCTTGCCTGATGTCGCCGTCCCGTGGGCCACGTTCACCGGCTGGAATCGCCGCGAGACGTCGCGGATCGATCGCGACGTGTTGGGACGCTGGGAAGGTTCGACGTTGCCGTTCGCGATCTCCGCCGACGAGAGGATGAAGCAGCACGACTCACGACGTTCGATTCTCGAACGCTACCCGACGCAGCAGGACTATCTGACTCGATACGCCGTTGCGCTCGAACAACTCCGCGAACGGCGATTGATTCTGGAAAACGATGCCGAACTCATGCTCGAACAGGCTCGGCAGCGAAAGTTCTGGGATCGATCGGGGAATTAGGTCCACTCCCGGAGCGAACTTTTTTCTTCGTGCGTGGTGACGGCTGGCATGTCGGCGACTATGATCCGCATGGATGCGTTTCGTGTTTCTGCATGCACCAACAGGATCTCTTCACGAACGAGGAACTCAGCATGTCGTGTCCCGCGATAACGATTCGACGACGAACGTCTCTGTTGTGGTCGCTGCTTTTTTCGATTGTCGTAGGCTCCGCGGCCGAGTCATGCGGTCAGGATGCTTCGCTCGATCTAGAATCGCCGATGTCTCCGCCGGAGTGGGCGTTGCTCGAACGTGCATTGTTAAAAGCGAATGCTGACGCCTGCCGGGCGTACTTCGACAAATATTTTGACGAGCGCGGTTACCTCTTGTGTGTCGAGCGCTGGGGAGCCAACGACGGTCCCGATGATGCGATCGAATGCCTGATGAACTGGCCGATCCTCTCCGCGCTCGGTGCCGATGCCGACGTCGCGGCGATGACGAAGAAGGCGTGGGAAGGACATCTGCGGCAATACACGCTTGCCAAGACGACGGAAGTCCCCATGGCGCGCGACGGGATGTACCACCAGGAATTTTCGGTGATGATCGACTGGCTGCATCTCGCCGAAGGGTTAACCGTGTTCCAGTTCATGGGGTTGAACGACCCATACGAAGAATTGCACCGTCGCCGCGTGAAACGTTTTGCGGGGTTCTATCTCAATGAAGATCCTGGAGCAAAAAACTACGATCCCAAGCACAAGATCATTCGCAGCTTGTGGAACGGCAGCAAAGGGCCGCTGCTGCGACCGGCGACCGCGCTCGATTGGGCCGGCGACCCCATCGACATCGAAGGGCGATTTCGTCCACTGCATGGCGAGAAAACCTTTGCTCAGTTTCTCGAACATTATCGCGACTACACCGACGTCGTGGGAGATCATCCGTCGAATCTGCTTGCCACATCGCTCGCGCTCAACGCTTACATGCTCGAACACGATCCCAAATACAAGGCCTGGGTTCTCGAATACGTCGGTGCGTGGCTCGAGCGGATGGCCGAGAATGATGGGATCATTCCCTCCAAGATCGGCCTCGACGGAAAAATCGGCGGCGAGAGCGGCAAATGGTATAGCGGAACTTACGGCTGGGCTTTCACCGTCACCGTTCCGCAGGATGGAACGCTTGCCCATCGCAATACCGTCCCCATCGGCTTCACCGGTTTCACGAATGCGTATCTGCTGACCGGCGACGACAAATGGCTCGATGGCTGGAGAAAGCAGATCGATCTGATCAACGCGCAGGCCAAAACCGTGGATGGCCAGAAGGTGTATCCTTACATGTATGGCGACGACGGATGGTATGAATTCCGTTCCAATCCGTATCAGGCCGGTGCGCTGGAAATCTACCTGATGACGCTTAAGCCCGAAGATCGTCAGCGCGTGCAGAGTCAGAGTTGGCTGAACTGGCTCGACGGCAAGCAGCCAGGTTATGCCGTCGCAGCGCTACAGCGCGACTGGGCACGACTGCAACGGCAAACTGCGGAAATGCGAGAGGACACGACGACACCCGATACGCGTCTCGCCGATGACCCGATGCTGTTCAACCCCGCAAGCGTCGATTCGCTCGTTGAGTTGATGTGGGGGGGGATTCCAGGGACGAAGAATTCGATGACGCTGTTGGCGACGCTCCGTTATTTCGACCCCGTGCAAAAGCGGGCGGGAGTGCCGGAAGGCGTTGCGGCGCTGATCGAACGAATCACTCCCGATGAAGTCGTCGTGTCGCTCGTGAATCTCAACCCCGTCGAATCGCGGACCGTCATCATTCAGGGAGGGGGTTACGGCGAACATCAGATCGTCTCGGCGACAGCCGGAGATCAGAAAACGCCGGTCGGCTCGCCGTACCTGACCGTGCATCTCGCCCCGGGATCGGGGGGGCAAATCCAACTGGAAGTCCAGCGTTATCAGAACCAGCCTTCGTTACGCATGCCGTGGGCATATTAGTTTGGTAGGGTGCGTGACGCACCTTGAGTTGATTGGAGTTGGGTGGAAGTGGCGGCTTGTCCGCCAGTGTGCTTGGTCCGATGTGTCATAGATGATCGATCATCTTCGGGCGAAGCAGAAGCTCTCGAAGACGTGCGTTCCCAAGCGGAGCATGGGAACGAGACATGGGAACGAGACCTGTAAGGGATTGACGAACATTGAACTCGCCGACTTATTCTCGATTATCCCAGTTCCCACGCCTGCCGGCGATTGCGGTCCCGACGTCTCTGCTTGCCGTTGAAATTTTGGCGATCACCCCGTTCGTCGAATTTCGTTCGGGGCTGATGTCGTACGTCGCCGATGCTGCCGTTTTGCAGACGGCGATGATCGCCGTCATCGTCGCGCTGTCGTTTCGCAAATTGGCGACGGGCGAAAACAAGTCGGCGAGTTTCTCGGGCACGGCACAAGCCGCACCCCCGCCAACGATCGGAAGCATTGCTCCTGCCAACATCCGATCGACATTGAGTTGGTTGGTGATTCATGCCGGACTGTATGCCCTATTTGCGGGCTTGACGATCTGGTGGAATCAACGCCAGACACTGCTCGACAACGATCGGCTGCAAATCGGCGTGACGGCGATCTGGATCGGACTCGTCCTGTCGGTCGGATACTCCGCGCTGCGAATCATCTTCACGCGGGAACGACTGCTGAGCGAATTGCGTATCGAACCGGAGGGGATCGCCGTCGCGGTGATCTGTGCTGCGCTTTATGCCGGATTTCTGCCATTCCGCGACGAGGTCTGGCGAGCGACGTATCGACCGACGATGTATCTGGCGTTTTGGGTGATGGTCCAGCTACAAGGGGCCGCGGTGTTATCGCTCAGCAGTGAAGGCTGGCCGATCTTCGGCAATCCGGAGGTTCGGCTGATCGTGACACCTTTCTGCGCGGGCTACGAAGCGATCGTGATGTTCTGGCTGTGGTGGTTGGCTCTCTGGCAGGCCTATCGGCTCGATGCCCGAGACGCCGAGCGCTGGATGTATCGGCTGCTCGCGGGGACGGCGCTGCTGTTGATCGTGAACGCCTTCAGGATGGATGCGCTGATTTGGCTGGGTCAGTGGCGCGAACCGACGCTGTCGGTGCGCGTCGCGCACTCGCAATGGTGGACGATCATCGCACTCGGTCTGTCTGCCCTGCTGCTGAAGAATCCGACCGCAGGACGACATGAATAAAGGATCACAGCGTTCTCCACTGGCGGACAAGCCGCCAGTGCCACCAGACGCGTTGAGTGTGCTACCCGATTTTCAGTAGGGATTATTCTCCGTAGAATCGCGTGAGTTCTTCGTCGATGATGGGATCGGTAATCGATTCGCTCGTCAGATGAGCCCGCAATCGATGCTGGCCTTCCGTTTGCCCCTTGACGATGACGGTGAAGACGGCGCTTTCGCCCGGCTTGAGCACGGGAATCGATTCGAAGGAGACCTCTCCCAGCGTGCTCGTGTACTTGCTCGGTCCTGCGGCCGATTGCAGCACCACGCCATCGGGAACGGTACAGTTCAGCATGACATTCGTGGCCGACTTTGTGCCGTCGTTACGAATCTTGATTTCGTAAGCCAGTTCGCTTCCCACTTCGACCGGGTCGTCCGCTTCCGTGACATCCACGACCAGATCGACGGCTCCATCGACTTCTGTCTTGGTCGAAGCGGTCACCGGAGAGCCGGTATCCGAAAGCGCTTCGACTTCGTGTTGCTGGCTTCCCAGTTCCGTCGCCCGAAGTTCAACCGTCACTTCTTTGGATTCGTCCTGGCCGAGTTGACCGACGAACCAGAGCACGGTGTTATCGGCGTCGTTGAAACGTCCCCCTTGTCCGGCCGAGACGAAACTGAAGCCGGTGGGAACCTTGTGGACGACGCGAATATTGCTGCTCTCGGCCCGGCCGGAGTTACGCACGGTAATCGTGTAAGTGGCCGACCGGCCCAGATACCGCAAGCCGGGGCCTTTGACGGCAAGTTCGAGGCTGGGGGCACTGACGGCGATGCTCGACTCGGTCGTGTCGGTCAAGCTGCCACCGGCATTCGCCACGATCTTGACCGTCTGCGTTCCTCCGAGAATGGCTTCGATGGGGAGCCGGATCTGGCGAGATTCGCCCGCTTCCAGCGATCCGACTTCAAGTTTGAATTGATTGCCGTTTTTATGAGCCAATCCCTCGGTGAGCGTGCATTCGAGAACGACGTTCTGCGTGGTGCCGGTACCGGGGTTGGTGACGACGACGATCTGCGATGCGGGATCGCCCAGCGAAATTTCCTTCGGGCCTTTAACGGCGAGTTTCAGCATGGGTTCTTCGACGGTCATCGACGATTTCGAGATGCTGGTGAACCGCACCTGGGCGGTGAGAGGTAAATCTCCCCGTTCGTTGGGAACAAACTCGATGTGAATCTTGTATTCCTTGCCGGCTGCCAGTTGCGAAACCGTCCACGTCAGGTGATCGAACGATTCTTCAGCGGCGGGTTCGGTTTTCTGCAACCGAACGGTAATCGGGAAATAGGCATCGATCTGGACATTTTCGACCGCCACAGCGCTCGTATTCCTGACGACAAGATCGCAACCGCACGTCTGGCCGATATTGACCGTGCCTTGCTTCAACCACGTGACGGTCACGGCAGGAGCCACGGTCGAACTCGATGGTTCGCCGAAGCCCGCCTTTACGAATTGAGGCTGCTGAGAGGTGTTCTCTGCCGGGAGGGTTCGGCTATCGGTTGCATTCGAGATTTTGGCTGCCTGAGGTTTCGTCGCTGCTGTTTTGGCAGGCTGAGCCGGGGTTTGTGCGCCGGCCTGGTTGCGAGTTTCAGTTGCGGAATTGCTCGGTTTCACTGCGCGATCCGTGGTCTGTTTGCGCGGTTGTGCGGGTGCGGCGGCCTCATTCGCGTCCTCTTCACGGGGATCGAACAGGCCCTGAACATCCTCTGAGGGTAGCCCGGATTTTTCAGTGGAACGGGACGAGCGATTGCCGCTCGAATCGAGGTTGATATCGAAGTCATTTCTCGCGGAATTGCCTTCTTCGGTTATTTTCTCGAAGTCGGGATCCTGAGCTTCCGGAGGAGCGGGAGTCACATCTTCGACGGATGCGTCCGCAGTATCGGATTCCCTCTTCAGATCGAGCTGTTCTTCGCCGGCGCCTGCTGCGCCCGTTTTTTGTTCATCGGATAAAAGCTGTTTGGCGTCAGTACCTTCCGCAGCGGTCTGATTTTCCTGAGCGTTCGACCGAGAAGCGGACGACGACGGAGATTGGCCGAAGCGGGATCGGCGGCGTAACAGCCCGGTCTGGATGATTTCGCCGGTTTCGTCCGTCGATTCGGACGGAGAAAGTTCGCCGGCCGGAATTTCTTCGAACGTCGGCGCTGCGTCATCTTCGACGGATCTGAGACGCTGGTATCCGCGGGTTTGAAAGGGAGTATCATCTTCGCGGTTGGCGTTCCCTTCGAATTCCGTCGACGTGGGCATGATCTCAAGCGGTGCATCGTGATCGCCGGTATCCGCGGCCGATCCGGAGACCGATTTCTCGGCCCCGCTGCGCGAAAAGAACTGAACAGTACGCTGCGATTTGGCTTCAGGAGTTTTTAATTTTTTGGAGACCGGGTCGGCGACGGCGGCGGTGATCAACAGCCCCGAAATACCCGTCACGGCGAAGTACCAATATGTCCGTTTCATGTACGTGCTCCCATCCCATGCGCGCAACGACCTACGAAATCTCCACGACCTATTACGACGATCTTTATCAGGATCGGTTATTCGTGTTGTGCGACTTGAATGCCGTTCTCGTGACGTGCTGGAAATAACGATAATAATCATTTGTGAATACGTCCCGGTTGCAGCGGACGATTTGCCGAAAAAGTGAATAATCTCGCGAAATATACTCAAGTTTGTATTTTGGAGGACGCACGCTGCAAGAGGAGGCGACGCCAGACCATCGAGATCAGCTTTTTCCCGATTCGTTGTTTTCCTCAAAGGTGCGGAAGTTGCCGATCCGATCGCATTTCTGATAATCTTCCCCGGACGCCTGTCGCGAACCTTGTGGCATCGGAGACGCGATCCGCCTGGCTCGAAATTGAATTGCGGTTTCTGATAGGAAACGGGGACTCAGATGAAAAAATGGATCCTGTGGACCATTGCAGTCATGCTCTGCTGGATCGCGGAGAAGGAGACCATCATGCCGAGCGCCGAACCCACGCACCAATCGAACGATCTGCACGCCGGCGAATACGATCGCTCGGGCCGCAATCCGCATCAGAGCCGTTCGGTCGTCGTCGCGCAGCACGGCATGGTCGCGACGAGTCATCCGCTGGCGGCGCAAGTCGGTGTCGATATCCTTCAATCGGGCGGGAATGCGGCCGACGCCGCAATTGCCGCCAGCGCCATGATGGGGCTTGTCGAACCGATGAGTTGCGGCATCGGCGGTGACCTGTTCCTCATCTACTGGGATGCCAAAACGCAGAAGTTGTACGGACTCAATGCCAGCGGACGCAGTCCCTACGCCTTGAATCGAAAAATATTCGAAGAGAAAGGTCTCGCCGAAATTCCCGATACGGGGCCGTTATCGTGGTCGGTTCCCGGTTGCGTCGACGGCTGGGAAATGCTGCGGGCCAAATTCGGCAGCAAGTCGTTTGCGGAGACTCTGAAACCCGCCATCGATTACGGAGAAAACGGATTTCCCGTTCCCGAAGTCATCGCCGGTTATTGGGCCGGGGCCGTCCCCGGCTTGAAGGAATGGCCCGATTCGGCGGCGACGTACTTGGTCGAGGATCGCGCGCCGCGCGAGGGAGAACTCTTTAAGAATCCGCGACTTGCCGCCACGTATCGCCTGATCGCCGAGCAGGGACGCGATGCATTTTACAAGGGATCGATCGCCGAGCGCATCGTCGCCTTCAGCCAGAGCAACGGGGGTTACTTCAGTCGAGAGGATTTCGCCGATCACACGTCGAACTGGATCGATCCCGTCTCGACGAATTATCGCGGGTACGACGTCTGGCAACTCCCCCCCAACGGTCAGGGAATCGCCGTCTTGCAGATCTTGAACCTGCTCGAAGCCTACGACGTCAAATCGATGGGTCGCAACAGCGTCGATTTCATCCATCTGTTCGTCGAAGCCAAGAAACTGGCCTATGCCGACCGCGCGAAATATTACGCCGACCCTGATTTTCAGGAGTTGCCCGTGGCGTCGCTGATTTCCAAGGCGTATGCGCAAAAGCGGCGCAAGCTGATCGACCCGAACCGGGCAGCGATCGACGTCCCCGCCGGAGACCCCTTCACCGCACAAGCCGATACGATTTATCTGACCGTCGTCGACAAAGACCGCAATTGCTGTTCGCTGATTCAGAGTAACTTTTACGGATTCGGATCGATGGTCACGCCCGGCGACGTCGGCTTCGTTTTGCAGAATCGCGGTTCGCTGTTCTCGCTCGATGAAACGCACTGGAACCGTCTCGAACCGCACAAGCGTCCCTTCCATACGATCATCCCCGCGTTTGTCACCAAAGACGGAAAGCCGTGGTTCTCGTTCGGCGTCATGGGAGGCGACATGCAGCCGCAGGGGCAGGTGCAGGTGCTGGTCAACATGATCGATTTCGGAATGAACGTCCAGGCGGCCGGCGATTCCGCACGGGTCAGTCATTCAGGATCGCAAACTCCGACGGGAAACCCGCTCGATCCGCAAGGAGGGACGGTCGCCGTCGAGTCGGCGATCCCCGAAGAGACGATTGTCGAACTCCAGAAACGCGGCCACAAAGTCGTGCGTTCACGCGGGTCGTTCGGCGGATATCAGGGAATTCTCATCGATTGGGAACGCGGCACATTGCTGGGGGCCACCGAAGCGCGAAAAGACGGCTGCGCAACCGGTTATTGAAAATATCGCCGACGACTCAGCTTTTCCGAAATTTATGGCACGGTGATCGAGAATATCTGATCATGATCTACGGCATTTTGTTATTGGCTGATGTCGACAATGCCACATCCTCCATTCAGTTGACTCGCGGTGGATTAATCGCGCTGACTGTCGCACTTCTGATTTACCTGTTCGGTTTGGTCGCTCTCAGCCTGTTCGCGACCAAAAAGGTAGAAACTGAAGAAGATTATCTCGTTGCCGGGCGGAGGTTGCCGCTGTTTCTAGCTTGGGGAACATTGCTGGCGACGTGGTACGGTGCCGCGTCGATGATGGGTGCCTCGCAAGCGGCCCGCGATAGCGGATTGATCGGAGTCATTCTCGACCCTTTCGCATGCGCGGTCACGCTGGTGCTGTCCGGAATGTTTTTCGCCGTCCCCTTATGGGAAATGAAGTTGCTGACGATCGCCGATTTTTACCGGATCAAGTACGGCGTCAAATCCGAGATCACCTCGTGTCTGATACAGGTTCCGAGTTACTTCGGCTGGATCGCCGCCCAGTACATCGCCTTGGGGGCGGTGATGCATGCGTATTACAACATCCCGCTGAAATACGGCATTTTAATCGGCGCCGGCGTGACGCTGTTTTATACGATGATCGGCGGGATGTGGTCGGTGACGCTGACCGATACCGCGCAAATCGTCGTGGCGCTCGCCGGTCTCGTGGTGCTGGCTTATTCGACGTTCACGCAGTTGGGGAACAGCGTGGCGGGGACTCCCAGTTTTCAGGCGGGGTGGGATGTCTTCATGAATTATGCGGAGGCGAATCCTGAAAAATTCACGTTATGGCCCACCGCCGGGTTGGCCTCGTACATGGCGTGGATCGGCGCCTGGTCGACCGGGTTATTCGGCAACCTCCCCGGACAGGACTTGAATCAGCGCATCTTCTCCTCGAAGGATTCATGGACCGCCCGTTGGGCCTGCATTCTCGCGGGGGTGGTCTATCTGATCTTCGGGCTGATCCCCGTTACGCTCGGCTTGATCTCGAACATCACGCACCCGCACGACATTGAAGGAAAAATTCTACCCGTCATGGCCGGTACGTTTCTCAGCCCGGCGATGGCGGTCATTTTCGTCGTCTCGTTCGTGTCGATCGTGGTTTCGACGGCGACGAGTGCCGTGCTCGCCCCCGCGACGATTCTCGGCCACAATCTGCTTGGTCGGGTAAAATTTTTCCAAGGCCATCACCTGCTGCTCGACCGGGTGTGTGTGCTGCTGATTTCACTGGGCGGTCTGTTCATGGCCTTCAGCGGCGAATCGATCATGGGGTTGCTCGACGTGTCGCTGTCGATCGCGCTGGCGGCGTTGTTCATTCCGCTGGCGATGGGAATCTACGGCAAACCGCGCGGCGAGATGAGCGGCGTCCTCTCGATGGTGTTGGGTTTCATCTTCTGGATCACCCGCTACGCCGTCGAAAAGATGATCTATTCGCTGCCGGAAGGAAGCGAGCTTGATTACCACGATTACCTGGCAAGCTTATGCCCGGTCGAGACGGCGGGTGCATTTCTGCATCAGTGCGTACTGTGGTACGGCGTGATTCCGGCCGATTTGCAGGGAATGTTCGCCAGCCTGCTCGGCTACTTTCTCGGACAATGGATTTGCGGACGACCTCCGAAGACGACGACTTAATGAATCATTCGCCCGACCCGGGAGCGCGATGCGGTTCGAACACCGTGCGGCGGGATTTCTCTACTTGGTCGACGGCATCTTTAATCTGCATATACAGCGATTCCTGACAGCGATGGCGCTTCCTCCGACCGACGGGCTTGACCGGTTCGTAGCGACCATCCGCGAGCAAGCGATGCGATTTGACGGTATCGAGAAAATACTCCTCGAGAATTGAAATCAGGCGATCGCGGCAGGGGGGATCGTCGATCGGCACCAATAGCTCGACCCGGCGATCGAGGTTGCGGGACATCCAGTCGGCGCTCGAAATGAAAACGCGATTATCCCCGCCGTGATAAAACCAGAGAATCCGGCCGTGTTCCAGATAGCGGTCGATAATGCTCACAACGCTGATGTTTTCGCTCAATCCTGGAACGCCCGGCCGCAGGCAGCAGATACCGCGGATGTTCAAGCGGATCTTCACCCCGGCTTGCGAGGCTTCGTACAGTGCTTCGATCATATCCGGATCGGAAAGCGAGTTGAATTTGGCGGTGATGGCCGATTTCTGCCCGTGTCGTTTGCGTTCGGTTTCGCCGTGAATCATTTCCAGCAGCTTGTCCCGCAGGCCGATCGGGGCCGCTTCGAGCTTGCGGAATTTCTGCGGTTGCGAATACCCCGTGATGGCATTGAAGAAACTCGACGCATCATTGGCGAGTTCTTCGTTGGAGGTCATATACGAGATGTCGCTGTAAAGCCGAGCGGTGTTCTCGTTGTAATTGCCGGTCCCGAAATGAACGTAACGCTGAATGCCGTGCGCTTCGCGGCGGACGATGACGCAAAGTTTGGCGTGCGTTTTAAGCCCCTTGACGCCGTAGATGACTTGCACGTCCGACTGCTCGAAATTGCGGGCCCATTCGATATTGCGGGCTTCGTCGAAGCGAGCCTTGAGTTCGACGATCGCCGTGACGTACTTTCCCTGTTGAGCGGCGCGCATGAGAGCCGAGACGATGGGGCTGTTGCTGCTGGTCCGGTATAGTATCTGCTTGATCGCCAGCACGTCGGGATCGGCGGCGGCGGCTTCGATCAGTCGCACGACCGGTTCGAAACTTTCATACGGATGGCACAACAGCACATCCTGCCGCGAGAGAATGTCGAACATGCTGACCGTAGGATCGATCTGCGTCGAGGGCTTAGGCGGCCACGATTCGTACTTGAGATGCTCGAACCCCTGCACGTCGTAAAGCCGACGGTACGACGAAATATCGAGCGGACCGCCGATGCGGTAGACGTCCGACTTGGCCACCGTAAACAACTGCTGCAGAAACGTCAGCAATTGATCCGAGGTCTGTTCGACGACTTCGATCCGCACGCAGTCCGCTTTCTTGCGGGCATCGAGAACTTCCTCCATCTCGGCGAGCAGATCGCCGGCCAGGTCGTCCCTGATGCTCATGTCGGCGTTGCGCGTCAGGCGGAACATCGCCGTCTCGTGAATTTCCTCTCCGGGAAAAAACTGCTGGATGAGCATCTCGACGACGTCATCCAGCAGCATGTATTCGTAGCCCCCGTCCGACGGCAATGTGAAAAATCGGTACGCCACTCGGCCGAAGGGGATGATCGCATAGCGGGGAACGGTCTCGTCCGAACCGGAGGGACTCAATCGAACGGCCATGTTCAGCGTTTGATTGAGCAACCAGGGGCAATCTTCATCCGACGTGACGGCGATCGGCGACAGGACGGTATAAATCTCGTTTTCGAATAACTGCTGAACGAATCGCTGTTGGCGCTCGTTCAAATCCGCAGCGCGAAGCCGCTTGATGCCCGCCGCGGCCAGAGCCGGAGTGAGGGACGTGTTGAAGTGCGCATATTGACCGCGAACCATCTCGTGCATGCGCACGCTGATCGCCGAGAGTTGCTGATCGGGAGTCATTCCCGCGGGATCGAGAATGTTGGTCCCTTCTTCGGCGAGCATCCGCAAGCTGCCGACGCGAACCATTGCAAACTCGTCGAGATTCGACGCGGTAATGGCGAGAAAATTCAGTCGTTCGAGCAGCGGCACGCTTTCATCTCGCGATTCATCGAGTACGCGCTGATTGAATTCCAGCCAGCTCAATTCACGATTGATGTAACGGGATGGCGCGGGATTCATGTCGTTCTACCAGATAATTCCATAAAAGCGTTAAGACTCATCTCTATTCGGCGAAATCGGGACCGGCTTCAGGCGAAGACTCTATCCGGAATCCCCTAATTTCGATATCGCAGATTCAAAATTCAAGCGATCCCATTGCGAAACGTCAACGACGGCCGCGGCGGAGGAGAACCGTCGCACCGAATGTCTCTTCGAACAAGGCCCCTTTTTGTTTGAGCGCGAGTTGTTCGAGCGCGAGGTCTTCCACGCGGGGAATCGAAATCACCAGCCGCGAATCTTCGCGCAGGCAGACCAAATCCCCGACGCGCTGACTGTACGAGCGATCAAGTGCGTCGGCGACGCGCAGCATCGCCGCCATTTTGGCAATCGCCACGCGCGAGTCGCGGTCGAGAGACAGATAACCTTCGTGCGTCGATTTGGGGGAGGCTCCGCGATGATAGCGGGCCACCAGTCCCACCAGCAGAATGTGGTGCTTGCTCAATCCGAAGATTTCGCTGTTGCGGATCAAATACATCGAATGTTTGTGGTAGCTGCGGCTGCTGATGAACAGCCCGATTTCATGCAACAACGCCGCAACGTACAGCAACCGACGGTATTGCAGGTCGAGTTGATGGTCGTCGCGGAGGGCATCGAACAATTTCACGCTGAGGCCGGCGACGTGCTGGGCGTGCGTTTCATCGAAGCCGAATTTTCGCCCGAGTTCGAGCGCCGAGCGGGTCACCTGCCTGGTGAAATCGTCGGACCAGGTATCGCGAATCACCATTTCCTTGAGCAGGCCGTCGCGCAGATTGACGTTGGTCACCAAGACTTCATCGAGGTTGAGCGCTTTAGCCAGCAGGAGATAGGCGAGCAGCGACGGGCCTAAGGTTTCCGCGTCGGGGAACGTGAGATGATACTTCTGGATGAGCTGGTCTTCGGACCAGTTCAAAATATGGTTTGTGAAGTGTTCGAGCTTTTTCGTGGGGATGTGCCCCATGTGCTTCGAGTCCCAGTCGGGAATCAGGCACGAGGCGGCGAACCGCATGTCGCCACCCAGAGTCATGAGCTTGACGACCCCCTGTTGAGAGATATGCGTGACCATCTGATCGACGATCCGCTGCACCTGACTGTCGAGGATCGTCCGCGCCTGCGACTTGGGCGTGTTATACGCTTCCAGCATCTCGCGCAGCCGCAGGGAACCGAGCCGATACGTATGTGAAAACGCGACGTCGCCGTTTTCGATCAGCAATAACTCGGTGTTGCCCCCCCCGACTTCGATCACGACGGTGCAACCGGTCGAAAGTTCCGGTTCGGATTCGAGGAACGGCTTGATGCCGAGATATGTGATCCGGTTCACTTCGGCTTCATCGATGAGTTCGATTTCGATCCCGGTGGCAATATACACCCGGTCGGTAAATGCCATGCGGTTGACCGCTTCGCGCACGGCGCTGGTGGCGACGACGCGGATCTGGTGCGACTGCACGATCTGATACTCTTCGAGCAGATTCCGATAACTCTTGAGCACCCGCACGCATTCTTCGATCGTCGATTTGTGGATGGCCCCCTTGCTGAACGTATCTTTTCCCAGATTGACCGCCTGAGACAGCCGTTCGAGTATCTGAATTTCTCCGCCGCTGCCGATTTGCGCGATGGCCATGCGAATTTGCGTCGTGCCGATGTCGATGACGGCGGCGGGCGAAGACGACCGCGTTTCGGCGACGATCGCTTTAGTTTTACCGGGAGTATCGGTCGACATCGA
>JBJXGP010000016.1:0-15648 GCA_046160425.1 Planctomycetaceae bacterium
TCGTTTGAACTGTCGAACAACAATCGCGCCCGCATACGCCTGATCCATTCATTGATGGAGGGCTTGCGATTCGATTTTCCCCGATATCGAAAATATCGCGACGAGGTCGACAAACTGATGATCGATCCGGCGCTGCGCTGGGAATACCTGAAATTGTTCGCGGAAGGCCTCGATCAAAGCGGAGAGAAATCGGCCGCGTATTTCGAATACCTGAAACTTTTCGATATCGCCGATGCCGTCAAATTCGACGAATTGAACGACGAAACTCTGAGCACCCTGCCGCAGGCGTGGATTCCGACCCGGCTGGATGAAATCTATCGATCGGCGTCGGCAGCCGATCGCAAGTCGTTCGATGAAGAAATCGAGCGTCGCTGGGGATCGGTGGAAAAACTAACTGACGCAAAAATACTCTTCCGCTTTGCTCACGAGTTTGCCGGTCATCCGTTATCGTGGATCGCCAGAAAGCGGGGGATCGATCTGGCGAAATCGTCGCGGTCCGCCATTCAGCGCGAGTTGGAACTGTCGGCATTGGCCGAAGCTCCCCAGCCGACGATTTCCGGATATGCGATTGCCGAATGGACCCGTTTGCTGATGGATCGCAATCGATTTGTCGATGCGCAGACGTTGCTCAAGCGTCTGGAAGCCGAATACGCGGACATCGAATGCCATCCGGGTCAGTCCGGTCGGCAGTTGGCGACGGCGTGGAAAGAAGAGATCGCCAAGAATGCGTCCGACGAAGTCACCGGACAATGGCCGACCGGCCGCATTCGCATCGAGCGACGAGAACGCGTTCAAACCGAATTGACGCCGCAATATTATCCGATCCCATTCGACGAAAGCCCCAGCCCATTCTTCGAAGGCTGGGTGATGGAAATGGATCAGCAGCGGGCCAACATCCGGGCGAGAGATCAGTTCGGCCGGTTGCGCTGGACGCTGCCGCTGCTCGAAACTTCGTTCGTGGTTCCCGACGTTCGAGGCAATTCGGTGAAAGCCTGGGGACACCTGCTGGTGTTTTCGCTGACGAACGGATTTCTGGTTGTCGATACGCTGAATTCCGAGAGCCGACCCAAAGTGCTTTGGCAAAAACCGCTGATCGAGCATTCGCGAAATCCGCGCATCGATCAGGGAATCCAGAGCGCCGATCACATCGGTGCCGGGGGTCAGCGCCGGCAGCGTCTGTTCGATTCGCAAGGCAAACCGATCGGACGAGTCGGCCCGGTCAATCATTCGTCGTTGATTTATCAAGTGGGGCGACAGATCTTCGCCGCCGATATTTTCACCGGTGAAACCTTATGGACCCGGCGGGACGTGTTTCCCGGTTCGAGGCTCTTCGGCAACCACGACGTCGCCGTCGCCGTTTCGCTGGACAATTCGCAGACGCTCGTCCTCAATGCCCGCAGCGGAGCGCTCATCAATCAGTTGATCATCCCTTCGGACTATTACCAACTCCAATTGCACGGACAACACGCCTTAATCTGGGAACACGAAGCGCTGCCGCAGTCGTTGTATCTGCTCGATCTGGTCACCGGCCAGAACGTGTGGGAGCATCAATTTCGCGACGCCGTGCAGGTGGCGATGATTGAAACCGATGAAATCGCCGTCATCGACGAGCGCGGAGAATTGACCATCTATCGCATCGACGACGGCACGATACGATTGACCCATCCTTTGCCGCTCAAAAACGAACTGCATGAGTTTCTCGTTCTGCGAAACGACGAACAATATCTGCTGCTGACCAATGTCGAGCCGCGCGAGAAAAAACTCCAGCGCACGTTCGCCGTCAGCCAGGCCAGCGACATGATCAACGGCCCTGTTTTCAGCTTTTCGAGGGAATCCGGCGCTCTGCAATGGTCGTCGCACATCGAATTCCAGCAGTTCGATCTGAATCAGACCCGTCATTTGCCGATCCTCGTGTTTTTCTGCAAGCGGTACGAACTTTCTCCGCAAGGGCTTTCAATCGTGCGGCCGCAGTTTGCCGTTCTGATTCTGGATCGGCGTAACGGGAAAATCTGCTTCGAGGAAGAATGGGCCGAAGTGATCGGCGACGTGAAAGTCGTTCCGCAAATGACTCCCCAGGTCGACCGGCAGCGAATCGTTGTCGATTTGAATCGCTCGATCATCGAACTGCAATTCACCGACGAAGCCGAAACAGAACCTCCGGCGACCGACGCGAAAGAACCGGATGCAAAGTCCCCCGACGCGCAAAAATCCGAGTCACCTTAGCGATCTTCCCTGATTGCATAAGAATACAGCCTCAATCGGACGGCAGTCGCGAGGTCCACTTGCGCCACAACTTGGGTGCCGGTGCGGTGATCGTCAGAGGTTCGTAGCGGACCGGGTGCAGAATGGTCAGCATGCGTGCGTGCAGCGCGATCGGGTGTTCGCGGAACCCCATCGTCGAATTCGGTCCCGGCAACTTCGACTCGGCTCCGTACTGCACGTCTCCGACAATCGGATACCCGCGACTCGAAAGTTGCACGCGGATCTGATGCGAGCGCCCCGTCAGCAGTTCGACTTCGACGATGCTCTGCGGTTTGCCGTGGGAGCCGATTGGAATCGTTGCCAGCGTCCGATAGCGCAGCCGACATTCTTTGGCATCGTCGTCCTCTTCATCGGCAACTTCGACGTGTGCCTGATCGGGAAGCTTGACGAGCCAGTCGACGAGTTCCCCTACTTCGGGATGGGGTATCCCTTCGACGACCGCCCAGTAAATCTTGCGAACCTGCCGTTCGCGAAACTGTTCCGCCAGCCGGGCGGCGGCTTTGGAATTTCGAGCGAGTGCGAGGACGCCGGTCACGGGGCGGTCCAGCCGATGCGGCACGCCAAGGTAGACGTTACCGGGTTTTTGATACTTCTCTTTCAAGTACGATTTGACGAGTGCGATCGCCGTTTCGGGATTTCCGGGCGGACCTCCCTGCGTGAGCAACCCCGCGGGCTTGTTGATGGCGATGACCGGCCCATCCTCGCACAAGATTTCGAGAGGAGTGAATCGATTCTGTGCAGGGTCGTTGTCGTTCTGTAATCGTCGGTTGGCGGTCACGGATTATCGGTCTTCATCTCAAGCTGGCTTTACGTCGCTCACGTACGGGGGGACGAACCATTTGCGCGGTCATTATATCGTCGTCTACCGGAGAAATACAGTTGCGATATGTCACCGATTCCAGGCGGTAACGCTTCCCGATGATTAGGCGGCCGGAGTCGAAAAAAGTAACTGTCTCCGGAGCAATTCTGTCGAGCTTCATTTGGATCGCGAGTGTGGTTCCTGTTATGTGGATTTTGGCTGGTGAGGCAGTCCGAATGGGCTTACAAAAGTCAATCGTCCGTTGACTTATGCGGCATGATAGACGATCATTAATAATGCGGCACAATACCGCAGAATGACGCGACAAGTCACGATTCGAACGAGGAAGGATCGACAACCAGCGCGGTTGAAGAATCCTTCCGCAAGCCACGACAAAACCCGCCGAACTGCGATCTCTTCTCGGGGATTATTCGACATGCTTTCTATTAGCCATCGATCAGTATGTGTTCTGGTCTCGGTCTCGTTCTTCATTGGCGGTGCCATTCGCGCCGAGGACAAAGAACCCGATGCCGCCGGCGTGGAGTTCTTCGAGAAGAACGTCCGGCCGCTGCTGGTGGCAAACTGCTACGAATGCCATTCGGCGGAAGAAAAGAAAGGCGGCCTCGTTCTCGAATTCCGCGAAGGAATTCTGAAGGGGGGCGATAACGGACCGGCGATCGTCGCCGGCGATCCCGAGAAGAGCCTGTTCATCGAAGCCGTTCGCTACAAGAATCGCGACTTGCAGATGCCGCCAAAGAAGGCGCTCCCCGAAGCCGAGATTGCGATCCTTGAAAAATGGGTCGCGATGGGTGCTCCCGATCCGCGTTCCGAAGTCAAGCCTGTGAAGACCGGTCCCGTCGGCATGAGCATCGAAGAAGGGCGTCAATTCTGGGCGTTTATGCCGGTCGTCAAGCACCCGGTCCCCGCCGTGCGCGATGCCAACTGGGTGCAGACCCCCATCGATGCCTTCATCCTCGCCAAACTCGAAGAACAGGGATTGCAGCCGGCTCCCACCGCCGACAAGCTGACGCTGATCCGGCGTGCGACGTTCGACCTCGTCGGCCTCCCGCCGACACCGCAGGAAATCGAAGACTTCCTCAACGACGATACTCCGGATGCCTTCAAGAAAGTCGTCGACCGCTTGCTCAATTCGCCGCAATACGGCGTGCGCTGGGGACGGCATTGGCTCGACGTGGCCCGCTATGCCGACTCCAACGGGCTCGATGAAAACCTCGCCTACGGAAACGCCTGGCGTTATCGCGATTATGTCGTCAATTCGTTCAACAACGACAAGCCGTTCAATCGCTTCGTGGTCGAGCAGATCGCCGGCGATCTCATCCCCGAAGCGAATCAGGAAACGAAAACGGGGACCGGGTTTCTGGTGCTCGGTGCGAAGGTGCTTGCCGAGCCCGATCGCGAAAAACTCAATATGGATACTATCGACGAGCAGCTCGACACAATGGGCAAAGCATTCATGGGCCTGACGATCGGCTGCGCCCGCTGTCACGATCACAAGTTCGACCCGATCAAACAGTCGGATTACTACGCTCTCGGTGCCATCTTCAAGAGCACGAAAACGTTCGGCGAGACCACGACCGGCATCATCAAGCATTGGTACGAGCACTCGTTTACCACTCCCGAAGAACAGGCCAAGCTGAAGGAAGTCGATGCCGCCATAGCAGCCAAAGCGAGTGCGGCGGCGACATTCAAAAGCGCCGCGATTGCAAAGATTCAATCCGAAGCGCGCAGCAAGGCGACCGACTACCTGCTGGCCTGTACCAAATTCAATCGCGACATGGATCCCTCGCTCGTGCTGAAAATCGCCGAACAACTCGGCTTGCATCCGCGCATGCTGCATCATTGCCGGTTGCACCTGGCGTATCATCAAGACGATCCGTTCTTCGGCAAATGGCATGAACTCGTCGCCGCCGGAGACATCGCCGGGATCGAAACACATTATCGCCCGCTGTTCGAGGGGGCCGAGATTGCATGGGCCGCTGCGCAAAAAGCGGAGCCTAAAGTCAGCACGCTCGCCGATCCGCAGCTTGAACTGGCACGCTTGGCGTTATACGACACCGCCGGTTTTCTCGCCGTCCCATCGCAACCTCAATTCGCGTTCGATCCGGCGACGCTCGCCGAATACTATCGCCTGATGGATGAAGCCCGCATTGCGGAAAGTACCGCCCCCGATTCGTCAGCGGCGATGGGTGTCGGCGAAGGTGCGATTTCAACCACACTGCCGATTCACATCCGCGGAAATTATCTCATGCTCGGTGAGCCGATCGCTCGCGGTTTCCCTGAGGTGATGAGATATTCGAACGTCAACCCGATCTTCCCGCTGAATCAGAGCGGTCGTCTCGAACTCGCCGAATGGATGGCCAGCACGCAGCATCCGCTGACCGCCCGCGTGTACGTCAATCGCGTCTGGCGCTGGCATTTCGGAGCCGGCATCGTCCCTTCGACCGAGAACTTCGGCCGGCTCGGCGACCGGCCGTCGCATCCCGAACTCTTCGACTGGCTCGCTTATCAGTTCATGGAAACCGGCTGGTCGACCAAAGATCTGCACCGTCTGATCATGGCCTCCAGCGCGTATCAGATGGCGTCGTCACATGCGAACGAAACGGCGAGTTTCGGCGTCGATCCCGAAAATCGCCTGCTCTGGAAATTCCGCATTCAACGCCTCGAAGCCGAACAGGTTCGCGACTCGATTCTCGCCGTCTCGGGTCGGCTGGATGAATCGATCAACGGAAAAACGGTTCCGCTCCGCAATAAGCAATTCGTGTTCGATCATACGTCGATCGATCACACCCGGTACGAGAGCGTCCGCCGGGCGATCTATTTGCCGATCATCCGCAACAACGTTTACACGCTGTTCGAACAATTCGATTTTCCCGATCCGACGATGCCCACGGGAAGCCGCAATTCGACCGTCGTGGCTCCGCAGGCATTGCTCTTGATGAACTCCGATCTGGTCCTCGATTCCGCCGATCACATGGCTCGCATGTTGGTCGAACAGTCGACCGACGGCCCGACGCGCGTGAAACAGGCATACGAACGCGCGGTCGGACGCGCACCGAATGAAGTCGAAACCCAACGCGCCCTGGCCTTCATCGGTGAAGTGACATCGACCGCGCTCACGGGGACGGCGACCGTCGATCCCCTCGCCGAACAACGCGCCTGGTCGCTGTTTTGTCAAAGCCTCTTGGCCAGCAACGAATTTATGTACGTCCGCTAGAACGATAGAAACTCTCAGAGCCATCACGCTGAGGTCATTATGAATATGCCGTCATCGTTGCAATCTCGCCGCCAGTTGTTGAAAACGTCGGCTGTCGGTTTCGGACACCTCGCTCTCAGCGCGATGCTGGGACACGAAGCGATCGCCGAGCAGGCGGCGAGTTCGCCCCTCGATCCGCTGGCGGCCAAGCCGTCGCATTTCCCCGCGCGCGCCAAACGCTGCGTGTTTCTGTTCATGACCGGCGGGCCTTCGCAGGTCGATACATTCGACCCCAAGCCGCTGCTCGATCGCGATCACGGCAAGCCGATCCCCTTCGATCTGCCGCGCGTCACGTTTTCGTCGCGGCAAATGAACCTGCTGAAATCGCCGTGGAAATTCAAGAACTATGGCGAGAGCGGGTTGCCGGTGAGCGATCTCTTTCCCAAGGTCGCGCAGCACGTCGATGACATGTGCATCTTGCGTTCGGTCCACGGGACGAATCCCGCGCATGGCGGAGCGCTTCTCAAGCTCCATACGGGGAGCGATCAGTTCGTTCGCCCCAGCATCGGCTCGTGGGTCACATATGGCCTGGGGACCGAAAACCAGAACCTTCCCGCCTTCGTCACCATTTGCCCGACGCTGGCGCATGGCGGAGTCAACAACTGGGGTTCCGCGTTTCTCCCCGCGTATTGTCAGGGAACCCCCATCGGCAACGCCAGCATCGGTTCGGCGAACGCTCAGGTCAAGCACATCCGCAATTCGCGCATCGACCTCTCGATGCAAAGGCGACAACTCGATCTGCTCGCCGCGATGAATCGCGATCATCTCGAAAACGTCGGCAAGAATCAGGCGCTCGAAGGACGGCTCAACTCGTTCGAACTTGCGTTCCGCATGCAGACCGCGATGCCCGAGATTCAGGATCTCTCCGGCGAAAGCGAAGCGACGCAAAAGCTGTACGGCATCGACAACGCCGTGACCGCCGACTTCGGCCGTCAATGCCTGATGGCCCGTCGATTTCTCGAACGGGGCGTGCGTTACGTGCAGGTCACGCACAGCGACAGCGAAGTGCAGTGGGATCAGCACAGCAACCTGTATCAGGGTCACACGAAGAATTCCGCCGAAGTCGATCATCCGATCGCCGGTTTTCTGACCGACCTCAAAGCCCGCGGATTGCTCGAAGATACGCTCGTCTTCTGGGGGGGCGAATTCGGCCGCACGCCGACCGCCCAGGGAACCGACGGCCGCGATCACAACCCGTACGGCTTCTCGATGTGGATGGCCGGCGGCGGAGTCAAAGGGGGCATGGCCTACGGCGCCACCGACGACTACGGCTACTACGCCGCCGTCAACAAGATGCACATGCACGACGTGCATGCGACGATCTTGCATCTGTTAGGACTCAACCACGAGCAACTGACCTACCGCTACGCCGGCCGCGACTTCCGCCTGACCGACGTCGCCGGAAATGTCGTGACGGATATCATTGCCTGAGCGATGGCGCAAGTATTCGCTGAATTAATCCTCGTTCCCAAGCTCCGCTTGGGAACGCAAGTCTTCGAAGCTCTGCTTCGTTGCATGTGACTTCTGTTTCTGCCCCGCGGTCCCTCGGCTCGATGGCGTTCCCCACGTCGCCGCGTTGAAATCGCGGCTCCCCTGCGGGCGGATCGTCAGCCATTGCCAGTTCGCGGTGTCGCCGTGGACCATGCGGGCGATGAGCACGATTTGCCCGGCGTGATATGAAATGTGCGTGATCGCCCGCTGGATGGCGAGCGGGACGGCTTGCGCTTCGCCGCGGATCGTCACCGTGCGCAGCATGTCGTCGGCGGTGAGTTCGGCGAGCGTGTCGCATAATCGCTTCCAGCCGGCGTCGAAGTGTGCCATGAGGTTCTCGCGCGAACCGGTCCAGTCGGTGAACTCCGCATCGCGGTCGCGGTTCGGCTTTTCGCCATCCTCGGTCAAAAAGTTCGTCCAGCGGCTTTGCAAGTTCCCGCCGAGATGCCGCAGAATCACCGCCACACTGTTGAAATCGGGATGCGGCCGGCGAGAAAATTGTTCATCGGATAACTGCGCGATGGCCGCGTCGATCATGCGGCGATAGCCGGCTACCGTTTCTTTCGTGGCCCGGAGCCACAGTTCATCGTGCGACATGGTTGGGGCCTTTGCGAGCAGTCTTTTCCAAAATTGCCTTCTTGAATAATGGCAATCGCTCTTGCCGCGGCATCGCGAATGCTTTGATACGGATCGTCCACGAGACATTCCAGATCATCGATCGCCATATGAGCGGATGGACCAATCCGGGCGAGGGCCTGAGCGGCGCAAAAACGGACTTTCACGCGATCATCCGCAAGTGCATGCCTCAATTCGGGGACGGCACTGCTGGCCCTCGGCCCGATCATGCCGATCTGATAGGCGGCCTTCGCGCGGATGAAATGCTGCTCGGATTTCAAATACTTCAAGTATGTGTCGATTGCCGGTTCGGCACGCGGCCCGATGCTGTCCAATGCGTGACATTTCCCGAGTCCGAATTCCCATGCGCCTTCGCGCTCCCATCCCTGAAATTTCCGATCGACAAACATAGTCAAAGCATGCGGGCCGATGTCTAACAGAAGTTCCATATGAAACCGATGCCCCCAGGGATCTTCCCGTAGAAACGCACCGGCCAAATCCGGGAGTAATGCATCGACTCGGCCACCCAGAATTCTCACGATATCGCTTGTTGATTCTCCCGCAAAGGAGTCGTTCCAATGCCAGATAGGAGATGTCATGGCACCCCGAATGACTTTGAGACACTCGAGATCCTGGGAATCCAATCGAGCCACTGCCCAGGCGGCCGACACGTTTAACTCCGTCGGATTGTTTGAGGATTTCACCATTCTTTGCTTGAGAGACGGCAGGGTCGAAAGGGCATCCGCTCCCAATCGTCCGAGGCCGCGCGCCGCAATTGCTCGAGGGTCGCGCATTCGGACTCCTAACGCTCCCATTTGCTCGGCGACGCTCCATTGTTCGTCATTTAATACCAATTCCAGTTTCTCGATCCATTTTGCGTTGTCTCGATCCAGCTTCGCCAAAGCGGCCATCGCAGCGGCACGGTCGAGGGTGTCGGTGTATAAGGGAGGAATGTCGCGATCGTTGAATAAGGTGGATGTGAACGAATCGTTCTTCCTGGGGGTGTGCTCGAGTTCGGCGCGCAGCACCGGAATGGCCTCGGCATTGCCCGATTCGCCGAGGATGAAACAGACATTGGCATACGAAACGTCCTCGGCATAGCCGTGATTCTTCAAAAGGCTTATTAGAAACATCGAAGATGGAATGGATTGCGGATTCAGTTTCGCCAACTCGTCAACGGCGATTTTTTGTACGGATATTGTCCAGGCATTCCCGAATGTTTCCGTGTCTTTCGTTGCGGCTGAAAGCGTTTTGGCCACAGCCTGATGTCGTGTGTCCATGGAGACAAGGGCTAGTAAGACCCTGCTTCTGACGTATGCGCTCTCGTGAGTTAGCGCCGTCCTGGAAAGTGCGGAAATTGCCTCTCTCGCTCCGATTCCCATTTGAGCGAACGCATCGGCGACGCTCGCGGCCTCTTGCGGGTCTGCAGTCGTCAATTGATTGAACAGTGCTGAAATCACGGTACTCGATTTCAATCGCAAGCGCCCCAACGCGGCGATTGTGGCATTCCTGACTGTTTCATCTTTGTCATTTAATAACAGCAAGATATCGGGAATGAGCGGTTCTGCATCCTGAGCCATCTCAACCAATTCGCTGACGACTGTCGCTCGAACGTCTGGTTTCGAATGTTGCAATGCCTTGCGGAGCGTGGCGCGCGCTTCCATTCCCATAGAGACAAGAGCGTGTGCCGCATAGAATCCGTACTCTTCCGAATCGAGTAATCGAAACAGCGTCCCTTGTGCATGCCGGGCTTCGGGACCGATTTCCGTAATCCGTTCGAGAATCGTCCGTGTTTCATCGGGAGTTGCCTGCGGTAGCCAGGCGAGCAAAGTACTCGTCTCTTTTTCCAATTCACCGGCCGATAACATGACTGCAGGTGAAGCCGAGACGGCCAACATCATTGCCACAATCACCACCCGATGCAGCTTCAAATAGGGATCCATTCTCAATTCTCCATTGCATGGTTCGATGTGAGCAACGGTTTCCGCGATTCGCTCAGCATCCCCTATCCTATCCATCCGTCACCTGCCATTCAATTCGGGCCATCAAATTGAAATTCGTTCTCGAATTGCATTCCCGCAGGCCGATAGGTATGGAACCGATCAACCAATGCTGATACAATCAAAACGTCGAATTTTTCGCCTCGGATCATCGATTGACCTCTTGTTACTCTAAAATTCCGCGACCGATACGGAGTCACTCAATGCTCACTCTGCAAGGCCGACAGCATACACTTGGTTCGTTTTGTGATGGGTTGTCGCGGCGGAATTTTCTCCGCGTCGGGACGCTCGCGGCGATGGGGACTGCCGGGGGTTGGTCGCTCCCTTCGATTCTTCGCGCTGAATCTCAGGCGGGAATCGTCAAAAATCCGAAGTCGGTGATCATGATTTATCTGGTCGGCGGGCCGCCGCATCAGGATATGTTCGATCTCAAACCCGATGCTCCCAAAGAGGTCGCCGGGCCGTGGAGGCCGATCGCGACCACCGTTCCCGGCATGGAGATCTGCGAAGCGTTCCCACGACTGGCGGCGATGGGGGAAAAGCTGACTGTCATTCGATCGCTGGTGGGGAACCAGGCCGATCACGATGCGATTCAGGTTTTCAACGGTCATCATCCGCGTAAGGCGAAGCCCTCGGGCGGCTGGCCTCAATTCGGCTCGATGGTTTCGCAGGTGCAGGGGGCTGCTCTTCCGACGGCTCCGCCGTATGTCAGCTTGTGTTACACTTGCACACACGGACCGTACAACGAACCGGGACCGGGATTTCTCGGATCGGCTCAGTCGCCGTTTCGTCCGATGGGGCCGACGCGCGACGATATGATTCTCAACGGCGTGACGCTCGAACGATTGGCGAATCGCAAAGCGCTCTTGGGCAGCTTCGATCAGATGCGGAGGGACATCGATGCCTCGACGATGATGACCGGGATGGATGCCTTTACCGAGCAGGCGATGGGACTCTTGACGTCATCGCGTCTCGCCGATGCGCTCGATCTTTCGAAAGAAGATCCGCGGACGGTCGCCCGATACGGGACGGGCGACCCGAAAGTTTTCATCGACAGCAACGGAGCACCGCGCGTGCCGCAGAGTTTGCTGCTCGCCCGCCGAATGATCGAAGCGGGCGTGCGGGTCGTCACGCTCAATTACAGCAAGTGGGATTGGCACGGCGGCAGAAATACCGAGGGCCGCGTCGACAACTCTGTTTTCGTGCGTGAAGCCGAGGATTTTCCGATCTTCGATCAATGCGTCAGCGCTCTCGTTGAGGATTTGCATCTCCGCGGCCTCGCCGACGATTGTGCGGTCGTCATCTGGGGCGAATTCGGCCGGACGCCCACGATCAGCGCGCAAGTGGGACGCGATCACTGGCCGCAGTTGAATTGTGCGCTGCTGGCCGGAGGTGGAATGAAGCACGGCCAGGTGATTGGCGCAAGCGACCGGATCGCCGGAGAAGCGATCTCCCGGCCGGTGACGTTCGGCGACGTGTATGCGACGCTGTTCCAGCATCTGGGGATCGACCCCGGTCTGACGACGATCACCGATCTCAACGGCCGCCCGCAGTATCTCGTCGAAGAACCGGCGAAACCGCTGGCGGAATTGATTTGACGATTTCTTAACATCCTCGTTCCCAAGCTCCCGCTTGGGAACGCAAGTCTTCGAAGCTCTGCTTCGTCGAATGCGACATCAGGCTACCAGATCAGAAGGTGCGTCTCGACGCACCCTACGGATTGACTTCGCGAATCATTCGCTCGTTTCACCGATCGCACCGAGATCATCGCGGCTGGGGAGTAGACGCTCGCCGAACTGAAGATCGGGGACATACTGATACAGAATGTCGTGATCGGGGAGGAGAGTCGGGTGGAGCGACGCTGCTGCATCGCGACAGGGGGAATCGTTCGCGAGGCGAAAGTCGGCATCCTTTGTATTCACGAATCGAGGGGCAGGACCGGCGAGGCAGGTCTCGCGGCCTTTGATTGTTCCGGCGAGATCTCCGCGCGCATCTTTCCAGCCGGCGGAGATCCAGTTATTCCGTAACGCGGCACTTCCATCTTCATCGAGGAATGCGAGATTCTTTCCACCGGTGGTGACTTCGATGATATTGTTCCGGCAGTCGACCGATTCGCCGGATGACGACAGGCGGAAAAGAGTCGTCGGGCCGGTTCGGTCGGAGATGACGGTGTTGTGATAGAAATGAAGCGTCCCTTGGCGGTAACTGTTGGTATCGCCGCTATCGCCGCCGTAATGGACGATCTGGTTGTTGCCGCCGTTGTGCTTGAGCATGACGTTGCCGTAGACGAGGGTCGTTCGATACAAGGGCGAATTGACGAGTTCTTCGCTCCCCTCGGCATCGACGAGATCGAGCAAGCGGTTGCCTCCGTCGATCCAGTTGTAGCGGACGACCAGCCCGGCGGAGCGATCCTTGAGATTGTTCCCCAGACACCCCTTGCGCAGCGGCGTCAATCGATTGAATTGAAACGTGATGCCGAGCGCTTCGGTGTAGATGTTGTGTTCGTAGATGCTTCCTTCGATGCCGTTCTCGCCGATCGAACATTGTTCGATGACGATGTCGCGCGTTTCATGCGCGACGAAGAGGCCGTTCCCGCAATCGGTGAGTCCGCAATTGCGGATGGTGATGTGCTCTCCCTTTTCGACGAAAATCGCCGCCGCATTTTTCGCGTACTGCGTGAGTCCGCGACCGTCGATGAAATAATACGGAGGCCGCGCCCGGCGAAAATCGAGATTCTCGATGACCAGATGCGCCGGCATGGTATCGGCGGGGGCAGTCGAACCGCCGATTTTGATGATGCCCCGTTCGCCTCCCCAGAATCGCAATTCAGCCCGAGTGATGGCGTTTTCGCCGTCGATCACCGGGCGTTCGCCGTTAGGCCCCAATACACCCGAGACGACGATCGGCTTCTCGGCAGTCCCCCGGCAACAGAGAACCCATTTCCCCTTGTACGGTTTGGGACGATGATGAATGAGAACGTGATCGCCAGCGGCGAGTTGTTCCCAAGGAACTTTGTCGAGGACCGAAAATTCCTGATCTGGTCCCACTGCGTAATCGTGCGCGACAAGCTGCGATTCACATATCAGAGGCATTGCTGCGAGAAAACACAGGACGAGCAGCATCATGGGCCACCCGTGAATCATGTCGATTGAGTTATTACGTCGGCGATCCGTCATGCCGTGGTTCCTGTTTCTTGTGCGAATGAATGATTGAGCGGGCCGGGTCGTCAGTTCTAATCGATATCGCCTGGCGGATAGAGGTCCGTGGTTTCCGTAGTGTCGATGGCGATCTCCTGTTCCAGAAGACTCACCACCTCAACCGCGAGGGTTTCGGTTTCCAGGATTGCGACCGTCGGTTGGCGATACGTCCAGCCGCTTGTCTCGCCGGGATTCAAGTGCAACCGTTGTCGATCGTCGCGATAGGCATGTGGCTTGTGCGTATGAGCCGAGATCACGACGTCGAATTCCGACAGATCGACCCGCGCGTGTTCGGCGACGTGCGTCACCAGAATGCGCTTGCCGTCGGGAGTCCGAAATCCGAAAGCCGATTCGGCGAGTTGGCCCAGGATGCGAAATCCACCGTGGATTCCCACGCGGTTTCCTTCGTTGTCGCCGAAGCAGGCGAGCATTTTGCATTTCAATTTTCGCAGCGGTGGGAGCACGATGGGCGAAACAAAATCGCCGGCGAAGACGACGAGATCGCAGCCGCGGCGGTTGAAGACTTCCACCGCCCGACGGACGTTGTCGAGGTGATCGTGTGCATCGGCGAAAACTCCGATCCGCATGTCCGTCTCCGGTTAATAGATATTCCCGATTCACGCTCAGTTCCATCCTGCGATAAGACGTCATTATGCACGATCGGTCACTCCAGGTCGATTCGATTTACGGACGCGACTTGAAAGATGCTCCGATACAAGCAGGGATGGGCAATCGTCAACACCGGAAGATTCTATGCGATCGTTACATTTACGCAGAGTTGCTAAAGCCCGAAAAAAGCGAAAAACAAGTAAAGAAGCTAAAACGGGTGCAATTCGTAGCCGATGAATGTATGAGACGTGGCTCCCACAGTGTGGGTGCGTGATGTCGTTGTTCCTTTGATGCACGTCGGAAGGTTGCTTCGGCAAAAATGTCCGCCGCATTTCCCAAGTGAGTTTTCCGGGCCGGGAAAGATCGATCTGTCGAGGGGTCAATCCATGTCGGAGAAACTCGAACAACCCAAAACCAGACATGGAACTGAAGCGATCCGACCGGATCATGATACGTTTCCCGCTCGTCCGCATGTGTTCGGACAACCGGGAAGCACGCTTGCTCCAGAACAGGCAAGATCCCGTTCGTTACCCCAGTATCGCGCTGCACCGCTTGCCGTTCGCGATGATGCGGCTGTCTCCGTTCAACCGGTTCGACTCACGTCGTCTGAAATCAGGCGACGTCTGTGCCACATCCTGCCGGGGCTATTGCCATTCTTGTTATGGTATTTTCCACATAAGGATCCCCTGGGACCGCTGCTGCGTGACATCATTTTCACGTTGATCGGGGGCATCGGGGTCTCCATCTATTTGGCTCAGAAGTACTTGACGCGCGAAGGCGAGAAAACCTGGTCGCACGCCGTCATCGGTTACACGGTGACGGTGTTGGGAACCATTGTTTTATTTCCGGCTCACATCGAACTGGGACTGACGGTGCTCGCGATTCTGGCGTTCGGCGACGGCATGGCGACGCTGGGGGGGAAACTGATTCAAGGGCCTCGCATTCCGTGGAATCCGGCAAAAACATGGGCCGGGTTTGCGTGCTTCATCGCGTGCGCCGGTGGGATGTCGAGTCTGATTTACTGGGGCGAAGCCACGCCGCGAGTCTCGTGGCAAATCGCGTGTGCCTGCGGAATGATCGCGACCCTCATGGCTGCGATTGCCGAATCGTTGCCGATGAAACTGAACGACAATATCCGCGTGGGTCTGGTGTCGGCTGTCACCGTCGTCGGCGTGCATGCCTTGTGTGTGGGATTGTGAACCCTGAGTCCCCCAAAGGAAGACGGTCGATGCCGATGTTGGAAGTCTCCCGATTGCACAAACGATTCGGCACCGCCGCCGTGGTGGACGACCTGTCGTTCAGCGTGGCGGCGGGCGAAATCTTGGGCCTGCTCGGACCTAACGGCGCCGGTAAGTCAACGACGATGCAGATGATCGTCGGCCTGCTTGAACCCGATCGCGG
>JBJXGP010000017.1:0-6956 GCA_046160425.1 Planctomycetaceae bacterium
CTGTATTCCCTTGGGGTGGTTCGGTATGAACTGGGACACCGATCTGATCGCCGATGACTCGGAGCTGATCGATAGCCGCCGGACGCTGCAAGTCGGCCGCGACGAGCATCGGTTTTCGTCCCGATTCCAGCAACATTTTGGCGAGCTTGCCGCAAGTGGTCGTTTTACCGCTACCTTGCAAGCCGCACATCATCAAAACCGTGATGCCATCTCGTCGCAGGTGCAGGCTTTGATCGACAGGGCCCATCAGATTGATGAGCTGATCATGGACAATCCCCACGATCTGCTGTTCGGGCCTGATCGATTTGAGGACTTTCTCGCCGATCGCTTCCTGAGTCACGCGTTCGATGAAGTCCTGAGCGATTTCATAGTTGACGTCAGCTTCGAGCAGTGCCTGACGGACGGCTTTCAACCCTTCACGGATGTTCGCTTCGGTCAGCGTCCCGCGACCGAGAACACTCAGGGCACTCTTCAAGCTGGTTGTCAGGTTTTCGAACACGATTCATTCCATCCTATGGCAAAGCAAACGAATGCTAAGCGGATATTGATCGTCGTCATTGGTTCCTCTCGATTTGGAGTTCGCAAAGCGACTGTCAAATCAGGAACCCGACTTTTGTAACATTCGTAACGGTAAGATGTTGAGTCAAGCTGCCACATTTTAGAGACTGACTGGAAGCTTGACAATGTATTCGCGGCGAATTTCGGAAAATCGATTCGGACAGCACGATCAAACGCAAAACTTTTGAAGTCGCAGGCTATATTAACTCCGAATAAACAGATTAACCCATTACACAGAAACACGTTATGACTACAAGCGTGAATACGGTTTCGGCGCATCTCTCCATTAGAAAAGCGCGAACTTCCATACGCATAAAGTCGTCAGCAAGGAACAAACTCGGAGGTCATCTGGCGGGAATCGCGAAAATCGCCCTTCAACACTGCACTTGGGGGCGTTCGGTCGATAAAATGAATCTCGCTCGGAAACGCCTCATTGCATTCGGAAAACACACAAGGCTCACGGCTTCGCTCCCTAGCGGATAGTCCTACTCCACCGCATTCAACTCTCGAAGAAAAGCTGCTTTATGACCACGACGGCTCGACAAAATCTGTTCAACAAAGTCTGGGATTTGCATACCGTTCGCACGCTTCCTTCCGGCGAAACGCAATTGTTCATCGGACTTCACCTGATTCACGAAGTCACTAGCCCGCAGGCATTTTCGATGCTCCGCGACCGCGGATTGAAAGTCATGTATCCCGAACGGACATGGGCCACCGTCGATCATATCATCCCTACCGACAATCAGGCGCGTCCTTTTCGCGATGAACTCGCCGAGGAAATGATGTCGGCGATCGAAAAGAATTGTCGCGAGTTCGGTGTCCCCTTGCTCGGCTTGACCGATAAGCGTCAGGGGATCGTGCATGTCATCGGCCCCGAACAAGGACTGACGCAACCGGGAATGACCATTGTCTGCGGCGACAGCCACACCAGCACGCACGGGGCATTTGGCAGCATCGCGCTGGGTATCGGAACCAGTCAAGTCGCCTACGTGCTGGCCACGCAGACGCTGGCGATGTCCCGCCCGAAAATTCGCCGCATTGAAGTCAATGGCACGCTTCGGCCGGGTGTCTATGCGAAAGATGTGACGTTGCACGTCATTCGGCAACTCGGCGTGCAAGGTGGAGTCGGCTACGCCTACGAATACGCGGGAACGACCTTCGATGCCATGAATATGGACGAACGGATGACCGTCTGCAACATGAGCATCGAAGGAGGTGCTCGCTGCGGTTACATCAATCCCGATCAGACGACCGTCGAATACCTCCGCGGCAAACCGCACGCCCCGCAAGGGGAAGCATTTGAGCGAGCGACGAAATGGTGGCTCAGTCTCGCCTCCGGCCCAGATGCCGAATATGATGACGTCGTCAAATTCAACGCCGCGGACATCGAACCGACCGTGACCTGGGGAATCACCCCGGCCCAGTCGGTCGGGGTGACCGAAAAATTGCCGGGTGTCGACACGTATCCGAAGGACCAACAGACGCTCATCAAGGAAGCGTTCGAGTTCATGGGGCTTGCCGAGAATCAGCCGATTCAAGGAGTGAAGATCGACGTCGCCTTCATCGGTTCCTGCACCAATTCTCGCATGACGGACTTGCGGGAAGCGGCTCATGTCGTCAAAGGACGAAAAATATCGCCGCATGTGAAGGGGCTTGTCGTCCCCGGTTCTCAACAGATCCGCGATCAGGCGATGGCGGAAGGGCTCGACAAGATCTTCAGCGACGCCGGTTTCGAATGGCGCGAAGCGGGTTGCTCGATGTGCCTGGCGATGAATCCCGATAAACTCTCCGGCCGCGAAATCTGCGCCTCTTCGAGCACCCGCACCTTCAAAGGCCGCCAGGGAAGCCCGACCGGTCGAACCCTCCTCATGAGCCCCGCCATGGTCGCCGCCGCGGCGATCAAAGGGAGTGTGACCGACGTGCGCGAGATGTTGTAATTCTCGGCGCAATCCCCCGATAACCTCATCATTCAACATTTCATTTAACAAAATCCAGACGATCACATTCAACGTCAGTTTACAATTCACCAGGAAAAACTCATGGCGAAAATTGAATCGATACAAGGTCGGGGAATCCCGTTGATGCTCGATGACATCGATACCGACCGCATCATTCCCGCGAGGTATCTGCGATGCGTGACCTTTGACGGTTTGGGAGAACATGCGTTCGAGGACGACCGCAAGCAGGATCCGACTCATCCCTTCGATGATCCCAAATTCAAAGGGGCTTCGATTCTGGTCGCGGGACGAAATTTCGGGTGCGGTTCATCCCGCGAACATGCCCCGCAATCGCTGATGCGATGGGGAATAAAAACCGTCGTCGCCGAATCGTTCGCCGAGATTTTTTTTGGAAACTGCACCTCGCTCGGAGTCCCTTGTGTGCGGCTCAGTCGTCCTGAACTGGATGCCCTCGCCGATTCAATTCGGCAGAATCCGCAACAAAGGATTATCGTTGATCTCCAGCAACAACAAGTCCGTTACGGCGATAAGATAATCGCTTCTCAGATGCTGGAAAACGCCCGGCAGGTGTTGCTCTCCGGTGAATGCGATGCACTCGCCCGACTGCTGGAAGCGGCTGACATGATTCGCGACAAAGCGACCGCGATACCATACGTGTCGAATTTCACAAAAACGTAATTAGCGATTCGCCTCCGGTCGGAATTTTAGCGGATCATCCATGAACGATGACTCTCCCACTCATCGCCGCGACTTTTTGACGCGAGTGATTCCCACGTCATCGCTCGCCGAATCGAATATCGAGAATTCATCGGCATCGGTTGAAAGGGCGATTCCGTCAGCGCGGGACACTATCCGCCTCGGTGCGCGTGCGATGGCTTGCGATTTCACGGTGATCATGAATCCCGGTTCGAGTTCACGGTTGGTCGCCGCATCGACCGCACTCGATCTTGTCGGCGAACTGGAAGAACAACTGAGCGTCTACCGCGAGTCCTCCGAAATCTCGCAATTGAATCGTCGCGCCGCCCAACTACCGGTTAGCGTTCAGCAGAACCTGTTCGACCTGTTGTGCCGTTCGAGAGACATTTCACTCGAATTGTCGGGAGCCTTCGATCCCACAACGGGACCGTTGATTCGACTCTGGAAACGCTGCCAGGAAGAACATCGACTGCCGACGGATGCCGAATTGGAAGCCGTGCGATCGCTGATCGGAATGCACCACATCCAGTTCAACCCCGAAAACATCTCGGTGAAATACGATCAACCGGGTGTCGAACTCAATCTCGGTGCTAACGGTAAAGGGTACGCCGTTGATCGGGCGGGAGCAGTGCTGACCGACGACGGTATCACCGACTGGCTGATTCATGGCGGGCACAGCAGCATACTCGCAAATGGAAATCACACCGGATATCAGGGATGGCCGATCGGTTTGAGGAATCCGCTGTTTCCGCGAGAACTTTGGGCGACCATTCTGCTTCAGAACCTGGCAATGGGAACAAGCGGTTCCGGCGTGCAATTCTATCGCATTCAAGGGAATCGCTACAATCACATCATCAATCCGCAGACCGGTTGGCCGGTGGAAGGTCAACTCTCCGTCTCGGTTTTCGCTCCGACCGCGGAACTCGCTGATGCGCTGTCGACCGCATTTTTCGTGATCGGGGTCGAAAAGTCTCGTCAGTATTGCAATAATCATCCTGAGATTGGTGCGATCTTGACCCCTGCACCCGAGCACGGACGAAAACTATCGCCGGTCATCTGCAACATCCCGCCCGAAATCTTGTTCTTCCACGACCAGAACTGAAATTCTGCAAAGACAATCGAGGTCGCCTATTATTTGCGCGAGGTTAACGTGCGATAGGAGGACACTCTTGAGATTCCGCACCGCTTGAATTGATACGGCTGGACATTGGCTGGGAACTCTGGAAACAATAGAATGAATGAAATTGAACCCCACAGAAGCGGGCTTTTATTGGTCCGATAACTCGATATCTTCATTTCAATAAATTCGTTCACCATGAACGGCAAGGATTGATTCGGTGAGTGACAGAAAACGCCTCGCTGGCATAGCGGTCTTCTGGTTGATCGTCATACGGATGGCGATTGGCTGGCATTTAATGTACGAGGGTTTGTGGAAAGTCCACACGCTGTCGACGGCTGAGCCGTGGTCATCAGCGGGTTACCTTCGCAACAGCCAGGGGCCATTTCGTCAAACCTTCCGCGATATGACCGGCGATCCCGACGAACTTCAATGGCTCGATTACGTCACCATGATCGCCCAGTGGGATGACTGGCTCGAACGCTTTCGCGCACACCATCCCGATCTGACGGAAGAACAACTCGCCAAACTCGATCTGCTCGTTAACGGCCCCAAAGAATTCACGGCGAAGTTGGCTCAATTGCCGTCGGGTGTTGAGATCCCGAAGGATTTAGCCAAAGTCGTCAAATTCGATGCCGATCGAAAACTTCTCATCGTGGATGGGAAGCAACATCTAGTCCCCGAAGAGAGAGAACAATTACTGAAGCTGGTCGCCGACCTCGAACAACAGGACGAGGAACAGCCCGCAGCATCCGATAAGACCGAGCAGGAACGAGCGAAACAATTTCAGGCAGCCGTCTCGCGAATTTATCAGCAGGCTGCGCAACTGAGTTATAAGGAGCGATTGGCCGTTGCACTCAAGGGAAACCCCGACCAAGTCGGACGCATCTTCACCGACAAGTCGGGTAACGTCCTCGAATCGAGCATCGGCGACATCGAACTGTATCGACAGCAAATCGTTCGTTACGAAGGCGCTCTGGCGAAGGCCGAGCAGGATTTCCAGTACACGCATCTGGCAAAAATATCGAGCGATCTCCAGCAACTCCGATCAAAGCTCGTCGGTCCGATCAAGGCGATGACCAAGGAGATGAAACGCGAAGCCGATCAGATTCTCGATACCAGCCAGCTCTCACGCGGACCGGTTCCCGAACCGTGGACGCAGATCCGAAAAGTCGACTTCATGACGATCTGGGGGCTGGTGATTCTCGGTGGATTGCTGATCGCCGGACTGTTCTCGCGTCTGAGTGCTCTCGGCGCTGCGGTATTGCTGTTCTCGTTTTATCTGGCAATGCCCCCCTGGCCGGGCGTCCCCGAACCGCCGGGTCCGCAACATAGCCTGTTCATCAATCAGCATCTGATCGAAGTCATGATGTTGTTATTCCTGGCAATGCTGCCGACCGGCAAATGGTTTGGCATGGACGCCTTTTTTCGACGATCGAAATAACGACGATCGACAAAACTGATCGATAGCGATCTGCCAAAAAGCTCATACAAAAATTAACAGGAGACGTGAATATAACATTCTCGTCCCGACGATGAATACAGGAGCCAAACGATGAATCTCACGCCCCAACAGCGTCAAATCGGCAAAGATAATTTTCACGAAGCGGTCGGTCATTCGCGACGATCCTTTTTGAAAGGGATGGCCGCCGCCGTTCCCAGCCTGGGGGCGGCGTACTTCGGATACTCCCAATTGCAGGGGAACCCCGTCAAAGTCGGCTTCATTGGGACAGGTGACGAAGGCAGCGTCCTGTTAACGCAGCATCCTCCCGCTTACATGGATATCGTGGCGATCGCCGACTTGCGTCCCACAAATCGCGAGCGGGCGTTTCATGGCGACGGGAATTCCGACCGCGTCGGTTTGATCGAGAAACTCGGTCGCGAAAAATGCAAATCGATCAAGGTCTACAACTCGCATAAGGAATTGCTGGCCGATCCCGATGTCGAAGCGGTCGTCATCGCCGTCCCTCTCAATCAGCATGCGGCGCTTGCGATTGAAGCACTCAACGCCGGGAAGCATGTGCTGTCTGAGAAACTGATGGCCCACAACATTTCGCAGTGCAAGGAGATGATCAAGGTTGCGAAAGAAAAGAATCTGCTGCTCGCGGTCGGACATCAACGGCATTACAGTGTGCTCTACGATAACGCCAACGACCTGATTTCGAAGGGATTGCTCGGCGATATCAAGTTCATCCGTGCCTGCTGGCATCGCAACAACAGTTTTCCGGGGCGCGACAGTTGGAATAAAGGGGTCGATGCCGATGATCGCAATGCCCTCGATAAAATCGTGACCGAATACGGCTACGATTCGGTCGACCAGCTCATCAACTGGCGACTGTTCAACAAGACCGGGGGCGGCTTGATGGCCGAACTGGGGAGTCATCAACTCGATGCGTGCAGCATTTTCCTTGGGAAAGTGCATCCGATCGCCGTTTCCGGTTACGGCGGGAAAAACTATTACGGCGTTAAAGGTGTCGGTTCACCCGATAAGCAGGCCGACAAACGCGAGATCGACGATCACGTGTACGTGACGTTCGAATTCCCCGGTCCTCATTATCAAGAAGACAATAACGACGTCGTGATCGTGACCTATTCCTCGATCAATACGAATCGCATGGAGCCGTATG
>JBJXGP010000018.1:0-4447 GCA_046160425.1 Planctomycetaceae bacterium
TATCTCGCAGAGATCCAGCCGATGCAAAAACAATTAGGAATTTCCAGCGACACCCTCTGGCGCGAACGCTAAGAACAATGGTCCGTCACGCGCCCCAGATGGCGATCAGATACAACAGGCCGATCAATCCGGCGACGAGAATCCAGGCGCCGATGAAACCGATGACGTCGAACGCCGACATCCTTGGGATTTCCAATCCCAACGGCTGGAGAAACTGCACCGCCGAGGCTTCGGCTTTCCGATAGTCGAGCACGATTCCCGGTTCCATTCCCAGCGTCGCCGATTCGGGCAACGGCTGCGATCGATTGTCGAGCAGCACCTCTCCTTCACGGCCGATCGGCGTGAGCAGGCGGGCATAGAATGCATCGAGCTGTCGTCGATCCTGACTCGGCGTCAACAGGCCCACGAGAATCAACACGCCGAATTGAGAGACCAGCGAGAGGAGAATCTGCCACGGTTTCGAGAGTCCCGAGAGTTTCACGCTTTCCACCAGCGATTCAAGCGATGTTCCCTTGACCTGACCGGCGAGCAATTCAATCGGCCAGGCGGTCAGCGACCAGATCAGCACGCCGACGAGAAACCCCAGCCAGACCCCCAGCGTATTCGCCCTGCGCCAGCAGATGCCGAGCCAGATCGCCGGCCCCAACAGGGCAATGATCTGCAGCGATGTGACGTACAACTGCGTGATGCTCTCGGCGGTGAAAGCCAACAGGATTCCTCCTATCAGAATTCCTACCGAGGCGATCCGTCCGGTCCACAACATTTGCTTCGACGTCTGTCCCGGAAAAAGCGGCGCGTAGCAGTTGCGAGAAAACAATCCCGCGCCGACCACCATCAGCGCTTCGGCGCTCGTCACGCCGGCGATGATGCAGGCGATCATCAAACCGCGCCAGCCGTCGCCGAGCAGTTCCTGAATGGCTCGCCCGAAGAGCGTTTCGCTCTGGTGGATGTACTCTTCGCTCCCCGGTTTGAGTCCCGCGAAGATTTGCGGAAAAATAACGAGGGCAATCATGCCGGTCATCGTCCAGGCGATGGTGAGAAAGCGTTTAATAAAGTTGCCGTAACACATGCCGATCTGGGCTTCGCGCTCGGTCTTCCCCGCTCCGTTGGCGGTGGTGACGTGCGGCTGCGAGATGATGCCGACCAGCCCCAGTAGCGAGACTGCGATGACGAAAGTCGGATCCCCTTCCGCCGCCCCGGTCGGGGCAGTGATCGAGAACATCTCGACGGGAAGAGCCGCTCGCAGCCCTTCCATCCCGCCGATTTTCGCAAGCCCGACCGGCACCAGAATACACGAGAAGATGATGATCATGAACCCTTGCAAAGCATCAGTGTACGCCGCGGCCATCAGTCCGCCGGTCATCACGAAACTGGAAAAGATGATCGAGAGAATGACGATCGATTCGCGGGTCGGGATCTCGCCCCCCGTCGCGCCGCTGATCGTGGCTCCCGCTCCGCGAAGCAGCGTGGCGATCGATAAGATCAGAAAGAATGTGCCGATGATCGCGTATAAGACTTCAAGACTTCGTCCGTAACGGATGCGGAAGAAATCCCCCGTCGTCATCACCCGCAGGCGACGAACGATGGGTGCCAGAAGCCAATAAAACGGCGTCGAGAACAACCACATCCACTGATACCAGATGCCACCCAAACCCACGCGAGCCGCCGCCCCTGCGACCTGCACCGCCTGCTCGCTGTGCGTGCCGGTGCAGAGCCAGTGCATGGTGAGCAGCCCCTTGCCGAACCGCCTGCCGCCGACGAAATAATCTTCGTCGGTATGGACCTTCGTCGTCGCCCGAAACCCGATCCACATCACGACGGCGAAGTACGCCACGATGACGACGAGGTCGATGAGCTTGAGTCCCCAGAAGGTTTCCATGAGTTGTATTCCGAAGGATAAAGGGACTAATGAACGAAGCGGGGTAGCTCCGGTTGCTCGTCAACCCGCCTTACGCTCGACACAGTCGCGCAGCGACAAGAGGCGGGTGTATCATAACCCATCGCATGAGCAATGGAATAGGCGGCGACCTCGGTCCGGCCTCACAGAGGCCAGCCACAAATACAGCGGGTCGCCCGGACAGCTCGGTGTCCGGGTCGCGCAGCGACAAGAGGTCGGCCCATCGTAGAAGCGTGAGCGAGGGAACGCATGGGTTCTATTCGTTGACATCCTTCTCGCTCAGCGTCTCCCGGAAACGTGGGCAGAGAATCCAGTCGATGCCCTCTCCCGGACGTGGGATTGACTTAGGTGGGGCGAAACCCTGTAGAATCGAAGCCGACTCCCGTTCTTGGCGTTCGGTTGATGTTCGCCCGCCGTCGTCCTGTCGATCCTTTCCCACGGAGTAAACCATTGGCCGATCATTCACGATTGTGAACTTGATGTCATCCCCCGTGATGCGATCGAGCGGCACGGCGGGGAGATAGCGCGGGACGAGTTCATCCAAATTCTTTGGCCATTTCTGTTCGTGACGATGGTAAAGTTCCAGTGCGATTGCGGTCAAAATGCCGTCGCGTTGTTGGATGATGAGTTCGTTCCCTACGGCGTATTGTCTCGCAAGTGTGATAAACAAGAGTACCGGGCCGTATTTTATTTTCGTTGCGAACGAATTGTTCAATGCGTCGATTCTCTCTTCCTGACGAGATTCTTTCCATGAGTAATATGGCCCATTGTTGTCGGCAATACCTAATTCATACAGTTCTCGCAGGAGATCAAGATTTTCTTTTCGGGTACCGACGAGGGACATGATTCCCGGTTTTGAAAGTGTGTTCAGGGTTTTCATCCCCGTGTGAGTTGAGCTCGCATCGTTGCGCGTACACAAGAGAGGTGCGATGCCAGCGTCTCCCATTTCCTGAAAAAGCACGGATCCTGCGGGAGTCAAATGCCCGTCGCCATTCCCGTCATCACTGAAGGTGCGCTGCATGATGTCTTCAAAAATCCAAAATTCACGTTCCATTAACACCTGAATCGAGTTCCCTTCCGAGTGAATCGACAAAGCATGCGCGATGTCGATCAATTGCTCGTTGGTGTGTAGTTGCGGATAATCCGACAGCACGTCGGATATTAGTTTCATAGTCCGATCGAGATTTTGACGCGAAATCTGTTCCTCCATGAAAAAGCCATTCGCCCGGCAATGAGTGGAAAGCGCAAGCAGGGAATGAATATTGTTCGTCAGGTGATCTCGATTGCCGCGACTTGCCGCGAGGATTGCGTCGGCATGCAACAACCGGGACAACGATCGCATCCCTTCAAGCTGTGCGAATGGCATTTCGATGAGCATCGGGTTTGACGTCACGAGATCGTCGTCTCGTCCAATCGCCGTTTGCAGGAATTCTCGATTCGAAGAATCACCAAACTGATAGCCCAACTGTTGTCGTTTTGCCCCTTGATGGATCAATGGCAGCACGTTCTGATTTCTATCGACATACGTCGTGAGATCCCGCCACTCAGTGGAATCGATGGGGGGCGGGAAAACACTCTTATTCCACCAATGTTTTTCCCAATCACCAGGAACAACTCGCAAATCCACAATCGCCTCGCGATAAAACGGCCACGCACGGTCCTCTTCAGGAATCGCTTTCGCCACCGCATTCATTTCATCGTAGTAATTCTTTGAGATCAGCGGAGACGACGAAAAATAGCGGAACGCCAGAACCGCATACCAAAGCATGAACACACAAATTATCACTCTTGCCGATTGCATGGACCAATGCCGAATCTGCCAATGCAAAGGCCGGCACCTAATGCGGGCACGGCGGATCATCTTCGCCGCTTGTAGGGCATCGCCGAAGCGTTCGATGAGTTGTTCGGAGGTCGCTCCTGCATCGAGTCCATCACGAAAATGCCCGGCGAGTTCTTTGGCGACGTCGAGTTGTTCCTTGTGCCACAGGCGAGTCTTGCGAGCGACGTCGATCACGAAGCCTTGCAGCGATTCGGGCAGTTCGAAACTTGAGAGGGAGACCGGCATGTTGAGGCTGCGCGTCCACTTGCCGCGCAGCGCATCGGCGAGAGGGGTTTCGCGGAGGCGAGTCCACAAACCGGCATCGGTATTTGTGGGAACAACGCCATCGGGTTTGGCATCGGGTTCGCTCATGACGGTGCTCCGAGCGGGAGGGCGGGAGTCCCTTTCTGGGGCAACACGCCGAGCGATGCGAGCGCGCGGACGACCGCTTCCCATTGCTTTGTATCGGAGGCGAGGCGTTTTTTTCCTTTGAGCGTCAGGGCGTAATATTTTCTCCCCCGCCCCGATGCGGAATCGCGCCACGTCGCTTTGACCAACTCCTGTGCTTCGAGATTGTAGAGCAGGGGATAGAGCGTCGACTGCCCCATTGCCAGCACCCCTGTCGATTGCCGATCGAGGGCTTCGATGAGTTCATAGCCGTATTTTTCCCCCGCTTCGAGCAGCTTGAGGACGGCGACCGGCCCCGCCCCGCGCATCAGTTCCCGTTCGAC
>JBJXGP010000019.1:0-13475 GCA_046160425.1 Planctomycetaceae bacterium
ACTTGCGGATCTTCGGTCGACCCTTCGATGAGGTCGCCGACTGAAATTACGAATTCGGGCTGCAAGAGATTGATCTTGGGGACGGCACTTTCGAAGATCCCGGCTCGCGCCCCCCCCGTGCGGTCGGTGACGATGGCGAACTGAAAGTTCTCCCGCCGATTGTTGAGATCCAGATTCGTCCACGGATTCTGCTCGGCGACTTTGATATCGAGACTCTCGACCGTCGCCACCTCAGGAAGCAAGTTGGAACTCGACCAGGTCGTGGTCACAAACAGAATCAACGCCACACAGCAAGTGACTGCGAAAGCTCGCATGGGAAGACTCCTAGAACGAAATACCGAAAGCCCGGATCAGGATTCATGTCGAACGGTGTCAGCGTCACGTCTCAACGGTTCGTATGATAGAAAAACTCTCGCCGGGAGGCGAGTGATGGAGGGGTGGTGTGGTGGAGGGGTGGTAAGAAAATTGGTTAGCCGCGACGCGCAGGGTTTCCGCAGCGGAGCGAGTTTTTGGCCTTTCCGCGAAAAATCGGGGTTTTCTCATTTTTCCCGTCCGGGTACACTTTCCCGGCTCTGCGCAAAGGGTGTGGGATTTGGAATCTCACGCGCGCAGGGGATTGTACTATCCACGGAAGGATCAACTGCGAATGGCCTTCGAACCGGTTCGGATCATTCACGCCAGCCATCTGCGACTCGACCATCAACTCGAAGGGCTGACGCACATTCCTCCCGAGGTACATCGAATCGTCGAAGATGCGACGTTGGCGGCATTCGATTATCTGCTGGCGGCATGCCTCGATCATCGGGTCGACTTCCTGCTGTTGACGGGAAACACCTTCGACAGACACGACAACAGCCTGCGCGCCTGGGCGGCTCTCGAACAGGGTTTCGAACTGCTCGATGAACACGATATCCACGTCTTTGTGATACCGGGTGAAATGGACCCCGCTTCGGCGTGGCTCAACGGCCCGCGCTGGCCCGACAACGTCACCGTCTTTTATGCCAACGATGGGGGACCGGTCGCCGCGATGCGCGATGAGAAACCGGTCGCCACGGTGCGCCAACTCGATGAGTTCGGCCGGGATCGCGACGGCTTGAATCTGCCGCGTGGAAAATCCTCCACCGGTGGACCGCTGCGGCTCGCTCCGTTCACAATTGGCGTGATGCCGTCGGGTTCCACTTTCCTGTCGTCGAAATTCACACAGCACAAACAGGGAACGACTCCATCCCACGACGATCGTTCGCAAGGACAACATGCTGACCTGACCGATTCTCCCGAATTCGCCGACGTCAATGCCGATGACATCGATGCCGAAGGGAGCGACGACTTCCATTCGCCGATGCAGGAATTCGAAGCGAGCGACTATCTCGCCGCGCAGAATTCTCACGAACACGACGAATCGGCTGAACATGGCAAAGGGTCGGCGGGCGAGGTGATGGATTACATCGCGCTCGGCGGTCCTCCGCAGCGGCAGACGTTCGTCACTGAAGACGGCCTCGCCCATCATCCGGGGACGACGCAAGGGATCTCGGCACATGAACAAGGCCCGTGCGGCGCGACGCTCGTTGAACTCGACCACCAGGGGCGCGGCAGGAGCGTGTTCATTCCGACCGGCGTCGTCCGCTGGGAACGGCTGACGATACACGTCTCTCCCGACGCCACGCCGACAGCCGCCGAGATTGCGGTCCGTGAATCGTTAAGCCACATCTCGGCGATCTCGAGCGAGAAGATTTGCGTGCTGAACTGGCTGCTTCCCGGCGAGGGACAGCTCGAACAAAGTCTCGGTGACGAAGAATACGTTCTGCAATGGCTCGAACGGATCGCCGCTCAATCCACCAAGGGTCACGCCGTGCGGTATCTGCATCAGGTCGACTGGCTGTCGGCTGAATCATCGTCGGCATCGACTGCCGCAATGGAGCAGCCGGATTCGGTGCCGTCGCTTCGGCAGGAATTTTTGCAACATCTTTCAGAACTCTCTCGCCAGGGGGCCGAAAGCTGGCTGGCGGCGGTTCGCAGGCTCGAACGAGAACTCGGCCGCGATGAAGCCGCCAGAATTCTCTCCCGGCAAACGTGCGAGGGAGAACGCATTCACCGGCAGGCGCGACGGCTGGGACGAACATGGTTTCACGATCTTCGCGAGGAGCATGACGCGGCATGAAACTGACACAAATCGACATCGAACGTTTCGGCATCTGGAGAGACCTCTCACTTCCGGTCTCCTCCACCGGACTGACCGTGCTCTACGGCCCGAACGAAGCCGGCAAGACGACGCTGTTGCGGTTCATTCGCAGCATGTTGTACGGCGCATCGTCGCACCTCCCCGACCGGCCGCACGGCTTGCGGAAGGGAATGGTTTCGCACTTGCCCTGGACCGGCTCCGTCAACGTCGAACATGAAGGGCAACCGTATCAGATCCGCCGTGCGGCGACTTCCGATTCGCACACGATGCTTTCGATTCATGGAATGTCCCAAGAACATCAGTCGCGAGATCCTTCCGGGCAAAATCTGCGGACACATGTCCCCGACCAACTCCCCGACAAGCGGCTGCTCGGCCAGATGCACCACGGCATCGGCGAGACGTTGTTTCAGCAACTGTATGCGATCGGACTGTCTGACTTGCAGGAACTGGCGACGTGGGATGACCAGACGGTCGCCGCGCATATTTATAGCTTGACGCTGGGATCATCCGGCAGCGTGCTGCTCAATGCCCACCGCGAGGCGGAGGCGATGAAAAAACGACTCGTCCATGCAATGCCGAAAGATAAACAACATGCCTCGCCGGACGCACCCGACGGGGAGATCAACCGGCTGCTGAAACGACATGCAGAACTGACGCATCGGCTCGATGAGCAGAGCGGAAAGCTGCACCGCTACCGCGAAGTCGTCGCCGAGTGCGACGTGCTGCACGACCAGATTTCGGAGATGAAATCGCGACGGTCGGGGCTTGATTCGCAGCTTCGCGGCCATCAATTCATGGACCGCATCTGGGGACCGTGGAGCCGGCTGGAAAAGCTCAAGTCCGAGTGGCGGAAGATTCCCCGAGTCAAGGCGTTTCCTGAAGATGGTCTGACGAAACTCGTCGAGTTCGAACGGGAACGAGACAGCGCGCAGCGTTGCCGCGATTCGATCCGGGCGGAAATCGAACGGCACCGGACCGAACTGAAAGCGTGCATCGTGCCGCGGCGGTTGGTTCATTTCTCCGACTCGATCCGCCGGCTGCATGCCTCTCGTCAGCGGATCGAGGGGATCGCCGCGAATCTTCCCGTCCGGCAATATGAACTCACAGAAGAGAAACAAACCTTGCAGTCGCAGTTGCGCGACCTGGAAGGGAACTGGACCGCCGAGCGGCTGTTCGCGCTCGACAATCTCGCCGAACATGCCGGCCGGTTACATAGCGCGGCCGGTGAATACCGCATGGCGGTCTTCCAGCGAAACCGTTTGCGGAACCGCCTGCAAAGGCAGTTGAAGAAAACTCGCCGCGAACGCATGCTCTGGAAAGAACGGCTCCCCTTAACGCAGCAGTTGACTCCCGAACAAGGTTTGAAGCAATCCCGTAGACGACGGCAACATGCCGACGAATTGTGCCGCAATGCCCATCTGATCGAAGCGCTTGAGCAGCGCAACACTTGGACGATGCAGATGTTGTCGGTTGAATCGAAAACCGCCGATCTCCCCGAATGGGGCTGGTGGGCGGTCAGCGGGTTCACCGCCTTCGGCATCTTCCTGTTCATCGCCGGACTGTTCACCGGCTGGTGGCAGAGTTGGCTTGCGGGGACGATCTTCTGTCTGCTGGCGTTCGCCAGCGCCTCGGCCGGCTGGGCGATAAGAACGCACTTTCGCACTTCGGTCAGCAAGGACCAGGAAGCGCTTCTCGAAGAGCACATGTCGATCAAGAACCAGTTGAACGAATTGTTGGAACGACAGCGGGTCTTGCGAAATCTGCTGGCGAAGAAGCACGATCATCATTCTCATGGCGATCCGCATGAAGCCCACCGCGAGCATGACGCGGAACTGTATCAAATCGTGCCGGATGAGACGATTTCCGACACGGCGCCGATCGCCGCACGGAATGATGTGAGCGCGGATGAGTCCGTTGAATCGGATACACCGTCGAACGGCGAAGAAGCAGAAATCGATCCGTGGGATCTGCTCCGCGAGGCCGATTTGCAAGTTCAGGAGTGGGGCACATACGCCGCATGGCACTCCCGCTGGTTGCAGCAGCGAAAGTCGCTGAGCGAACGGCGAACGCGGTTTCAGGAATTGCAGCGGGATCTCTCCACACGTCGGCGAGAATGGTGCGATGCGCTGGGAGATGTCGATCTGCCCGAAACGCTCGATATCGCCGTGGGACTGACGGGATACCAGCGTTTGTTGACCGCGGCACACACCGCCAGAAAGTGGAAGCAACTCGATGACGGCATCAGACACGATGAACATCAACTTGCCTCGTTCCTGCAGCAGACTCAACGACTCAAACATTTGATCGAAGGAACGTCCACAAAGCCCGCCGCACACATCCCGCCGCCGCCATCGCAACATGCGGCTGCGCCTCATCACGCGAAGACGGTCTCGCTCATCACAGTGCAGGAAGCGCTGCATCTGTTGTCCGAATGGATGGACGATCTCCACCAGACGCGCACGCACCGCCGCGAACGCAGGCGGTTGATGAAAGAGATCCGCCTGAAACGCCGGGAAGAAGCCGAAGATCAGCAACTGATGCAGGAGTATCAGACTCAGGCCCATGCGCTGATGGTGCAGGGGGGAGCCGCCAATCGCGACGAATTCGAACGGCGATCGCGCTGGGCGCGTCGGCGTGCGGAGTTGAGATCGCTCCTCGCTGAGGCGAAAGAAACGCTCGCCGAAGCTGCGCGGACCGAACCGGATTTGGCGGTCGTCGAGTCGGACTTGCTGCAATTCAAAGCCGAAGAGAACGCCGAGTGCATCCGGACGGTAGAACAGGAACTGGTCGATCTCGACGACGATCTGAATATCGGGCATCAGGAGCTGGGGCAACTCCAGCAGGAACTCAAATCGCTCGCCTCCGACCGCACGTCGGCGAGTTTGCGCCGCGAGCGCGAACAGGTCATCGCGCAAATTCGTAAATCGTGCATCGATTGGTGTGCGCTCGACTGGGCACGTCAAAGTCTCGAATGCGTGCAGGAGCAATTCGAGCAAACGGCTCAGCCCGAAACATTGAAGTTCGCCTCGAATTACTTGCAGCGCTTGACCGACGGGCGTTATCGGCGAATCTGGACGGCGCTCGGCGAACACAAATTGTACGTCGACGATGCCGGCGGACAGGGCTGGATGATCGAACAATTGAGCAACGGTACCCGCGAGCAGGTTTTTCTGGCGGTCCGGCTGGCTCTCGTTTCGCGACTGGCCGAGCAGGGGGTCGAACTGCCGATGGTGCTCGATGATGTGCTGGTGAACTTCGACGAACAGCGCACGCAGGCGGCCGTCCGTCTGCTCGCCGATTACGCGTCAGCGGGTCAGCAGGTCTTGCTCCTGACGTGTCATTCGCACATCGCCGATGCGTTCAATCGCCTCGGCGTCCCGCCGCTGCAATTGCGCGGGACCGAACACCCCCTGTGGGAACGCCAGGCGGGCTGAGCGATTGACACTGCACGCATCAAGGGACGGACTCGGTGCATTAAGGAGATTCGAAATCTCCTGATGCGCTTGTCACGATGCATGTAGACATTGATGCCGGCTTGAATGAGGTGCATTCGCCATCCTTTCGTGTTCGTGATCACATTCCAATGATACGAGAGCGGTGTGTCGCGAATTATGCCATACTGATCGATTCCGCATCAGCGGATACAATCAGATAGAAACCATGCTCGGTGAATACTGAATTGTAATTTAATATTTGATTCATATTCGTAAATACAACGCACTTCTGTTCTTAATGCCTGTGTTTATTTGCGAAATTCGGGACATCCACTTCTTGGCGCATGAATTGCATTTTTGACGGTAGATATGCGGCAAGACGCCGTATTGCTCAAAATCGTGATTTCGACGTCGGTCACCTATCAGCAATGTGAAATAGTTATTGCATTTCTGTAGTTGGCTAACGTGGAAATGAACTGATGCGGGTCGATGTAAGACTCAAATTTACAGGAGAACGATAATGATGCAGACCTATCGTAAGAATTCGTCAGCGTTAATTCTGGCTCTTGGTCTCGGAGGCTGTCTTTGGTGCAGCGACCTCGATGCTCAAGCAAAGAACCCGGCGCAGGCTGCTGCCGGGGCGAATGCCAATGTGAATGCGGGCGTCGAAATCCTGACTCGCGGGCCAGTGCATGAAGCCTTTGCCGAACAGCTCAATTTGAACCCCGTAGCGGGAGTCAGTATCGAGCGCCAACCTCCGGCAGCAATCGATGAGATTCCACCAAGAGTGAAACCGAAAGGAGCCAACGTCCAATGGATCCCCGGTTATTGGGGATGGGATGTCGCCGAAAATGATTTCCTCTGGGTCAGCGGCATCTGGAGGAATGCTCCTCCGGCAAATCGCTGGATACCCGGCTATTGGAAACCGGGCGATAAGGGTGCTCAATGGAATTCCGGTTTCTGGATGAAATCCGACGTCAAGCAATTGACGTACAACACGGCACCACCACAGTCGCTCGAACGTGGGCCGTCGTCGGATGGAGATCCCAAATCACAGTTCTACGTTCCCGGAAACTGGGAACCCAAGGGGGAGCGATACCAGTGGCGACCGGGTTACTGGGCTCCTTATCAGAGTAAATGGCTGTGGGTTCCTTCCAAAAATACCTCAACTGCCAGCGGCTTCATTCACGTCCCGGGATATTGGGATTATAGCCTGTCGCAACGCGGGACGATTTTTGCCCCGGCGAGAATTCAATCGACGGCTGCCGCAAATGGTACGATTCAATTTACTCCCAACCAGATCATCGACACCAGACAATTGCCGTTGCATATGTTTGCCCAAAATAGAACCTCAGGATACCTCTTCGGCAACTATTACGATCAGCAGTTCGCCGGAATGGGAATCAAACCCTGGTTTGCGACGCAGACCGTACCCGGCGTGATCGACCCGACATTAGGTTTCAGCAGTTGGACCTCGGCGCGCACCGGAGTCAACTACGTCGATCGCCTCACCTCTTGGAACAATTTCTTCCTCAAGAATACCAACTTGCGTCCCGCGCTGACCCTGACGAATCAGTTACAGTTGGCGAGTTCCCTTAAAGGAACCGAAGGACTCAAGAATGCACTGATATCCGCGCCGCTTACGAGTCTCGTGACGGCATCGCCGACTCAATTTGTGAACTTGAATGCAGCGCAACACGCGGCAATTGTCGGTTCCGTCAACAACCTGAAATTGGTAGGGGATGAACGACTCGCTGTTGAAAGCGCCGTCGGTGATTTGAGTTCGCTTGTTACTAAGGGTGATGCCATACAATTGCCGGTCGCACCGTTATCGTTACCTGCTGCCGATCTTCCTGTGATTGGCGGCGATGCCGGTGTCAACGGAGCAATTGATGCGGTCGTACCCGTTGATCCAAGCCAATTGTTAGGAGGAGATGATGGCGAGGGGGGGCTCCCTTTACTGAATGGCGGCAATGATGAGGGGAGCGAAGAGGGAGATGGCGAGGGTTTGCTCGACAACGACTGACTCGACTTCGAATTCAAGTGACTTCGAAGAAGTCGTCAGAGAAGTGATAGTTGATGGAGCCCGGTCGATCATTCGTCCAGGCTCCATCGTTTTCGATGTGCTGGCATTGTCAATAGGAATTGACCGAACACCCCCTGTGGGAACGCCAGGCGGGCTGAGTTTGGGTTTTCAGGTTAGCCGCGACGCGCAGGGTCTCCGTAGCGGAGCGCGCCTCTGTGCCGCGCCGTAATCACAACGCTTCCCTTGTATGATGCGAGCTTGCTCGGCTACGCTACACATCATGGAAGACGATCCAAATCATCACACATTTCTCTCATGCGAGGTCTATATGCTTCAACATTCGCGCGGAGTTGACGCCATACATCGATCGTGGAAGATGCTGTTGGTTGTGGTCGCGATGTCGCTCGCGTTCGAATCGCGCTGCCTGGCACAGTCCACGCTGAGTTTTGGTCCCTTGATCCAGATGCAAACGGATGACGGCCCGATTTCCTTCGGGACAATCGTCAGCGCCGACGTCGTCGCGTGGTCGGCGCCCGATGCGCAAGACCTGCTGATCGCCCGCTGCTGGGAAGGGGTCTTCCTTTACCCATCGAAAGACTTGCAGACGTTCGGCGAACCGATTCAACTCTGCGACCCTATGCGGCATGTCATTCTGATGATCGAACCGCTCGACTGGGACGGCGATGGACGGCAGGAGGCGATGGGAACCGATCGCGAAGGGAAGATCTTTTGCCTGAAGCGGGTCGGCGAATATCCCGATCTCCGCCTGGAAGCGGCTCAGGATCCGCTGCTGACCCCCGATGGGCTGACTTACAACATTCCGTTCATCAATCCGAAATTTCGGCTCTCGGATCAGGCCGACTACATTCGCCCCGATTATTTCAATTACACCTATCCGACACATTACTCGGCCTCGGGCAAGAATCCCGGAGATCTGATCGTCGGCGACTGGGGCGGAGCCTTATGGTATTTTCCTCATGGTGGAGTGAAGGAGGGCTTGCCGTTGTATGAAGGTGTCAAGTACGCGAAACGCGACGGCAAGATTTTCGCCAAACCCAGGCATCACGTCGTCGATGAACAAGGAGAGCCGTTTCTGCTCGGCGAGGCGGTGGATGCCGGTGTGCGTTACCCCGGCGGCGCCGCCCGGCCGGTCATGTATCGCAACGAAAGCACGAAGTCCGACGATCTGCTCGTCTTGTGCGGCATGGCCGGGAATACCTTGAAATACTTGCAGCGGGTCAAAACGGGACCGGCCGGAGAACCGATTTTCAAAGACCTCGGCGAAGTCGTCGTCGAAGATTTTCCCAATGAAGGATTCGATCCGTTTTGCTATCACGCCGTGGTGACGACGTTCGGCGACGGACCCTGGAAGGATCTATTGATGACGCGCGGCAGCGAAGTTTCCGTCTGCCGGAACAAACGCATCGCAGGTCCGAAACCGGAGTTCAAGTTCAGCCATTGGATCACCGGCAAAAACGTGCCGACGCGCGGCTGGAATTTTACGGAGATTCTCACCGACCATGAAGGCCATCGGTATCTGCTCGAGAACGACAACATCTGGTGGTTTCGCGAACTTCTTTCTAAAGATGGGACTCCGCAGATTTCTTCCCGGCGCCATATGTTGCACGATCAGAACGGCCTCTTTCAGGTCGAAGGGGAAACCGATGCCACGCACGGCGAGCGATGGGGATTTCATCGGGCCGCCTTATGGGACTACGACGGCTCGCATAAGCAGCATCTCGTCGTGGGGACCGACAAGGGTTGGCTGTTCCTGCTGCGAGAAGATCAACCGCTCGGGAAAGAGGGACGTTTCGAGTTTCGCTCGTTCGGGCCGCTTAAGGACGACCAGGGCAACGTGATCAAGGTTCACAATCGCGTCGTCGCCGCGCCGATCGATCTCGATGCCGACGGCCGTTTGGATCTGGTGTTATCGGGGGCATCGTATCAAATGGGATACGAACTCGATCCCAAGCCCGGCAGCGGAATTTATTACACGCTCAACCTCGGAGCCGACAAGGATGGAACGCCGCTTTTGTCCCCCGTTCTACCGTTGGAGACGATCGGGCATACGCATGCCCCGTTTCTCAATGCCCACGCTCAACTCCAGGCGCTCGACCTGATGGGGAACGGCGAACGCGTCGTGGTGGTCGGGACACAAGCCGAGGATTATTTTCGCGGCTACGTCTATCGCCCGGCGAAGGACCGCATCGCGCTGGAACACACGGGCTTGATTTTGCCGCCGATCTCGATCGAAGAACGCCTGCTCGATCTCGACGGCGACGGCAAGTGGGAGTACATCCGCAGCGGCGGTGAAACGCTGATCACGCGCTATGCGAAGTTGATCATCGAGAAATAAAGACGCGGTTAATGGAATCAAATGAAGAATTTAAGAAATTCTCTCACGAAGGCACGAAGGAATACAATGATTGATTTCAAATCTTTATTTTTACTGGTTTCTTGGTAGAGAAAATATCTCGCAAGTTTTTGGTGAATCATTGACGTCAAAAAGTTGATGAAAATAATTATGGTTTCTCGCCTTCTTCGTGCCTCCGTGCCTTTGTGAGAGACTCGTCTTTTTCCAGACTGCATTCAGAAGGGATAAGCGGGTAGCCCCGGTTGCTCGTCAACCCCGTCCTATACGTGACACGGTCGCGCAGCGACAAGAGGCTGTTGATGATATCCGAATCTCTCAAGACGAAGCTCACTTCTTCCCCGATAACGGCAATCTCCACACGTCGTTCAGGTGTTGGCCGCTGGAGGGGCTGGTGTTTTCCTTGCCGGCGACGAGCCACAAATAACCGTTGTGGATGTAGCACGTCGGTGCATGACGGGGAGTGAACGGGCCTTTTCCCTGCAACATCCAGTGTTCGCCATCCTCGGTGTACCAGGCATCATCGAGGTCGGCGATGCGGCCTTTCTCCGAAATATTATCGAAACCTCCGACGATCCAGATGCGATCGGCATCGCTGGCGTAACCCGCCCAGATTCGGGGAACCCATTTCTGCTGCACGTCGCTCCGAATCCAGGTCTTGCCTCCGTCCTCCGACGACCACACGTCGTTAGCCATTTTCCAGGCGTAATATTCCGAGGGAAGTTTTTCGCGATCCTCGCCGGCGACACCGCCAATGATCCACAGCTTCTTTTTGAAGTACGCCACCGCCGTCGGTCGTCCCGGCCCGAAGGGGGCATTGTCGTTGACGATGTTCCAGGATTTGCCTCCGTCGGGCGACGACCAGATCCGAGCCTGCGGAGTCCCATCCTGCGAGTTTTGTGGATGACGGTCGAGACAGACGATCGTCTGATCGACGACAACCGCCGCTGCGGGGAGGTGAAATGTGTGTCCCGACGAGACCTCTTGCCATTTCTTTTGCGGATGAAATTGAAAGACGCTCCCTTCGCCGATGGCGAGCAGTGTTTTTTGATCGACGGAGACCGGCAAGGCATACGAATGCAGGTCGCTGTGTTCGTCTTTGCGAGTCCAACTCTTGCCGTCGGTCGAGAACCATGTGTCGTACAGCAAGTCCTTTCCGCCGGGCGTACCTCCCCGCAGCCACATGCCGCCGTCGTGGACAATCCCCTTGGCTTCATCGCGGGTGTGGAAGATATCCCCTTCGGTGATGACCCGTTCCCAGGTCGGTTTCGCTGCTTGTTGGGCCGTCGCTGATGCCGATCCGATGATGAGGATCGCCAGCCCTGTCACAATGTTGAAACACCGCATGATGATTCTCCCAAAGGAACCGAAGCGATTCGGAAAGTTTGTATTCAGGTTGTGTATTACAGCAGCTATCCGCTGCTGTAGCAATCGCGGCGCGCTCCGCTGCGGAAGCCTCCGCGTCGCGGCTAACCTTATTTTTCGTGCTGCTTGCATGGAACTTCGGGCCGCCATACCATCAAATGTATCGTCTGATGACATCATTCGCCGATCTCGCTTCGAGGTTCATCCATCATGAAAATCACGTCCGTAGAAGCGATCCCCTGCGATGGGGGTTTCGCCATGCGCAACTGGCTCTTCGTCAAGGTGACGACCGATGAAGGGGTCGTCGGTTGGGGAGAGGGTTACGACTGGCAAGCGGCTCCTTCACTCGCCGTCGCCGTCGATCTCGTCGGGCGTGAGATACTGGGGCAGGATCCGCGGCGGATCGAATGGCTCAATCAACAGATGTGGTCATCGGGTCGATGCGGTGTTCCCGAACGGATGAAGGTTCTCGCGGCGATCGACATCGCATTGTGGGACATCAAAGCGAAATGGCTCGGCGTGCCGGTGTATGAATTGTTGGGAGGACTCTATCGCGATCGCATTCCGCTTTACTGGTCGCATTTCGCCAGCAACCGGGCGCTCTTCGCCGAGGATATGAAGACTCCCCCCGCCGAGACGCTCGAATCGTGGGTCGCCCTCGCCGATGATGTCGTCAAAGCGGGATACAAAGTGTTGAAGACGAACTTGCTCGTGCCGGGTCGCCCTCCGCATTTGCCGGCGACGCTCGATGGAGCGATCGACCGCGCTTCGATTCGCGCGGCGGAGAATTTCATCGGCGCGCTGCGGGATCGACTCGGTCCCGATTTCGGCATCATGTTCGACGTCGGTCAGGAATACCGCATGGGAGGGATCGTGCAACTCGCCCGTGCCCTAGAACCATACAATTTGTATTGGCTTGAGGCGGAAGGCTTCGACCCCGATGCCCTGCTCGCCGCCCGCAGTCAGACGCGCACGCGGTTGTGCCACGGCGAGAGTCTGATCCGCCGCGAACAGTTCCGGCCGTTCTTCGAGAAGCACGTGACCGATATTGTCATGGTCGAGACGCTGGCGAACGGCCTCTCGGAGACGAAAAAGATCGCGGAAATGGCCGCGCATTACGATGTGATGATCTCGCCGCACAATTACATGAGTCCGTATTCGAATCTGGTGAATGCGCATCTCTGCGCGGCGATGCCGAATGTCGAAATTCTGGAGATCGATCCCGACGATGTGCCGTGGAAGCACGAGGTGATTTCGCATCCGCTCGACATCCGCGAGGGGATGTTATACGTCCCCGATCGTCCGGGCTTCGGTGCCGACCCGGTGGAAGAAGTCATCAGAGCGCACCCGATCCGCCCCCCTCAAGGAAACCCCTGGGCGGATTTGCATCGGAGTTGATCGACCAAGTCATGCGATCAATACAATAATTGTTTGTCGATCACGTTAATCAACGGCAGGCCGAGGGAATTTCGGCGGAGGTTTTCGATGAGCGCCGCGGCGCAGTGGCGGGGATAGTTCGTCGTCCACGATGCGATATGCGGCGTGATGAGGACGTTATCGAGATCCCATAGAGGACTCTCCGCCGGTAACGGTTCCTGCGTGAAGACATCGAGTGCCGCCCCGGCGAGCTTTCCGTCGCGCAGGGCCTGAATCAGGGACGATTCATCGATCACCGCCCCCCGGCCGACATTGATCAGCCAGGCGTGACGAGGCAACGCCGCGAGTTCATTCACGCCGATGAGTTCTCTCGTGTGCGGAGTTCCCGGCAAGGTGATGACGACGACATCCGACTGGGCCAGCATCTCCCGCAGGCGATCGATGCCGTAATACGCCGCGGGGATTGTTCCCTCCGGATCGCCGGTCCCTGGGAGCAGAAACGTATCATCGGCGTGTTGCTCGGGTCGGCGTTTGCAGGCGAGAATCTTCATGCCGAGCGCTTGTGCGAGGCGGGCGATTTGACGGCCGACGCTGCCATAGCCGACGATCCCCATCGTCAACCCATACAGTTCGACCCCGGCCCACGAGTCCATTTCGCCCGGCCAGCGATGTTCCCGCTGATACATCGCGGCGCGACGGATGTGACGAGTCAACGACAACAAC
>JBJXGP010000020.1:0-5575 GCA_046160425.1 Planctomycetaceae bacterium
GATCTGACCGCTTCGATTTTCCATCTGCTGGGAATCCCGCATACGTTGTCGTTCAAAGATCCCGAACGGCGCGAGCACAAGCTGACCGAAGGCTCGCCGCTCAAGAGCGTGCTTGGCATCGACAAGGCGATACCCGATCAGACGCAGCCGGAGGGGGATCCGCACCGCGTCCCGCCGTATCATACCGCGTTGTTGTTGCGGCGAGATTTCACGGGGACGAATGCGCTCCGGCCGACGACCTCCGGGTCGCGTCCAAAAGGGTGGCGGGCCAAACCGATCATCGTCGAGAGCGAGCCGAGCGATGCGTTCGGCGTGCATTTGAAGTCGGTCGACGGCACGCCTCACGCGGCGGTCGGTTTCGGACTCCAAGGGGGCAAGACGGCGTTCGCGTTCCCGAAAGGGACGCAGGCTTTGCTCGCACAGGAAATGCGGAACCCCCGCGCGGGGCGGTTCGTGTTTACCGTCACGGCGATCGGCGAAGGGACATCGCGGGAATTTTACGAGCAGGTCTTTCTCCAGCATTTCACCTGCCGGATGACGATCTTCCGCTTCGCCGATATCCAGAAGAATCCCGAGCAGCGTCACGAATTCGCTTCGCTGGTGTTCAAGCCTCCGTTCGCCGACGGCGGGAAAGTCGCACCGATGGCGTTCGAGATGAGTCAGTTACTTGACAGTCCCTCACCGGGTGCGAATTTTTCGATCGGGACCGGCCTGGGGATCGCCATCGTGGTCGAAAAAACGACCGACGGCGTGCTCGAACTCCCCGCCGAACAAGGTCCGCACGCGGCGTGGATACGCCTGCCTGAGACCGAACTCAAGTTCTTCAGCCGCACGATCAACGACAAGGTGGTGGTGTGAGTGGTGCGAGACTGGGTGGCACGCTCTGAGTCTTCGAAGGGCGTGGTGAGTCGGCAAAACACGCCCTTCCCAAAACCTCAGGGCGTGCCACCCGGATTGCCAATGGAAAAGATTGTTTTATGCAAGCTCAAACGGAACGAATGAATCCACACTCCCTCACCGCGTCGATCCGGGCTTGGGGACTTGGGTGACGACGTTGACCGCGCGTTGATAGTCGGCGAATGCCACGTATTTCACGTTCCGGTCTTTGAGCAGCATGTCCCACGACTGGATCGATCGGCGATCGGTGTCGTCGAGTTCCCAGTTGAATTGATGTTTGGCGCGCAGATGAAGGTCGGATTCGAGATCGGCCCACAATTTCACCTCCAGCGGAATCAGATTTCGCGCGCGAAGCGATTCGTTGAGCATCATCCGCGGCCCCGGCGGAAGCGAACGGGGATGTAAGACCGAGTTCAACTGTGCCGTCCTATCGGCGTACTCGAGGTAGGCCTTGACGATTTCCGGTTCCTGCGTCTGCGCCACCAGAACCTGATAGCGGAAATGATGGCTCGTCAGTTGCAGTCGCCGCTGCGTCGCGTCGTATTGCTCGTCGAATTTGGGGTTCCAGTGGAACTTCAGAATTTCGATCGCCTTGTCGGTTTCGGGACCGGGTTTTCGCTGAAGTTCCCCGATGTACTTTTCGGTCTCGTTGCGAGCGACATTTTGCAGATTGCGGATTTCATCGAAATCGACCGTCGTCGCCAGCAGGCGATTGACGCTCAACAGCGTGACCCGATTATGCGCGGGCTCGAGAATGGTGACCTCTTTGATCCCATCCAGATAGTCGTAGACCTTCCCGGCGTGAAAGATCGTCAGGCTTTGCACCAGCAAATGAGACTTATCCGCCGCGGGAAGTTGATCCCCTTCATTGTAGACTTTCGTGACGACGCAAAACTCCTGCGCGCGAGCGAATTGCGCAGGGTTCCAGCCCATCCACAACAGCACGATGCCCATCCACCAATAATATTTCATCGGCGACCTCCCTGTCGCGAGCGGCTGACGATCAGCCGTTTTCTTTGCTCTGTACTACCGAGAAAAACAATTCAAAATTGTCACACAAAGTCACGAAGGCACAAAGAATGATACGACGAAAACAGCGACGACGTCCGTTTGTAGGTGTCGATTATTCCATGAGACTTTGCGAACTACCTTCGTGACTTTGTGGCTTTGTGTGAGACTCTTTTTCTTCATGCCGATTTATCTCTGAGACAATTCCCGGAACTCATTCAAACCTCCAACAATTTGATCCAGCGGCCCTGCTGTTGTTCGCTTTGTAATGCGGTCAGGCAAAAGTCGATCACTTCGGCGGTCTCGGCGATCGGGACGGGAGAAACGCCGGATGTGAAATATCCGACGATCTCTCGGCATAAATTGCGATACGCATAGCGGGCCGAGATCGGCAGATGGAACATCCCTGCCTCGCAATGAATCAACAGGCCATACGATCTCGCCCCCGCACGCAAGCCGCGAATGTGGACCAGACGGCCATCCTTCCAGCAGGCGGTGACGATGTCGGCTTCGGGCCGATGGACCGCGCTGAGCGATTCGCATCCCGGACCCATCAGCGCATACATGACTTCGACGGCGTGAATGCCGTAATGCAATAAGCCGGGGTTTCCTTCCGCTCGATGCGCGGGTCCGTAACTCGTGACACCGAAAATTTCGCCGTAACCTTTCGCGCGGAATTGCAGCAGGTCATCCGAAAATCGCAGTGCCGACGTGCTCATAAGGGGGAGGCTGGCTGCCGCCGCCTCGCGGATCATGGCTCGGGCGTCATCGATATCACAGGCGAATGGCTTATCGACGAACATCGGCACACCCGCTTTGAGGAACGATTGCATCCGTTCGCGATGAGCCGAACCGCAAACCGATTCGATCAGCACGGCATCGATCTGGCCGATCATATCAGTGGGGTCATCGACGAGCGTGACTCCGCAGTCGGCGATCTGAGCGGCATGACCAGGGATGCGATCGGGCGACATAATCGATGTACCGGGGCAGCCCAGGACGACGCGCGCACCTTCCACCCATTGATCGCGATCGATTCCCACGTGATTGAATCGACGCGTGAACTCGATGCTGTGCGAAGTATCAAAATCGACAATGCCGAGACGGATCATGACGTGCAAACGTGGCGTGAAAGGGAAGGGGGAGAGAGTTGTCAGAGGGGGATGACCGAGAAACGAGCGGACTTCGCCGACGGGCGGGAAGTTTGTTGGTTTTGACTGGGGATATAAAGGAGAGAAAGAAGATTCTGTGAAGGGACGCGGAGCTTATCGTCAGTTGCCATTCGATGCAAGCGGAGTCGTGAGCCGTTTCCGCGACTCGATGATTAGCCCACAATCGGCGGCCGGGTGGCACGCCCTGTCTAAGGGCGTGGAATTCGTTAGAAGTGTCGCCACGCCCTTCGAAGACTCAGGGACGTGCCACCCACACTGACAACTACCCGGCTGTTGCTTTCCGGCAAAACTTGCGGAAATGGTCTTGCGACAGATTGTCTCTCAAGCTATGCTCCCGCTCCCCAATCGACATTTCAAGCGTCTATCAGCATTCGAATTCATCACGTCCGCGTTCAGCAAATATCACTTTTCTCCTTGAAAATCAGCGAAATATCGAGCCTGCTCGCAGGCCAATGCCGGAGTCAGAACTCCGCACGCCATCCATCAACCCGTCGGTCAACACATCGAATTCTTCCTGCCCGGCGACGCCAAAGTCGCTCCGAAAATCAAAAATCACTTCCACCGTCAAGCCGGTATCGAAGTCAAATCCCGTTGCAAAAATCTATCCCATCTCTCCCATCACAATTCAGTATTACGCGTCTGGAGGCGATCGACATGCGCAGTTACCGGAAAATGACCGGTCGAATCGCGTTAATCTTCGGCGGACTCATGCTCCTCATGTTGAGCGGATGCAGCCGATCGACCGGATATCTCATGAATCAGTCGGGAACCGCCTATTTCGAACGCGGGCAATATGCGTTCGCACGTGGCGACTTCGAGCGAGCCGTCGCCGACCAGCCCGACAACGCCGACTACATTCACAACCTGGCTGCCGCCAAGAAAAAGCAGGGTGATCTCGCCGGTGCCGAGCAGGCCTACCGTCGTGCCTTGTGGGTCGATCCTTCACATCAGCCGTCGTATCACTCGCTGGCGCAGTTATATGTCGAGCAGAATCGAGACGGCGAAGCGCTCGCACTGGTGCAGGAATGGACCGACATCGAGCCGTTCAGCGCCGAACCGCACGTCGAGACCGCATGGTTACAACGAGAGATGGGAAATCCCGCCGCCGCCGAACAGGCGTTGCAGCAGGCTCTGCGCGTCGATCCGAAACATCCCAAGGCACTCGCGCACCTCGGCCAGGTCTATCAGGACTCGGGACAATCCGAACGGGCCGCCCTGTTGTATCAGCAGTCGCTCGCCCAGCGTTGGTATCAGCCGGAAGTCCAGTCGCGTCTCGTGACCCTGCAAGGGAACGGCAACTACCCGGTCAACGGCGGCACCACGACCACGGCTTACGGACCGAACTATGGGACAGGAACCGCTTACAACGCCAGCCCGTGGTTGCCCCCGGCCCCCGCGATGGCAACGGCACCCGGGTATCCGACGACATCTTATCAAATGCAGCCGTATGCGGCACAACCGTATCCCACTATGGTCTACTCCACACAACCGCAGCCGACGATGGCCTATCAAGGAACGGTCTATCCGACGACTGCCTATCCCACGATGGCTCCGACATATGCGACCGCTCCGCAGCCGGTGCAGTTGGGGACGCCGATTTACAACAATCCGCAACCGACGGTGATTTCGGGAGTACCGGTCGTGCAGCCGTACTGAGGTTGTTGATGGCAAATCGATAGAACATTTACGATCGAACCCATGCGAGAGTCATCTTGGCATGGGTTCGAGGTGTTTTCGGCGGGAATTGATCCCAACTGCCGTTCCAGGAGGCGTGTCATACTCTCGACCTGATCCCTTCACCGAACGCAGCTTGCCCCCAAACGGGGGTCTTCCTAGAATGTAACTCTCTTCAGGTGATCAGAGTTACGAATCCGAAGCCAAATCAGCTCGCGAGACAGACAGTCCCAACGAATGGGGGAAAGTCCTGATCGCGGTGTGTCTCCCTCCCCGAATCAGGGTCAACGTCAGGATGAAGCGTATCGCAGTCTTGGGATCGACCGGTTCGATCGGGAAAAGTTGTCTCGAGGTTCTCGCTGCGCATCCTCATCAGCTTTCACTCGCCGCCGTCACCGCACATCGCAACTGGGAACTGCTGAGCGAACAGGTTCGGCAATTTTCCCCCCGCTGGGCGGTATTGAGTGATCCCCAATGCAAATCACGCGTTGAATCAGGACGGATACCCTCCGGCTCCACCGAATGGCGGTTTGGCCCCGATGCCCTTGTCGAAATCGCCAGTCATCCCGACGTCGACGTGGTGGTCAGCGGGATCGTCGGGGCGGCGGGATTGCACGGCACATGGGCCGCTGTCGCTTGCGGCAAGCAGGTCGCCTTGGCCAATAAGGAGACTCTGGTGGTCGCCGGTCCGTTGATCATGAATCTGGCACGTCAGAGCGGAGCGATCATCCTGCCGGTCGACAGCGAACATAGCGCCATCTTCCAGTGCCTGCAATCGGGAAAACCGTCGGAAGTCCGGCGGATCATCCTGACGGCGAGCGGGG
>JBJXGP010000021.1:0-51060 GCA_046160425.1 Planctomycetaceae bacterium
ACCGGGAAAGTACAAGAGGAGAAACGGCGGGATCCCCTTGTCTTTCGCGACATGGGTCACTGCCGAGAAGTCGATGTGTTTTTCCGGGTCATTACCGAACTTCTGTCGATGACCGAAGGTGAACATCTTGCCGCCGTAGAGTGTCTGCCGGTGTTCCGCCGTCATGATGATTTTGGGAATATCATAAGTGTCGCCATCGACGGGGACGCACCCCTTGAGGACGTCGAACGAAACGCCTTCCTCCTTGAGGTAGCGATCGTCGGTGCAGATCAACGCGGCGAGTTGGGCGCCGGCGGAATGTCCCCCGACGAAAATCCGCTGGGGATCGCCGCCGTATTCGGCGATGTTCTTGTGTACCCAACCGAGCGACTTGGCCACATCGCGGGTCAGCACATCCATCGTCACGTCAGGCAGGAGTCGGTAATTCGTCGAGACGAAAACGAATCCCCGCTCGGTCAACACTTTGGGTTTCAGTGCGACATCGCTTTTGTCGCCGACCTGCCATCCGCCCCCGTGAATCCAGAACATGACCGGCAGGCTTCCATTGTCCGGTTCTTCGGAGACGTAAATGTCGAGAACGTGGCGTTCGTGACCGTTCTCGACATAGGGAATGTTGGAAGTCAGCTTCTGCGCACTGCCGACGTTGCAGAAGACTAACAGGTGAAGTGCGAAAACAGTGGTGAGCTTGTAGTTCATGATCACAACTTTCTGAGTGTAAGAATTGATTTTCGCATCACAGTTCAACAGCCGTCCCCTGATCTCGCGTCACGCATGCATGTCGCCTGGAGCCGACCGCTTCAACGACAATTCTGGCATCATTCCGCAAACTTCGCCATGAACTCGACAGGGAAAGTGTAAATTCAGCGTCTCGTTCTTTGACAGGGTGGCATGAGCCGGGTGGTTTATCTACCTGGTCTTTTTCCAACGTTCATCAACCTCACTGCCGGGCAAGCCAAACTGTGTGAGAAACGAACAGACTTTACATCTGTCACCTGCTCGTTTCTAATGACAAAGGCCGGAGCGTCAGCAGCCCGGCTGATTTCAATATGTTGGATTCTGAATAAACAATAGTTATGTCACCCAAAAAGCAACCGCGACCTCCGTTGAAATTCAGCAGCTCTTCGGCGACTGCGGCTGAGGTTGATGCGGCATTCGCGGCTGCGATCAAGGCCTGCACGTGTCCGGCGTGCGGTCTGGAATTCACAGACGCCGCTGTCGAATGGGGCAACGCTTGGCGCGAAGGGTATGTGGACTGCATTCGTGAGGACAGGAGCGACATTCGCGACGGACCGTTCAAGCTCAGGTGTGAGATGTGTGGCCGCAGGTCGATGTACAACATCTTCGGAAGGACGGTCACTCTGCTTCCAGAGCATAGCGGCGGCTCAGAAGCGTGACATAACATTGGTCGTTACGCTTTCGCACCGCTCACCCCGATCGCGGTGCGTCGGGCCAAGTGGAGGTGCATATGGCCGAGTCTACAGTGAGGTTGATGACCGTTGGAAAAAGACCGGGTGGATAAACCACCCGGCTCGTGGAACTCAGTATTTGATCATTTTTCAACGGGGCAACCCGCACCGGCCACATCGCCCCCAGCGTGTCGGCCCCACGGGCGAAGGGGTTGCTGCGTCAGTGACCGACCGTCTGAATTGAGACCTTGGGGACACGTTTCCGTTCCATTTTACGATGGGCGTTATTGAAAACCGACCCCTCTTCCTACTGATGAAGGCCTTGCCCATGCGAATCTGGGTCGATGCGGATGCGTGTCCCGTCGAAATCAAAGAGTTGCTGTTTCGCACCGCGAATCGAACAAAGACCAAAGTCACGCTGGTCGCCAATCAACCTCTGCGAACGCCGCGTTCCGAGTTCATCGATACCATGCTCGTCCCGGCGGGCATGAACGTTGCCGATCGACGCATCGTGGAACTGGTTGAGCCAGGCGATCTCGTCATCACGGCTGACATTCCGTTGGCTGCTGAAGTGGTCGTCAACGGCGGGCAGGCACTCAATCCTCGCGGAGAGCTTTACACGAGTGCCAACGTCGGCAGGCGACTCGCCGACCGGAATCTACTTGATGAATTGCGCGGGGGAGGTGAAATCACCGGAGGTCCGGCGAATTTCAATGCCAAGGATAAACAAGCGTTTGCCAATCAACTCGATCGCTGGCTCACATCGATGAAGGAATAACTCACTCTTGCTGAGACAGATTCGGATCCGCACGACAAGAGGTCATTCCAGCGTTTTGAGTTGCAAGTTTTTGAAGTGGACCACCATCTTAGGATCGTGCAACTGAAGTTGAATCATACCCGACTCGAGACGCCGCTCTTTTGGCAAGTGCTCTGTGAATTCCGACGACGGCTTACCGTTGATGAAGTATTGGAAATGGTTCCCTTTCGCGATGACATGTACGTCGTTCCAATCGTCCTTGCGGATGTCATCCAACGTGACCGCCCCTTCGATCAGGGAGTACGTCGGCTCATCGTTTTCGTCGATGATCAGGCGTTTGCCGCGGGAACAGCCATGTTCGCGACGGCCAGGCGTATGAAAGTCCCACGCCCCTAAGACCCGGTCGCCGATACCGACATGGCCGAGGTCCGCATGATAGGACTGATAGTCTCTCTTGCCCGTTTCATCTTTTCTCGCGCGAATATTCACGCCGCTATTTCCCTTGCCTGGGAAGCGGTACGAGAACTTCATCTCAAAATCAGCGATGTCTCTGTTCTTGTCGTAGATGAGATAACTGGTTCCCGGGTCACCCTCGCCGACGATTATGCCATTTTGGACACGCCACGCCTTCTCGGCTTCCGGTGAACTGACCGACCAGCCGTCGAGCGTCTTGCCGTCGAACATCGACACGAAGCCGTCATCAGGCTCCGCTGCAAACGTCGACAAGGGGATCAATAGCACCGCGAGAGCATACAAGTGAATCAGCCACAGGATGTTGGCCTGAGGATTCCGGCGGGCATAGGACGCTCGTGCGATGCGGCTGAAAAAAGAACATGTGCTCATTTGATTGTTCCCCGTTCGATAAGGTGCTTGATCAAAACGGATAATTGGTTATTTCATACTCCATGTGTGATCGGTCGCCCACCCGCATAATACCATACGCCGCCCCGGCGACGCTAACTCACACCGCTCACCCCGACCGCGGTGCGGCGGGGCCGAGTGGAGGTGTATCTGCCGAGCCTGCCAAGACGTTGGGGAAAGACCGGGTGGATAAACCACCCGGCTCGTGGAACTCGGTATTTGGTCGTTAATCAACCGGCGGATACCCTATTTCCAGCGAAATCGAACGAAATCTGGCATTCCCCCCACGAATCGGTTAGAATGAATCGCTGTCGACTCTGCTCACATGACGCTGCAATTTCGCATCCTCGATTCGTCCATCCGAACACGGGAGTTGTGTATGAATGCTTTCGAATTGAACCGACGGCAAGCCCTTATTGCGAGCGGCTTAGGCACGCTGAGTCTCGGAATGCCCGGAGTCGTCATGGGGAGCGACGAGGTCGATGCTTCGGGTAAAGCCGTTGCTTCGGACAAGTCGTGCATCTTCGTCCTGCTCTGTGGGGGGCCGAGTCACGTTGACACGTGGGATATGAAGCCCGACGCTCCGGTCGATTACCGCGGACCGTACGAACCGATCGCCACCAAAGTGCCGGGCATGCTCCTGAATGAGATGCACACCGAGTTGGCGAAGTTCACCGACCATTTCACGCTCATCAACTCGATGTCGCATCCGGGCGCGATCAGCAATCACTTCGACGCCATGCACAATCTACTCAGCGGCCAGTCAGAGAAGCGCGTGCAGCAGGGCCTTCCGAACGAGCAACCCTACATAGGCTCATTCGTGGCCAAGCACAAACCGAGCACACGCAATTTCGTTTCCAACGCGTGGCTCATCAAATGCGTGGGAGATCCCGTCTTTTGCGCGCCCAATATCAGCATCGGCGGCTATCTCGGCTCGGCTTACGCGCCGCTGTTTGTCGGCTCGGCGGACAATCACCCCGCTATGAATGAATTCAAGCCGCCGCAGATCTACGAGTCTTACGACGAAGAACGATTCAAAGAGCGCAAGTCACTGCTCCGGCTGCTCGAGTCCTCCCGGCTCGATAAAGATAAGTACGTGAAAGACTGGTCCAACCTGCGCGAAAAAACCTACGACGCCATGACGCGGTCTGAAGGACGGCAAGCGTTCGAGCTTAACCTCGAACCTGTTGAGGTACGCGAACGTTACGGGATGCATCCGCTCGGGCAGAATCTGCTGCTCGCGCGGCGGATGGTGGAATCGGGCGTCCGCTTTGTCACCGTCAACGGCTGGGCGGGACAAGCAGAGCATGACAAGGCCGGCCCGCCGAGCAGCAGTTGGGACATGCACGGCGGAAACATGGGCATGGGGAACGCCTTCGGCAGCGGTTCGTACGGCATGGGGTTCTGTTTGCCTCGTCTCGATCAAGCGCTCGCCGCACTGTTTTCCGACCTTGTCGAGCGCGGGATGCTGAAGAACACGCTGGTCGTCGTCACCGGAGAATTTGGCCGCACGCCGTATGTGCTAAAGCAGAATCCTCCCGGACGTCAACATTGGCCGCAGTGTTTCTCGACGATCATCGCCGGAGCGGGCATCGGCGGGGGAAAAGTGTACGGCACATCCAACAAGTACGGCGAGTTTCCCACCAATAACCCCGTTCGCCCCGAGGAACTGGCCGCGACCATCTACCACGCCCTCGACATCCCCATCAACGATCCTCAGGATGCCAGCGGCATCTCGCGTTCGTTGACCTCCGGCAAACCGATCATGGATTTGTTCGGTTAACCTGTACCGAGCGAAGTGTCCCCTGATCTTTTCCTGCGAGAACCGGGATTCTGAGACACGGGCGATCGTGAAGCGCAAACAATAACGCCCAACCTGTTGCGTGTGACAAGGTTGGGCGTTTTAATCTGGCTGTGTGTCAAAGGTAGCGGAGGAGGGATTCGAACCCCCGACACGCGGATTATGATTCCGCTGCTCTAACCAACTGAGCTACTCCGCCAGATTTTCTCGCTTTCGCGCGATGGCTCTCGATTCTTCGTCCATCCAGTTCACAGTCCATCCATCGGACAGGATTTCTACGCCGAGGGTTCTCCTTTTTCGCCTGATGGCCGGGCGACCTCCCTCTCGAAAATCGCGAGCACACACAGTCTAGCAAAAAAAAATGAACCGACAAGCGAGCGAACGTCTCTGAACTCTCAAGAAGAGACGGTTTCCACACTTGTTGAGTCTCGAATTGTGAGCTAAACTTCCAGTGTCCCGGAAAATGACGATCCGAAAGGCTGAATTTGCAGCAGGTTTAAGCTGCGGATTCTCGTGGAGACTGATCCTGCGAACAGTCTCAGGGGCGGAGATTTAATTCCCCGTTTCAACCTTGCGTGGCCCGGGAAGAATGAAAAATCCGGAGAGGTGACAGAGTGGCCGATTGTGCTGGTCTCGAAAACCAGAGTGGGTGCAAGCCCACCGGGAGTTCGAATCTCCCCCTCTCCGCTTGATATTGTTCGAGAAACCCTGAAATTCAACTTGGATTGAGCCGGGTGGTTTATCCACCCGGTCTTTTTCCAACGAACTGTCAACCAGCCTGCCAGCCCACTCACGGGCAGCGCATGCGCTTTGCCGCCTTCTCGATATAAGGGACCGCGTCGGGGGTCTTGCAGTTGGTCTCCCCGTGGTCGACCTTGACCTCGCCGATGCGTGTCGCCGCCTCGATCGCTTTCTTGCGGAGCGCCGGCTTGTAGACCCCGATCGAGATCAGCGCGCCGTTCATCGCGTACCGCGACCAGTTTGCTGAGCGGTGGATCTCCTTCTCGATCGTCGCCAGCACCTGTTCGGCCTCCGCGTCGCTGATCGAGCCGGGGTCGTCCTTCAGGCGAACCGCGAAAATTCCGTAGCCCATCTCGCGAGTGTGTTCGTCTCGCGACTTCATCCACGCCCGCATCGTCTTTTCGGCGATCGGGCTGCGGGCCAGGAGCACGGCGAGATAACAGCCGACGAAGCGAACCGGCCCTTCTTTGAGAAAACGATCCGCGTCGCCTCTGGTCAGCTTTTGCGGATCGGCGACCAGGAGCGCGAGAACCCGCGCCTCGGCGTTTCCGGTTTTCCAGAGTTCCATCGCCAGTTCGTGGTCCACCTTGATCTTCTTTTGGAGCTTGGCGATCTCCGACGTCAGCACGCCGAAGACATTGTCCCCCGAACCATGCCGCTTATAAATCGCCGCCGTCTGCGGTTTTCCGAGCGTCTTGAGGTGTGCCAGAATTTCTTTGGTGTTCATTGTTGTTCTCTGCCGTCAGGCGTCCCCAAATCTTACCAAGGAGAGTGCCCCCGGAGACATCATATCATGGTGTGCATAACGATGCTTGCGTGCCACGTGCTCTGTGAGCCGTGGCTTTACTCGCACGTTTCCGATTCAGATGCAGACGACGGACATATCGCATCGACAGGACAGATTCAACCGTCAAAGTGTACTCGCACGGCTCACAGAGCCGTGGCACACTCGCGAGTTCTCAATCGTCACCCGTTTTCGACCGGGCCACCCTGCCTAACCCGCCCCTCGTTTCGCAAAAAACTTACGAGCTCTTCGGGTTAGATTTAATGAGCAAGGTGCTAATTCAAAGAACCACGGGTTGATTCCCTATCAACCCGGCGGTGGTCAGTGAACACTCAAGTGGGAAAGAACCCATTGATCATTTCTAATAATTCAGCTAAAATTCCGAAAATTTTGCCAGTTCTTGCACCTCCTGGCTTGTTTTTATGTCAATTCTTTTTAACAATCGTTCAGGTGTTGATCAATCACATGGAAGGGAATTGAATCAAGGAAGGTCCATTGCCCATGATGATAATTTCGTTCTGGGCAAGTAATCGCCGCGCAAAGGCACGGCTGCAAATCCTTCCGTGAGCGGCGAGTATGGCTAAAAAACCTCCAAAAAAAGAGACGACGAAGCCATCGCTCCAGACCCAAACAAACTTCTATGATGTGCTACAAACTCTAATTGTGGCCATTTTTCAAGTTGCATCTTCTTCAATTTGGCCAGGAGCGATATGTATCTGCGCTTATTTTATTTATCTCTCCATATCTGCTCTTTCAGGGAAGACAACTGACGCAAATATTGTCGCCCAGATAACAGCAGAATGGGGATTGGACCGAATTGTGCTGGCTATTACTACTTGTGGAGGCGTCGGTTATGGAATGTACGAACGAAAGTTGAGAATGAGGGCCGTAGCTAATGTTCGTCAACATTCAGAAAAGCTTGAAATGGCAAGTGATCCTGCCCGGTCAGGTAGTGGACTATTACCCGGCGGCGAAATGCCAGGATAGTTAAAGAGACAAACATGAGCGTACCTGAGCAGATTTTAGTACTTCTGAATTTAGGTTTCGGTATTGCGGCATTTGGATTGATATTTGGAAAATTATTTCCGCGTGCAAGACGCGAAAATTTCCAACAAGATCTATTCAAGATCCGCAATGATCTATTCCTATTCATGAAAGAAAATGGCTATTCATTCGATGATCCAGCGTATCGCGATATTCGTGCAACCTTAAATGCTGTGATCCGATATTGCGAATTTTACAGTTTTCCTGGGTTCTTTCTTTCCGCCTTCCAAGAGCAGAATGAACGAGTTCCTGTTGTCGATTTGATTGAACAAGTTGCTGACGAACAGTTGAAAATAAAACTGAGAAGTGTTCGAAGAGAAATTTCATTACGCGTATTCCGTTTTTTATTCTGGTCCGTACACGCTGTTCCATGCATTTTTATTGTCTTCGCATATGAAGTAATTAAGGAGGGGAAGCGTACAATCAAGCCTATTTTTAAGTTTATTTTTAATCGTTCTGAAAATTTGCGAGACAGTGAGCCAATCAGTGGCATTGCCATGAATTTGGCCGATGCGTTTACTACTCAGGCTCAACAGGCATTTGAAAGTGATTCTGTGGCTTTAGCATTGGGTAAGCGTAGACCTGCTTATTGTAAGTCATTTTCTCATCACCGTTAATAATTGAAATGTGACTTCTGTAACAACACGCCAAGCATTCAACTCGACGAGCTATTGTCAAATCTTGTGTATGAGCCAATTGAATCAGGCGGCGGCTTGGTCGGTTCTTAGCCGTCTTGAAAGACGACTCCTTGGATGACATCGGGTAGTAGTTTATGGCCGTTGAGGAGTCGCCAGTGGTTGGCGGCGCTTTGGGCCAGTTTGAACATCATGGTCAACGAGGCGCTGCAACTGCCGTTGCCTTTCGTGCGTCGATGCCTCAAGCGAATCGTGGCGAATGTCGATTCGATCGGGTTCGTAGTTCTCAAGTGCTTCCAATGGTCGGCGGGGAAGTCGTAGAACGCCAGCAGCACGTCACGATCCTTCACCAGACACTCGGTGGCTTTGGGATACTTCGCCTCATAGGCTTCCACGAACGCATCGAAGGCTTTATTGGCGATCTCGCGCGTGTTCAACGGGGGCGGGGCAGAGGCCAGCAACAGAGACGATGGCTCTCTCCATTAAAAATTTTCGCGCACGCTTGACGAACTTGTCCGCTGGTGTATGATCAACGTTCGACATGGGTGTCTCGTCGGACGTGTGTGCCGCGAGGAGAATAGGGAAAACGGTGCAAATCCGTTGCGGTCCCGCCGCTGTAACCGGGTGCGAACGCTGCAAAAACCACTGCGAACGATTACGTCGTGGGAAGGTGCAGTCAGTAGGAGTGACCCGGAAGCCAGAAGACCTGCCCAGTTGTCGGTTTATCAGGCGGTGCTTTCGAGGACAAAAGCGATGCCGTGGGTTGTGCTCCGGGGATCTCGGTCCCTGCGCTCCTCTCAGCGTATGTAAAACCGCGCCCGGACTTCGGTCTCTCGGCTCGTCCACCCTCCACGGTGAACGACCGCAGCCGCTGCTCCGTTCGCGATGGAACATCACGGCAACGTAACGGTTGGCGTCTTCGTCTGTATCGTCGTCGGTGGTCGACGGGAGATTCCTCCCATCGGCCACACAGACAGCGAGGACTGTTATTATGACGCAGCAAAATGAAAAACGCGGACGTACGCAACAACTCATCACTCCGAGAAACCTTTCGCCGGGCGGATATCATTCGCGAGGTTTCACGCTGATCGAACTGCTGGTGGTGATCGCGATCATCGCCATCCTGTTGGCGCTGTTGCTGCCGGCGGTGCAGCAAGCGCGCGCGGCGGCACGCACGACGCAATGCCGCAGCCAGCTCAAGCAATTGGCGCTGGCATGCCATCTGTATGCCGATTCGTTCGGCGGGTACTTCCCTCCCGCTGCGCCCGACGGGTTCTGGCCGGCGCCGAATAACATTCGCTGGCACGGCGTGCGCGCGAACTCCTCCGACCCGTTCGACCCGTCGCAAGGGGCACTCGCCCCCTACGTGGAACGCAACACCGGCGTGAAGAAGTGTCCGGAATTCGGCAACTTTATGGAGGATATCTCCTCCGGTGCCTTCGACGGCGGCACGGGGGGCTACGGCTACAATCAGAGTTACCTCGGCGGGACGTTCTACAAGAACACGTCGCCTTTGTCGTATCTCGTCTCGACTCGAATCCGCGAGATCGGCAGCTTGAGCCGCACCGTCGCGTTCGCCGACGCGGCGTTTCTGGCGGGGACGTGGCCTTTGTATCTCGACGGCAAGGTGATCGAATACAGTTTTTTGGAGCCGCCGTATTTCGTCGACAATTGGACGCCGACGTATTCCGAAAGTTTTCCGGCGATACCAAGCATGCATTTTCGGCATCTCGGCCGGACGATCAACGTCGCGTGGGCTGACGGGCGAGTCACGACGCACGCGATGTCGACGACGGGGTCGGAAGCCTTCGAGCGCAACCATCTCGGCTGGTTCGGCCCGACGGTGACGAATGCGCTGTTTCACGTGCGGGATAAAGGCCCCGATGAAATGGCAGGCTTCTAATGAATGCGCCCAGCCGAATGCCGCACTTGAGATGCAAGATATGGCCGTCGATGGGGGTCGTGCTATGGGCCGCGCTCGCGATGAGCGCAGCCGGATGTTCGTCGGAGACTAAGCCCCTCGCGCATACGACCGAAACGACGGTAACGGTAGAATTTGACGACGGCCGTCGTGAGGCGGTGCCGTTGTCGAAACTGGATGAGACCGCAGCGGAGCGCACGGGGATCAAGGGAATACTGGCAACCGATCGTCAAACTCGCCAAGCGGTGGTGATCACACTCGAGGAAGCGAAAAAGTTGCATCCCTCGACGGGGAAATATGTCATTCTGCAAAGCGTCCCGCCACCGAAGGCCGAGCAGAAGCCGTGAATGATCGCGGATGAATGCTTGCCTTGACGGTCGCGTCTCGATATGTTCTGTTCGTACTTGATTCATTGACGGGTAGCCCGGACAGCTTTGTGTCCGGGTCGCGTAGCGACTAGAGGAAATATGCTTCGATCGTTTCGGGGGCACGCAAAGCCTTAGCCCCCCGCTACCCGAGGCTCGTTGATACAACAAAGGAAAGAGAAAGCATGTTCTCACCCCCTCGACTGATTGTGATGCTGCTGATCTTGATTCCCGCCGGTCTGCGGCTGATGGATCTGCAATGGAATTTCGCCAGCATCGGCGCGCTGTCGATCTTTTGCGGCTTGTACATCAAGCAGCGGTCCCTGGCGCTGGCGATTCCGCTGGCGGCGATGGTCATCAGCGATATCGGCTTGGGACTCGTACACGACAAACTCGATTTTTATACGACGGATCCCGTGCGACCCATCGTGTACGCCTCGTATGTGCTGAGCATCTGCCTCGGGTTTTCGGTGCGAAGGTATTGGCAGCAGACATCGACTCCCCAAGCGGAGGGAGGATCGCTTCACGAGACTCCGTCGAAAGTGCAATGGCAGCGATACATTCCGGTGGCAGGAGCGACGCTCGCCGGTTCGCTCCTGTTTTTTGTGACGACGAACTTCGGGGTCTGGTTGCTGGAAGACATGTATCCGCAAACGTGGGAAGGTCTGGTGAGTTGCTACGTCGGAGCGATCCCCTTCTATCGCACGACGTTCGCCAGCGATCTGGTCTTCACGCTGATCCTGGTGGGAGGATACGAACTCCTCTTCAAGGCTCGCGTCCCTGTCACCTCGGCCTCTCAATTGTTGTACGCCGAGTGAGTCGAGACCGTTTCACGTGAAACGGTGCCGTTTGGATATTTTCACAGGTCGCGCGTCTGGAGGAAGAGGGCTTTCTTCTCGCCGGGCAATGTGAAATCGAAGCCGCAGTTGCGGAAAAATTGCTCGGCGGAGGTGATCGCCATCACTTCGAGAACGTTTCTTTCGATCGCCCGATCGATGCAGGCTTTGACGAGCAACTTGCCGATCCCTTGTCCCTGCATGTCCGGCGCGACCGCCAGGCTGCGAAGCTCCGCCAGCTTCGGGCTGTAGATCTCGAGGACGGCGAAGCCGACGATCCGCCCCGACACCTCGGCGACAAAACCGCTCGGCAGCAGTTGAGCCAGCTCATCCTGCGTTCGCGGCAACAATCGTTTCGCTTCGATGAACGGTTCGAGAAACTCGTGCAGTTGCTCGATGTCTCGCGCTTCAGCTCCCCGAATGATGGGGACACCCTCGGATTCCATGCGGCTCATTGGCGTTCTCGTCATCCAAAAAATAACGCTGTGAAACGGCGACCTCGTCACTCATCGCGCAAGACATTCTCGTCGATAAAGCAATCCATCGCCAGCCAAAGTGCGCGGGCAAATCGAAAATAGAACAGCGGGAAGAGAACGACAAAGACCGCCAGCGGTACGACGATCGATTGATGCTCGTAACCAAAACCGAAATGCAGGACCATATAGGTAATCGTCGTCAACATCGCCGTCAGTCCGTAGTTGATGTAGGCCGACCCGAGAAAGAAGCCCGGCGCGCGCTCATAGCGAAACCGGCAATGCTCGCATTCGGGAAACATCCTGAACCAATTCTTGAACATCGGCCCGATGCCGCACCGCGGACAACGCAGCCGCATTGCGCGAGACCATAACGTGAACAGCGACGGACGATTCATTTTCGACGATCCTCGACAGAGTCATTTCGGGTGGCACTGGCGGCTTGCCCGCCAGTGGAATAGAACATCGATCTTACAATCAGCGAAGCGGAAGCTCTCGAAGACTTGCGTTCCCCAGCGGAGCTAGGGAACGAGGTGCAAACTGATGCGAAAATACATGCCGCCATCGTCATTACGCCCAACGCAAAGGGTCGCATTCGCGCCGGCTTGCCCAGACGGTTAACCCGGCGAATGCCTCGCCGAGTAACATTGCCAGCAGTTCCATCGCGGGCCGTTCGGTCGCGTAATGTCCCGCGAGGATCAGCGACAGGCCGGCGGACTCGGCTTCAAGCAGCGAGTGAAACCGCGCCTCGCCGAGCAACAACGCCTGGCATCCGTTTTGAACGGCATCGGGAATAAACTCCGCCGCCGACCCACAGGCCACGGCGACTTTGTGGATCAGTCGATGTTCGTCGCCGGTGAATTGCAGCGAGGCGATGCCGAGGCGCTGTTTCACGCAGTCGAGCAGTTCGCGAAGAGTCAATTCGCGGGGCAACATTCCACAGCGACCACCGCCGCACGTAGTCTCGATGGGGCGCAGGGGAGCGATCTCCTGGAGTTCCAGTCGCTCGGCGAGTTGCTGATTGATGCCTCGCAGAGCGCTGTCGTAGCCCGTGTGCGGACTATACACGGCGATGCGGGCCGCCATGATCTGGAGCAGCAGTCTTCCTTCCGGCGTTTCGGACGTCACCCTTTGCACCGGCCGGAACAGGACCGGATGATGCGAGACGATCAACTGCACGTCGTTTTCAATGGCCTCGCGCGCGACGTCAGCGGTGAGCGTCAGGCAGGTCATGACCTTTGCGACCGGTTGTTGTCGGTCGCCGACGAGCAGGCCGACGTTATCCCATTCCTCCGCGAGCGACAACGGAGCCAGACGGGAGAGATATTCGATGATTTCCGGGAGGTGGTGCATGGGGGAGACTCTTTTCGAGCGTGGCCTATTCAGAAACGGCGATCGTTCCTGCCCCTGATGTTAACAACAATCATCCCTCTTTCGGAATAGAAGCGCCATTGGCTGCGCCCCCGCCGGGGTCGGGTACACGACGAGATCGATCAGCGCGAAATCGCCGCGGAATCGCTTTGGGGGTTACCGGCGGATTTCGAAAGCGGCTCATCCCCATCGGTCTGGCCCGGCCTGAGTTGTTCCGGGTCCGCGACTTCCACGTTGTCGCCGATGATCCAGCGGAAGTTCAGAATTCGGCTTCCGCCGACTTGTTCGGCGCGGATCCAGAGTTCCTTTCCCTTCAATTGGTCGGCGTTCGGGAGCGTGAAGTATTTCTTGTCCTGCCCCACGGCGAGCCTGGCGACGAGTTTTTTCTGACGGCGTTCTCCGGGAATGAACAGGCTGCAACTGAAATCGAGAATTTCAGGAGGCGACGTATTGTTCGTGATGATCTGTTCGATTTCAACGCGGTTATCGTCGGAGAAGCGTTCGACGACGCGCATCGTGACGTCCCCCAGGCCAACCTGGTAATTGTGGTACACGCGAAAGCGGTACGTTCTGTCGGCGACGATGTCGAAATCGATCGAGATGTTTTCTCGTCCGAGGCCGGTATTGGGGGGCAGGGTCAGGCGCAGGGGAAGACGAAATTTCTCGCCGGCCCCGACTTGCAGTTTCCAGCCTTCGTGGGGGTCGAGTTCCCAGTCTTTCTCTTTTCCGTTATGTTCTTTCGGAATGTTGAAGTGTACCTGTCCGCTGATCCCCTGTTCGAAGGTGTTGAGGCCGATGATGGCGTCTTCCTGCGAGGTGGTTTTGCTGGCGAGTTGTCCGCGTTCGAATCGCACGCCCATGATCAAGCGGGCCAGCGGACCCGAGCAATGCCGGATGACGATCGGCAGCGACGTGACCTCGATCTCTTGATTGCTCGTCCCGGGGGACGTGATCAGTTCCTGCTTCATGCCCCAGACGTCGAAGGCGACCGCAGCTTCTCCCAGGGCCAGGTTTTCTTTGACCGGCTCGTCGCTCCACAGCACGACGATCGCCTCGCTGTCGCGCGCGAACACGAAATTGGTGCTTCCGCCGGGAAGGTTGAACGAACCTAGAAACTCCGCTCCCCTCAAGGCGAGGGCCGCGGTTCTCCACGGCAGGAACAGCAGCGTGGGGGATCCGTCCTGATTGATCAGCCCGTGCTGTTCGTCGAAGACGTCATCGACGAAGATCGCGTCCGCTCCGCCGATTTTGGCGTACAACATTCGTTTGATCAGATCGGCGTTGCGCGCGGCGAGATCGGACTTCGACATGTCGGCGGTTTTATCCTGGGGACGAATGAGCACCCATCGTGGAATGCCCAGCCCAATGCTCTGCTGCAACTTGGGCAGCAGAGCTTCGGGTGCCAGTTCGGACGAACTGCTGATCGACAGGAAACCGTTGCGGAGCGTCCCCGGCGCCGGCAGGGGAGAATCCCAGTTCCAGCTCAAGCCGACGAGGCTGTCGCGTCCCACGCGATCCATCTCGTGCTTGACCGTACTCAGAATCTCGGGGAGTTGCGACATGCCGATGAAACTATAGTCTTGCTCTCCGCCGAGTTGCCAATGCCGGACCTGCGACGAATATCTCGCCATGACCTGAATGATCGAAGGGGACCACAGCGACGGCGGCAGCGAGAAAATCTCGCTGATCCCCAGCCATTCGGCGGCGAATTTGGACCGCAGATCATGGGGCGGATCATCGAGCAAGCCGACTGTATTGATCCCCTCGTCCTGCATCGTCTTGAACAACTGCGACAACTGAGAGGCCCGCAGTGGATCGGGGTCGAAGACCGTTTGCCACAGCGGATACTTGATCCAGTTGATTCCCGCCTGCGAAACCGCCGCCGACAATTCGGAGAGAGGCAAATCCGTCACCCCTTTCGAAATCGTCCAGCCGAATTCACCGTGGCCTTCTTCCTTCACCAGGTCCATGACGGCGAACGTGGTTTGCTTCCGCAGAATCGGCTCCCCTTCGCGCATTAACGTCGACTGGACTCGATAAAATCCATATTGCAGCGATCCCAGTTCCCACGTATCGATCAGCCGGCGCTGCACCGGCTCTGCACCCGCCGCGATCTCCGCTTCGGCCTGAGCATCAGGCGGCGGAGTCTTGATTTGCAATGGCTTGCGAACCTCGTGCAAGAGTTGGTCGGCGTTATTGAACATCATCAGATGCAGTTCATAACGACGTTCGGCATCAAGCCCGCTGATGTGCGACGTGATATTGATCGGCGCATCGCGGTGACGAAAATGCGTCGAAAAATTGCTGACCAGCCGTAACTGCGGAAGCCGGCCGAACCACACGTCGTCGAACCAGACGGTTCCCGTGATATCCATTTTGTCGCCATGCAGCAGATGGCACCCGATGACGGCAAATCTCACGTCGGGTTGCGGCACCATCGCATCGATGCGGATTTGGACCCAGTCCTTGTGCGTGCCGCCGACCGGTTGAGAGACGTAACGCTGCACCCGCTGGCGTTTATGGTTCAGGAACGAAATCGAATAAATGGCGGCGTTATGCTGGAGCCGTTGCGTGCGGATGTAACCTTGAAACACGTACGAAAAATCGGGGTCGATGCGGATCACGTCCGAGTACATGACCGTTTTCCCGCCGTTGACGTCGAAGCGCAGCGACTGCCGGCCATCTCGGCCGTGCTGTCGATCGATTTTAGCTTCGACGTAGGTCGGGTAACCTTCTCCCTTGCGCCGCACCCAGTCGTCCGGGATGTTATCGAAGTCCTTGTCCTGGTCCGACTCGAACGAATACGCGGCGACCTTGACGGCACCGTAATACGGATCGCTCTGCGAGAACCCCCCGTACCATCCGCAGAGGCAATAACAACCGGCGATGGCAACCGTCATCATCGTGCATCATCACCTATAAAAAGGCCCGGCGGTCGGGCCATTGATTCTCTCTGCGTCGCTCGGCAATCCATGAGTCGGGTGGTTTATCCACCCGGTGTTTGCCACCGGTCACTCACTTCACTGCTGGGCAAGCCAGCAGTGGCACCCGTTTTCAACCGGCAGTTAACCGTAAATCATGTCATCGACCTGAACGGACGCACGACTCGATTCAATCTCCATTGGCAACGATTTCCGCGAGGACAGCGGTTGTACCAGTTTTAACCCTTTTCACGATCGCAACGATCCGGTACACCGATAGGGTAGGAAACGGAAATCGCCCCCGCCGCTTCTCTCCGTCAGAACGTCTTGAACGACATGCAGAATGAAATGACAACAATCATATGGTCCGTCTCAAATTAGGTGTCGCCGTCGAGGGGTTGACTTTGCCCTTGCGTGAAATCATCGATCTGGGGAGAAAACTCTCCGTCTCGGGTTTGCAGTTCGATGCGCGAAGCCAACTTCCGCCCGATTCGCTGACCGAAACCGGACGGCGGCAGTTTCTACAGGAACTGAAAGCGTGCAGCCTGCAAGTCGCCGCCCTCAGCTTCAACACCCGGCGTCCGTTCTTCGAACTCGAAGGACTGGATACCCGATTGGATTTGACCCGGCAGGCGATGCAGTTCGCGTTTCAACTCGGCAGCCGGAACTTGTCCGTCCGGTTCGGGAAAATCCCGGCGGAACGCGAGTCCAAAGACTACGAATTGCTGCGGACGGTGCTCAACGATCTGGCTCGATATGGAAATCACATCGGCGTGATCCTCGCGATCCTGCCGACGGGTGAAGAACCCGACCGGCTCGCCGAGTTGCTTTCCGAAATCGATCAAGGTCCGATCGGCGTCAATTTCGATCCGCTCAATTTCGCATTCAACGGACACAAACCGGCAACGGCGATTCGAACGTTGCATCGCTGGATCGTGCAATATCGGCTGCGCGACGGTCAGAAAGATTACGACGGACAGGGGATCGAAGTCCCCATGGGACGCGGGGAACTCGACTGGAACGAAATCTTCGCCCTCATTCACGAAACCGAATTTCAGGGCTGGCTGATCGTCGACCGCACACAGGGTGAAGACCGCCTCGGCGACCTGTCCCGCGCCGTCCAGTTCGCCAAAACCATGATCTGGGAAGATGCGTGACAGAGAATAGTGTGGCACTGCTGGCTTGCCCAGCAGTGAAGTTAATAACAATCAAAAGACCGGGTGGATAAACCACCCGGCTCATGAAAGCTCATGAAAGGAGTACAGGCTTCAGCCTGCACCAGAGCGATGACACCGAATGGAATGACTCCCGGTCCCGCGGGCTTGCCGATCTGGTCGGTCGGCGAAGCGACACTGCGTCTCAAAGAGGTGATCGAAGATCATTTTCCGATGGTCTTTGTCGCCGGCGAGATCTCCAATTTCGTCCGCGCCGGGTCGGGGCACGTTTACTTCACGCTTAAAGATGAAACCGCGCAGTTGAAAGCGGTGATCTGGAAAACCACCGCGAGCCGTCTTAAATTTCAGCTTCACGACGGACTCGAAATCATCGCCGGCGGAGGGATCGAACTGTATCCCCCGCGCGGACAATATCAACTGATCGTTCAGGAAGTCGTCCCCCAGGGTATCGGTGCTCTCGAACTCGCCTTTCGGCAATTGCAATCGAAGTTAGCGGCGGAGGGACTGTTCGACCCCGCTCGCAAACGACCGCTCCCCCGTTTTCCGCAACGGATCGCCCTCGTCACCAGTCCGACCGGGGCCGCGGTGCGCGATCTGCTGCAAGTCATGACGCGCCGCTGGCCCGCGGTCGATGTCGTCATCGTTCCCGTCGCCGTGCAGGGGGCGGTGGCCGCCGCAGAAATCGCCGCGGGACTCAAATCGGCCGCGAGAATTCCGCGAGTGGACGTCATCATTACGGGGCGAGGCGGGGGGAGCCTCGAAGACCTATGGGCCTTTAATGAAGAGGTCGTGGCGCGGGCGATCGCCGCCTGTCCGATCCCCGTGGTGAGTGCGGTGGGACATGAAATCGATGTCACCATCGCCGATCTCGTCGCCGATCGAAGGGCGCTGACTCCGAGCGAAGCGGGCGAACTCGTCGTCCCCGATCGCCGTGAAGTCGTGCAGCAGTTTCAGAGGCTCGCCGACCGGTTGAGCCAGGGATTGCAATTGCGACTGAAGCGGTATCACCTGCTGCTGGACCAGATCGCAGGCCGACCGGTCTTCAAGCGGCCGGTCGATCGGCTGCGGTGGGAGGCGACGCGGCTCGACGACTGGTCCGAGCGATTGAACCGCTCGATCGCGCTCTGCATCGCCCGCACGCGGCAGCAGATCGCCCACAGCGCGGCGACGCTCGAGGCCCTCAGCCCATTGCGAGTGCTCGAACGAGGATATAGCATGACGCAGGAACTGCGCTCGAACCGTTATCTCAGATCCGCGAAGGACGTTCAGATCGGCGAATTGATCCGCACGCGACTGCACGAAGGAACGCTCATCAGCCGGGTGGAAGAATCGGCAGCGTCCACCGACGAAAGTCACCGCAGCGAAGACCAGGAAGAGATGACATGACGAAGAAAAAAGAAGAAGCGACGCCCGACATCACGATCGAGATCCGCACCGAGATGCCGGGAGCGATGTCGTTCGAAAATTCGCTCGATGAATTGCAGCAGATCGTCCAGCGGCTCGAAGAAGGCGAACTCGGCCTCGAAACATCGCTGAGCGAATACGAACGGGGCATCGGCTTGCTCCGCCGCTGTTATCAATTATTGCAAGAAGCCGAGCAGAAAATCGAAATCCTGACCGGTTTCGCAGATACCGGTGAACCGCTAACGAAACCCTTCGATGCCTCAGCGACGTGGACACCCCCTGGCGGCTCGGCTGAGAAAAGGTGATTTTGCGCGGATGCCACTGCTGACGGCATTGAATCAGCAGTGTTTCGGTCGTTTATTTCAATGAAGCACACCCGGCTATTGAGTCCATTGCACGAACAAACAACAGACTTTACAAATGTCACCTGCCGGTTTCTAATGACAATGGCCGTAGCGTTCGCAGCCCGGCTGATTTTAGCATTTTGGATTCCGCATAAAGTGCGCACGTTTTTCGGAATGATTCTGAATAAATACAAGTTAGGTAGCATCACGATGTATCCCTTCCGGCCTAAGTCAACGGCACACTTGAAGCCCGGGCAGTATTGGGCTTTCCGTTTGCGCAATGGCGGATTTGTTTGTGGTGTGGTAGTAGCTCTGTGCCGCAAGGCTAGTAGCATCGACCGGCGCTTGTTTCTGGCGGGACTACTTGATTGGACTGGGAGCGCACCGCCTTGCTGCCGCGAGATTGAGGGAGTAGGACTCAAAGCACGCGGCATTGCTCACATCAAGGCTATCACTGAGAATGGAGGCGACATACTTGGAGAGGTCGCTTCAAGGTGGGGCTACCCCGCCCAGATTGAGCCGACTGATACCATATCAACCTGGGGTTTTGGAGTAGTCAGAGTTTATGGAGAGAAGTATTTTGGAACACAAGCTGGTTAACCAGTCGCGTAGCTGGGACAAGTCCCAGCCTATGGAACTTTCGCCAAGATCAATCAGGGTCATGTTGCATTTGAGATGGCTGCGTGCCAGATAGATAATACATCACTTACTGTTATCCTTAAACAACTCTCTAAAAATAGCTATTAAAGCTATTGATATATAGAACCATTCAATTAACGTAAATGGTTCGTGGCCCAATATCATTTTCTTGTCGGCCAAGACCGTGAGCAAATCCCCCGATTCGGTAATCAACCCCGCCTCGATTGTGCCGGATGCGAACACGGCCAGCACCGCGACAAACAAAATAATCGATCTGATCTTAAGGACGGGTGCGACGCTCATCTTCATGTTGCGGTTCCATAAGAGGGACATGTACGATGTGCCGCTGATAGGCATGGATTCATGACCATCGTTTCGACAATACCGATAATTTTGTTGGCAAGATATCAAATTAAAAGAAGTTATCGCAGTTTATTCGAAAATTTACGTACACATTGTTCACGTGTTATGTTTCGTCAAGATCCGTCGCCGGGTGGCACTGTTGACGGCTTTGAGTCAGCAGTGTTTCGGTCGTTTTTTCAATGGAGCTCACTCGGCTATTGAATCAATTGCACGAACAAACAACGGGCTTGACGAATGTCACCTGCGAGCTTCTATTCGGGAAGGCCAAACCATCGACAGCCCGGCCGATTTCAACTTTTCTGGTTCCGAATAAATACAAGTTAGGCATCCAATTTACCCCCCTCGGTACATCCATGCTGAACTCTATCCAGGACGGTGCACGAGCACTTCTGAAGGACACTGCGCAGGCGCTTCAGAATTTCCCAGATCTGCAGTACATCGTTATTGGCGGGTGGTGCCCGGTCCTTCGAAATCGAACCGCGCTTGGTCATCCCGGCACCCTTGATGTGGATCTACTATTCCGCGAGTCCTACATCAGTGGCTCACTCAACGACGTCATCAACCAGTTCTTGAACTTTGGATTCATTCCCTCCGCCAAGCATCCGTTCCAACTACTGAGAGTCCAAAACATCAGAGGCAAGGACTTCGTCTTTAACATCGACCTTCTTCATCCCAAGATGCAGGCAGACAAGGCCACCTCCGGAATGTTCGTTGACCATCTCGATCTCGATGTACCACTCACCAACGCGAAGGCAGAGTTCAAGAAGATGAAGTCCGTGGTTCTACCAAACTCGGAGATACTTTTTTTGAAAGGCCTGCACTCCCAAGAGTCGATCGAAGGCATTCCTTTCAATTTGGTCACGTTTGATGGAATGTTTGCCACAAAGATGGACAGTTGCCAGAAGCAGAAGCGCGAACGCGACGCGTTCGACATCTATTTGGGCTTCCTTGGAAACGACATCAATGTCTCATCGGTTAAGATCATCGCGGAAGATGACAGCCGGATCGCCGATTCTCTTGCGAAGTTCCTCAAGTACCTACAGAGTGATGGCGCCGTGTTTGATGGAAACGTGGCGCAGTTTGCGAGTGTTAGCGGAGAACCGCCATCCAAACTCATACTCCGGCAGTTGGGTGCCTAAGTCATGGCTTCGTCCTTCCTCGATCTACTCACCCTCTGGGTTGCCCCGGCCCCGAAGATTGGCAGTGGCTACCGTTCGTCTCGAGCGCAGTCTCCGGGATTCTTCCTGAATCGGAGAATGCAAAGCGATGGTTGTGCGTAATCCGAGGCAGGCCCTAACCAACGGCTGAAGCTGACCGGGGCCGCCATCCTGGTTTTTCGAGCTTCAACGTCCTTGCACCCGAGCCATAAGTCGCCGTCACAGAGCGCTGGCGAATCCCGCGATAAACGCCTATGATATTTTGAAGCCCGCGTGGGTGGCACTGGCGGGTTGTCCGCCGGTGAAATGTTGCGAGACGCACGAGAATCAACACGAGTTGCAGGGAGATCACGTCATGTCAGAAAAATGGCCCATCGGTGTGTTTGCCTCGGTCGATGCCGGGCTGGGGGTTCATCTGGATGTGGCGCGGGAATTGAAAGTCCCCACGATTCAGGTGCATACTCCGCATAAGGAAAGCCGCAACAAGGAAACTGCCGACAAGTTTCTCGCCCGCTGCAAGGAAATGGGGATCACCGTCACGGCGGTGTTCGGCGGATTCGAAGGCGAAAGTTACGCCGACATCCCCACGACGGCGCGCACGGTCGGCCTGGTTCCCGAAGACACGCGCGCCGAGCGGGCACGCGAGTTCAAAGAAATTTCCGACTTCGCCAAACTGATCGGCTGCAAAGTCGTCGGCCTGCACGTCGGCTTCGTTCCAGAAGACAAGAACGGCGCAAGTTATAAAGGACTGATCGCCGTGACACGCGACTTGCTCGATCACGCCGCGGCCAACGGCCAGAATCTGCATCTCGAAACGGGACAGGAATCGGCCGATCATCTGCTGGAATTCATCGCCGACGTCGATCGGCCGAATCTCCGCATCAACTTCGATCCGGCGAACATGATTCTGTACGGGACCGGCGACCCGATCGAAGCTCTCAACAAAGTCGGGCACCTCGTCGGCAGCGTGCATTGCAAGGATGCCAAATGGGCCGCCGTCGGCGAGCGCGGGAAATCGTGGGGTTCCGAAGTCGCACTCGGGGACGGGGACGTCGGGATGGAGACGTACCTGCGCACTCTCAAAAAGGTCGGATACACCGGGCCGCTCACGATCGAGCGGGAAATCGCCCACGACCGCGAACGCCAGAAGGCCGACATCGGCAAGGCCGTGCAACTCTTGCAGAGCCTGAAAGAGAAAATCGGCTGAACATCGACAACCTTCATGAGCCGGGTGGTTTATCCACCCGGTCTTTTCCCGAATTCATCGTCAAGTTATCGAATCGCGACTCCGTACCTCGCAGACTTACCGCTGCCACGACCAGTTCGTGACCCCTTGCATGTTACGGATCGCCTCTTGCGGCCAGCCGCCGCGATAGAGTTCCAGCGTCGTGCGGACGATCATTCTGAACGTGTCGGCGATGGCTTCGTTGTCGATCCCCGCGACGTGCCCGCTCAGCAGCACGTTGTCCATGCCGATCAGCGGGCTGTTGAGCGATAGCGGTTCGGTTTCGAAGACGTCAAGCCCCGCTCCGCGCAGATGTCCGCTCTTCAAGGCCTCGATCAGCGCCGGCTCGTCGATGATCGGTCCGCGTGCCGTATTGATGATGACGGTCCCTTTTTTCATCTTTTGAATCGACTGCGCGTTGATGAGGTGATGATTTTCGGGGGACATGAAGCAGTGCAGCGAAATATAATCGGAGCGAGCGAGCAATTCGTCAAAGCCGACTTGTTCGATGTTCCATTGTTTGCTGAATTCCTCGCGCGGGACGAGATCGTAGGCGATGACTTTCATCCCCAGCCCGACGGCGCGCGTGGCGACGGCCTGGCCGATCCAGCCTAAACCGACCAGTCCCAGCGTGCTGCCGGCGATGCGCGGCGTGTTGACTCGCACCCATTCCCCGCGCCGGACCTGCTGATCGCGGGCAGGGAACAACCGGCCGACACCCATCAAGAGGGCAATCGTATGCTCGGCGACGGCATGATGCAGCACGCCCGGAGTGGTGGTGACGACTATGCCGCATTCGTTGCACGCCTGGAGATCGACGGCATCGAACCCCACGCCGAAGCGGGCGATGACTCGCAATTGGGGGAGCTGAACGAGCACGTCTTTCGTCCACGGTTCAGAACCGGCCACCACGACGGCGGCGTCCTTGAGAATCCCCATGATTTGCGGATTGAAATCGAACTGCCGCTGCCGGGGAATGACTTCGACGTCGAAACCTGCGGCGCGGAACAATTCGAGATGCGGTCCTTTGTCCGCTCCGAGCGACGTACAGACAACTTTGGGCATGGTGTGACCTTGTCGATTGAGATGATAAAAAGTTTGTAGGACTTCGTGCAGGGATATTATTTCGCGCCGCGATTTCAGAAGGCGCCCAACGATGATACAGCGGCGCGTGCCGTTCGCGAAAGTCAACGCGGGTCCGCGAATCAGAATCGGGTAGTGGGTCGGTATGTATCATTTTGGGTGGCACGCCCTGTCAAGGGCGTGGAAAACCCCGGTCATAGTTGCCACGCCCTTCGATGACTCAGGGACGTGCCACCCAAACTGTCCCACGACCCGGAATCGTCTGGACATGGCGATCTCAGCCGTCAATCGGTTATCATGCTCGCGCAACGGCCTCCTGTGCATTTTTGGCATGGGATGACATATTAGAGAATTGCATACGAAAAGGAAAAACATCATGCATGCCTGGCACGACGTGACTCCGGGTGAAAATCTTCCGCTGGAATTTACGTCCGTCATCGAGATCCCGCTCGGTTCGAGCGTGAAATATGAACTCGACAAAGTGACCGGTTTACTGAAGCTCGACCGCATCCTGTACTCGGCGGTGTTTTATCCGGCGAATTATGGGTTCATTCCCCAGACGTTCGCGGAAGACGACGACCCGCTCGACGTGCTCGTGTTATGTCAGGAATCGGTCGCGCCGCTGACGCTGGTCAAATCGCGGGCGATCGGCCTGATGACGATGGTCGACAGCGGGAAGAAGGACCACAAGATTCTCGCGGTCGCGACGAACGATCCCGAATATGCCAGCTTCCACGAAGCCGACGAGTTGCCTCCACATCGATTGTCGATGCTGCGACGATTCTTTCAGGATTACAAGCAGCTCGAAGGGAAGAACGTCGAGGTCGATCAATTCCTCCCGGCGAGCGCCACCATTCCCGTCATCGAAGATGCATTGCAGCGATACAGCGCACTGCGCCGTCGCGGTTTGCTGCTGAAATGAGCACGCGCGACCGACAAGCGAAACCGATTCTGGAATCGGCAAAGAGGTTCCTTTTGCGGAAAATCAGGAGTGAACTGGATTTATCTCGCCTCTAAAAATGAAAAAATGATCTCAATGATTAAAAACATTTTGACCGCGGCATGAAAATTGATTATACTTGAACTCGCACCTCTCACATTCGAGAATCTGGCCGCTTTCAAATTCCTGTCACCACGGGCCAGCGCGATCCGGACGAAAAATTCCCGATCGCGAATTATCGATTTACAACTTTACACCGTCTTTAGAGATTGAACGACCTCGCCGCCGGGGCGGTTCGCATTTGCGTTATTGTTTCTGGAGCGTTAACGAAGGACTTCGATACGATCCGCGATTCACGCAACACATTCGTCAATCGATGTGATGTCAGAAATCGAAATTGGTCACTATGAATGGCAAAGGATCGCCATCATCGAGTTGTGACATACAGATGGAGGTTTACCATGAAATATCCTGTGACGCGAGAACAATGTGCGACGCTGAATCTGCAAGGCTGTCTCGAACTGGAGTATCTGCTGCTCGGCGATCTTCGCGATCTTCTGGAGGATCCACCCAGCGACATGACGCGCCGCTGGATGCTCGTTGTTCTGGATGCCCTGCTGGAAACGCTGCCCCGGGGAATTCACTTGAAGGAGCAGGACGGATATCTCGCCGACGTCATCGAAGCGTTTCCCAACTGGAGCGATCAGGTCGACGCCCTCCGTCGCGAACATGACATCCTGTTCGGCAAATTGCGGCGGCTGCGAGAGCGCATCATTCATCGCACCCATTTCGCCGACATCGCTGCCGATACCCGTTCCGATCTGAAAGAATGGGTGCAGACCCTCGTCGCGCATCAACGGCACGAAATCCGCCTGATTCAATTGGCGACCAATCTGGAAATCGGTACCGGCGACTGAAGGAATTGACCGCCGTAGGCATTTCCTCTCACGACGTGCGTGGGATATGATGAACGATCGACCGGCGCTCCGGCGCCAATCGTTCATTCATCGGAAACAACGTCCCATTCCTGAACTCATCCCTCAGTGCGCCACTGGCGGCTTGTCTGCCAGTGCGATGTAATTTCGATAAGCAGTGCTTCGAAATCGTCCGCTTTCATGAGGATGGTGAGTTGAGTTGTACAATATGCCGACGCCCGACTTTTTTCTGACGCTCCCCGAGAACAAACTCGCAGCCGCGGCGGTCAACGGAATGGTCGGCGCGGTGCGTAATTCCCCGCAGCCGCTCATCTATCTGCACGGGCCATCCGGGTCGGGTAAAACTCTACTGTTGCGGCAAGCGTTGCGAGACTGGCGGAAAAAATATCGCGGCCATTCTGCGGAAATTATCGACGCCGGTGAATTCGCCCTGCGCTACGCCGAGGCCTGTGAACACAAGCAGGCCGACCTCTTTTTGAAGCCGTTCCTGAAGCATGAGTTATTCATCTGCGAAGACGTGCAGACCCTCGAAGGGCGGGCATCAGCTCAACGCGCGCTGACGCTGCTCGTCGATGAACTCGGTTCGCGCAGTGTCCGCGTGGTCCTTACGGCCGATCACTCGCCCGGCCAATTTGTTGGGCTGCATGCAAAACTGCTCAATCGGATTCGCGGCGGACTCGTCGTCGCCATTCATCTTCCCTCAAAAGCGAGCCGAATGCAGCTACTCGAAGCGTTTTCGCAGCACGAACAACTTCCGCTGCCGTCGGATTCGATCGAGCTTTTGGCCCGTGCGCTGCACGTCTCTCCCCGCGAATTGAAGTCGGTCGTCGCTCAACTTGAACATCAGGTGCGCGTCCGCAAGATCCCGCTCGATAAAGCGTTCGTCAAGCGCTTCCTCAACGAAGAAACCGCTCATGTGAAAATCTCCCCGAAACAGATCGTCCGTTCTACCGCGCAGCATTTCGGCTTGAGCGAAGAGCAGATCCTTTCGACGTCGCGCCGGCAATCGCTCGTCGCCGCCCGGCGATGCGCGCTCGTCCTGTCGGCGGAATTGTCGGGATTATCGCACACGGCGATCGCGAAATACTTCGGACGCGATAACCATAGCTGCGTGTCGCAGGCCTGCCGGTATATGAAAAAGCAGTTATCGAGCGATCCCGTGTGGAAGCAGCACTGGTCGGCGATCCATCGGCTGCTCAAGATTTCGGATCTGCGCGCGAGCGATTGACGCTGCTGAATCTTCATCTCGTTCCCAAGCTCCGCTTGGGAACGCAAGTCCGCGAAGCTCTGCTTCGCCATTGTATAACGATGTTCCATCACACTGGCGGGCAAGCCGCCCGTGCCACCCGACGCAGGCGGGAGAGGGAGAAAAAACTTAAAAATCATGAATCTGCGCCCGCTCGGACAAACCCCACTGCTCGTCACCCCCGTCGCGATGGGGTGCTGGCCTATCGCGGGGATCACCAGCATCGACGTCACCGAAGCCCAGAGCCTGGCGACGCTCGCCGCCGCCTTTGAAGCGGGGATCAACTTCTTCGATACCGCCTACTGTTACGGTTACGACGGCGAAAGCGAAAAGATGATCGCGCGGGCGCTCGGCCAACATCGCGAGCAACTCGTGATCGCCAGCAAGGGGGGCATTCATTGGGTCGACAAGAAACAGGCCCGCGACGGTTCTCCCGCAACGATCAAACGTCAATGTGCAGAGAGTCTCAGGCGTCTCGATACCGAATATATCGACCTGTATTATCTGCACGCTCCCGATCCGAATTGTCCGGTCGGCAAGACGGCGGAAGCGTTTCGCGATCTCCTCGATGCGGGAACAATCCGCGCGTCGGGGATCTCGAACTGCAATCGCGCTCAACTCGAAGAATTCGCCGCCATATGTCCGCTGACCGCGTATCAACCGCATTACAACATGCTGCAACGTGAGATCGAAGCGTCAGAACTCCCCTGGTGCCGGGAACACAACGTCGCCGCCGTGATCTATTGGCCTTTGATGAAGGGATTGCTCGCGGGAAAACTCCCCCGCAATCACCGGTTCGACGAGCGCGACGGGCGTCGGAAGTATCCCATGTTTCAAGGGACCGAATGGGAGAAGAACCAGGACTTCATCGACGCGCTGCGCGAGATCGCCGACGAAATCGGCACGACGCTTGCGCAACTGGTGATCAACTGGACGATCCGGCAACCGGGTATCACCGCCGCGCTCTGCGGAGCCAAACGCCCCGATCAAATCCGCAATAACGCCGCTGCCATGACATGGAGTCTCACCCCCGAACAACTCGCCCGAATCGATCAGGCCATCGCCGAACGAGGACCGATCATCTCGCGAGGTGCGGTGTAACGAAGTCCGTCAAAATATGCCGACATATTTATCGACTTGGGTGGCACGCCCTGACGCCTTGGGAAGGGCGTGGTCTTCAGGACATTCGCCACGCCCGTCGAAGACTCCGGGTCGTGCCACCCCGACCAATCGTGGCTACCACCCGGCTTACACCAATGCCGTGTGCCCCATCAAAAACCGGTCGCATTCGCGGGCGGCGGCGCGGCCTTCGTTGATCGCCCACACGACGAGACTCTGACCTCGACGGCAGTCGCCCGCGGCGAAGACCTTGGGGATCGACGTCGCAAAACGGCGGTCATCGGCCTGATAGTTGCTTCGCGGATCGGTCGCGAGGCCGAGGTCTTCGGCGATTTTCTGTTCCGGCCCGAGAAAACCGAGTGCGAGGAACACCAGGTCGGCTTCGATGGTCCGTTCCGAACCGGGGACCGGCGAAAACGGCGGACCTTTCTCGGCGGGCTTGCTCCAGTCGACCTGGCGAATGGTCATCGATTTGACGTGACCGTTCTCGTCGCCGTGAAACTCCACCGTCTCGACGGCGAACTCGCGCGGATCTTTGCCGAACATCGCTGCCACTTCGGCATGTCCGTAATCGATGCGGAAGATTTTGGGCCACTGCGGCCAGGGGTTGTTGGGCGCGCGCTGATCGGGAGGCCGCGGCACGATTTCGAGGTTGATCAGGCTTTTGCAACCGTGGCGCATCGATGTGCCGATGCAATCGTTCCCGGTATCGCCGCCGCCGATGACGATGACATGCTTCCCCTTGGCGTCGATATAACGGCCGTCGCTGTGTTCGCTGTCGAGCAGGCTTTTGGTATTGGCGTGAAGAAACTCCATCGCAAAGTGAATCCCCTCGAGCGGACGGCCGGGGATATTCAAGTCGCGGGGTTTGGTCGCACCCGTGCAGAGAACGACGGCATCGAAGTCGTCGAGCAGTTTTCGGGACGGAAGATCGACGCCGATCTGCGTATTGGTGACGAAGCGGACGCCTTCTGACTCCAACAGATCGACGCGCCGCTGGACGACCGTTTTTTCGAGCTTCATGTTGGGGATGCCGTACATCAACAACCCGCCGATGCGGTCGGCCCGTTCGTAGACGGTCACTTCATGTCCGACCGAGTTGAGCTGCGCGGCGCACGCCAGACCGGCGGGGCCTGAACCGACGACGGCGACTTTCTTCCCCGTGCGGACGGCGGGAGCATTCGGCACCACCCAGCCTTCTTCGAAACCGCGATCGATGATCGAACATTCGATGTTCTTGATCGTCACCGGCGGTTCGTTGATGCCGAGCACGCACGAACCTTCACACGGAGCGGGGCAGACCCGGCCGGTGAACTCCGGAAAATTGTTGGTCTTGTGCAGACGATCGAGCGCTTCGTGCCAGTGGCCGCGATAGATGAGGTCGTTCCATTCGGGAATCAGGTTGTTGATCGGGCAACCGGCGGCCATGCCGGCGATCAGGCTGCCGGTGTGACAGAAGGGGACTCCGCAATCCATGCAGCGGGCCCCTTGCTGCGCGAGTTCTGCTTCGGAGCCGTGCCCGTGGAATTCGTTCCAGTCGAGGATACGAAGCTTCGGCGGCCTCTCGCTGGGAACCTGTCGATCGATCGTCATAAAACCTTTGGGATCACCCATCTCACGAGACCCTGCTGTAGACTGTTCTTGGTAAATGATTTCAGCCTCGGAGAGGCGGCATACAATAGCCAGGGTCGTAAGCCCCTGGTGACGTTTCGCATACGATTCAAAAGCCCCGGATGGGGCGACAGATGAATCAACGGGACATTAAAAGAATCCATTAATCAAAAACTGAGTCGACGGAGACAGGTCACGACGAAGTTCCTGTCACCCCTCCGGGGTTTGTGGTGAAATAATCATCACATTCCAGGGGCTTCCGCCCCTGGCTATTCACTTTCGTCCCTCCGGGACTGAGATCCAATCTGCGGGGAATCCACCATCATCACCAAAATCATCGCCGATCACAAGAAAAACCGGAGGGGAAGTCCCCTCCGGCGTGGAAATCGGTAACGCTTATGAGGGTTATTTGCCCCCTTCGGTGATCGCGAACAGAGTCGATTTATTCGAGATGTACAGCACGTTATTGGCCACGATCGGCGTGCTGTAGACCGAATTCCCCATGTTGATCTCGGCGAGTTTGTTCATTTTGCTCGCGAGTTCGAAGATCGCCACGTCGCCGTCTTCATCGCCGATGTACACCTTGCCGTCGACGATCAAAGGCGAACCCCACGAGGCGGCGAACATGTCGTACGTCCAGTTCAATTCCCCCGTCTTGGCGTTGACGCAATGGAACAATCCGCTGAAGTCGGCGAGGAAGACCAGGTCATCCTTGATCGCCACGGTCCCGATCGTGCGGTGCAGGGTTTCTTCGAAATCGGTTTTACCGTTCTTATCCAAGTCGAATGCCGTGTACTTCCAGACCAGGGCCGAGTTCGGATTGGTGACTTCTATTTCTTTCTTGGCGGGATCGATGGCTTGCAGTCGGCGCACGGGAAGCGGCTTGTCGTTTTCGTCGACCGCCAGCGTCGGGCTGACATCGACGTCGCCGTCGCTGCCCGGTTTGACGTCGACATAACGGGTCGGGTCGATGCACCACATCAGGCCGTCCCCTTCGCCGTGCTCGGGATCCTGACCGACGGCGATATAAACCAGATTATTGTAGATCACCGGGGTGCCGATGATTTCGTTGCGCTTGCCGCGTCCCCCCGAACCGAGAATGTAGCGAGATTCTTTGGGGTTGCAGTCGAATTTCCAGAGCAGTTTCGAGTTGCCGTTGCCGTCACCGGCGGGATCGAAACTGTAGAGCCAGGCGTCTCCGCCGGCGAAGATGACTTGCGCCTGGCCGTTGAACTCGCCAAATGCGGGGGAGGACCATTGCCCGTGCAGAATGTTGATGCCGGGCCGTTTGTCTGCCCAGAGGAGTTTGCCGGTGTTCTTGTCGATGCCGATGAAACTGGGAGCATCGGGAGCGGGGATGGTGATGTGCGATTCATCGACGCCGTTCGACGTGCAGATGACGAGAGTATCCCCCGCCACGGTTAGCGAACAACTGCACATGTTGTGCTGGGAAATTCCCAGTTCGCTCATCATGTCGTACTTCCAGATGATGTCGGCTTCGTCCTTGTTTTCGTTCGTTTCGTTGGTGAATGGCCCGTTGTTCTTGCCGCCGTCGTGGAATCCTTCGGGATCGAGACACTGCACTTCGCCTCGGCTGGTGACGAACCAGATTTTGTCCCCCTCGGCGAACGGAGAACAGCAGATCCCCTGAAGCGGCCAGTCGTGAACGCGGCCGGTGGGGAGTTTCGGACTCGAATGTTGCCAGAGGAATTTGCCGGTCGCTTCTTCGAAGCAGAGCAGGCAGCCGAGATCGACCGAATTGGGATAGCGTTTCAGCCAGCCGGCCCCGTTGTTCGTGCCGATGTAAACTTTACCGTTGGCGACGATCGGGTTGCCGTAGGTCTGCGAACCGAGTTTCGCTTTCCACTTGATGTTGGTACCGGCGGCGATATCCCACTCGCTGGGGATGTTCGTCCCCTCCGGGGTGTTGTTGCGGAAGCTCGACCCGCCCCATTGCGGCCAGTCGTGCGGACCGACTTTGAGTTTGGCGATCGCTTCGAGAGTCGTTTTGACGGGATCGAAGGTGTCCTGAGCCTGAGCCGACGGCCGGTCGAGCGAAGTGAACCCGATAATTCCGAGCGCGACGGCCATGCAGGCGAACCGATGGATAGTCATGTTCATGACGAAGTTACCTCGTTATGGATGCTGTTCTGTTGGTGTGATCGTTTTGTTGTTCCCGACATTGCCAACCATTATATGCGCCGGCTATGGGAGGAATACAGGGGTCAATCAGGGGTTGGGTGTGACTTTGATGTTATCGAAGAAGATCTCGGCGTTTTTCGCATCGCCGAACAGGCCGGGGCTGCCGATCAGGTTTGCCGGCTCGTCGGTCCAGTTGAGTTGCCAGTCGGCCGGTTCGGCCTGATCGCGGGGCCAGACCTTTCCGCTGATGACGGCGACTTTTTTCCCTTCGCGATCTTCCACTTTGGTCTGCATTTTGATCGTGTACCAGGTGTCGGGTTTCCATTCGAAGGGGACCGTTGTGAACTTGATGTCGTGCGAAATCCACGAACCCGCTTTCAACACCTGGTGCTCACCCATCAGGTCGAACCGATACCGCTGGGCGATCATGCCGATGTCGGGAACGGTATTTCTCTTGGTCCGGCCGAGCACGTCGGCTTGAATCGTATAGCTGCTCTGATTGACGTGCCCCATCCAACCCTGGCTTCTCGTGCCGAGCGGAATGGTCGTGATCTTGACCATCACGCCGTTGCCCGAAAACTCGCGCGGGCCGCGAGTGACGGTCAGTTCGATTCCCGCTTCGTCGGTTTTGGTCCATTCGAATTTGGCAAGGACGCCTTTATCGACGAGGACTTGCATGGCAGCGTCGAGCTTTTGCTGCGCCTGCTCCAGAGTCTTCACGGTATCGAGTTCGTTTAGGAACCGCAGAAAATCGTCCCATGTCCGCCGCGGCGCGACTTCGTTGTACTTGGCGACCGGCTGGCCGCTGTTGATGAAGCTCGTCATAAAGTAGATGTAGAGCTGACCCGCCAGATGATTCGACTGGTCGAGTTCGGTCAACAGATCGTATTCGAGCGTGACGTGTCGATAACGGCTGCCGACCCACGTGACGGGAACCTGGCCGTCATCGAACGCGAACGACCACGGCAACGGCGGGACGACGCGGATGCGCGCCTGACCGGCGAGTTCGCCGACCTTGGCGTTAACGATCACTCCGGCGTGAACGGCGTCCGCCGGGGTCGTGTATTTTCCGGCGGCATCGATCGAGCCGGGACCGGTCACTGTGAATTCGGCGGCGTCGGCCAGCCGTAAAAACTGGCCTTTGGCGTTGTACAAACGGGCGTGAAACTGTTGCCGTTGCCCCGGCTTGAGCAGGCTTTCCACGGGGACCAGTTGCACGTGTGCGGGAGTCTGATCGGTATCGGGCGAGACCTCTTTCGCAGCTTCGGGACGAGGATCGGCGGTCGGTGTCTGATCGGGTTTCCCCAGGCAATACATCGTCTTGCCCGTTGTGATGTAAACGCGACCGTGCGAAACGATCGGCGAGGCGTTGATCGGCTCGTTGAGGCGGAGCATCAGCAGTTCTTGGACCCCATCAGGCGTCGGCTTCAAGATGTAGCTGATGCCGTTTTCGTCGCAGGTGTAGAACTTGCCGTCGGCATACAGTGGACTGGCCCGGCCGATGCGCCCCACTTTCTTGCTGGCGATCAGTTCGCCGGTGTCGGCGTTGACGATTTTCAATCCGGCCGAGTCATCGATCACGTACAACCGGCCATTCACTTCGACCGGTGCGGTTTTCCCGATGTACAGTTCTTTGAGACGCCACAGTTCACCCTCTTTGGTGAGATCGCCTCGCTTGGTGGCATCGATGGCGAACAAGGCTCCTTGTGTGTTGTCGTCGACGTTTTCTTCGCTGTGTCCGCAGATCACTTTGTTGCCGATGACCAGCGGAGTGGTGTTCAAGCCGCGCATCGACGCTTTGTAGCTCCACAGTTTTTTGCCGGTGCGGGGTTGGAAGCCGTGGACGGCTCCGTCACCCGAACCGAAAATCAATTGCATTTCGCCGTCAATCGCCGCGATGACCGGCGCACTGTATGTTGTGTCGGTGGGGAGGGGGGTCGTCCCTTCGAACCAGACTGCCTGTCCGTTTCGCTTGTCGAATGCGATGAAGCGGTGCGTGGGCCGAGCCATTTCGCCCCAGCCGATGACAACCGCGTTGACGATCACGAGATTTTCGTACACGATCGGGAAGTTGGTTCGACCGCCGTAGGTGCTCAAGAGGCCGTATTCTTCGCACAGCGAGTGTTCCCAGATGGTTTCGCCGGTTTCGCCGTTGATGCACATGAAGTGTCCGCAGACGCCAAGGGCATAGATGTTGCCGTACTGCGGATCACCGACGACGCTCGACCAGGCGACTCGCGTATCGGGGACATCCGACAGATAGACGTTAAACCGGTTCTCCCAGAGGATGGCCCCCGTTGCTGCGTCGGCGCAGACCACTTTTTCCCCCTCTTGTGGAGTGTGAGGCTGATCGCTGCAGAGGAGATAGAGCTTGCCGCGCATCACGATCGGGGTCGATCGGCTGCCGAGGGCTTCGCTTTTCCAGAGGACGTTTTCCCCTTCGGGAGACCAGGTTTCGACGAGGCCGGTCTCGCGCGAGATGCCGTTCATTTCGGGTCCGCGCCAATAGGGCCAATCGAGCGGATCGACCTTCGCCGTTTGCGCAGAGGCGAATTCCCCTGGGCCGAGGGTTCCCAGCACAAAGAGCATGGAGAACAACGTTTTGGCCAATCGGTGAGTTTTCATGGTAATCATCCTGGAAGTTTTGCCCTTGCTGACCAGCGTGGTCGACGCAATGAGGCGAGAATGTCAATTCCCGCCACCCCGCCGCACATTCCCCCAAAGGAGAAGAATTCACACCCATCAACATTAGCGAATGACCCGTTCAGCGGCAAGCAAGCGCGCAATCATTCTCGTGGCAACCGGTTCGCGGAACCGTGACAAAGTCGATCTTGCCGGGTGGCACGCTACATGAGTGAACTTGTTTCGCTCGTTCCTCAAGACGTGCGGACGTTCATTGTCGGTGAGCTTCCTCGCAGACGCTTCGGGATGCCGTAATTGGAAGCTTCCGTTCGCGCGCTCCGCTACGGAGACCCTGCGCGTCGCGGCTAACCTATAGTTCTTGCGACGAAGAACTTCCACCGCGACATTGAACCTCCCCCCTAGCTGCGGGTAAAATGCGGGTCTTATGGATTATTCATTCTTAGCCATTGCGCTGCTGGTGCTGGGGTTGACGTTACTCATCGCGGAAGTCTTTGTTCCGTCGGGGGGCCTGCTGGCGATTATGGTCGCCATTTGCATTCTCGGCTCGGCCTGGAGTGCCTGGGCGGCGTGGTGGGAAACCAGCCGCTTCCTGTGGTGGTCGTATCTGGGGGGGATCATGTTGCTCGTCCCCGGCGTGCTGGCGGGGGCGTTGATCATTCTCCCCAAGACGGCGATCGGGAAAAAGTTGCTGCTCGAAGCCCCGCTGCTCGACGACGTCGCCCCGCACGGCGCGGAAACCCGGCGATTGTCGCAATATATCGGGAAGATCGGCCGCACGATCACGATGCACAGCCCCGGCGGACTCGTGCAGATCGAGGGAGAACGGCTGCATTCCGAGAGCGAAGGAATGCTGATCGAACCCGACACGCTGATTCGCGTCGTGCGGCTTGAAGCCTCCCGGCTGGTGGTGCAAACGGTCTCCGCCGATGAAGCGGGGCCGCCGGCCGGCGGCGGAAAGCACGCCGATTCGCCTGCAAATGAGGATGTCGCGAAGCATGAAGAGCATTCGGGAACCGTTCCCCTCCGACGCGATCCGAATCTTGTCGATTTCGATGTTCCCGCCGACGAAACCTGATCGAATAAAGGTCGTTCGTCCCATCAGAATCTTCTCCGGGGGGGAATAGAGGGACGTTCGGATTTTGAATTCGGGGATGGATAGCGTATAATGCGTACCGCACTATATGAATCTGCATCGGACGATCAAACCGATTCTCGACGTCGGCGATTGGCACTTTGCGGGTGTATTCCGTCTCTCAACGATCGGTAAGAAAGAAAATTTATGATCACGCGACTGGGGCAATTGCTGGCGCTCGATACATCGAGCGGGGTGATGTTGTTCGTGTTCATCGTCGTCTTTCTCGGCGTGCTGATCCTGTTCGTCGTCTCGGCTCAATATCTCAGCTTGTGGATTCAGTCGGTCTTTACGAAAGCGGGGATTTCGCTTCCGGCTTTGATCATGATGCGCATCCGCAACGTCAATCCGGCGGTCATCGTGCGCAGCAAGATCATGGCGGTGCAGGCGGGGCTGACGCGCGACTACCCGATCACCACGCGGGCGCTCGAAGCGCATTATCTCGCGGGGGGAAATGTCCCCAACGTGATTCGCGCCCTGATCGCCGCCCAACGCGCCAAGCTGGGGCTTGACTGGCAGACCGCACAGGCGATCGACCTGGCGGGACGCGACGTGCTCGAAGCGGTGCGGACGAGCGTTTATCCCAAAGTCATCGATTGCCCCGATCCCAAAAAATCGGCCGGCACGCTCGACGCCGTCGCCGGCGACGGCATTCAACTCAAAGCGCGTGCCCGCGTCACGGTCCGAACGAACATCCGGCAACTCATCGGCGGGGCGACCGAAGAAACGGTCATCGCCCGGGTGGGGCAAGGGATCGTCCAGGCCATCGGCTCGACGGCATCGTACAAGACCGTGCTGGAAAATCCCGATAACATCTCGCGGACCGTGCTCAACCAGGGCCTCGAAGCGCAAACAGCGTATGAAATCGTTTCGATCGACATCGCCGACATCGACGTCGGCGAGAACATCGGCGCCCGACTTCAAGCCGACCAGGCGGAAGCCGACATGCGCGTGGCGCAGGCCAAAGCCGAACAGCGCCGGGCAGCGGCGAAAGCCCGCGAACAGGAAATGATCGCATTGACGCAGGCCAATCGCGCGGCGGTGGTCCTCTCCGAGGCGGAAGTGCCGCAGGCGATCTCGTCGGCGATGCGCGAGGGTAAACTGGGATTGCTCGATTACTTCGAACTCAGAAACGTGCAGGCCGATACCAAGATGCGTGCCGCCATTGCCGGGGAGACCGGCGACGGTGCTTCGTCCGCTTCCTCCAAGTGATACGATGCCGTTAGTGACTCCAATGGTTGTGATATTATGTTGCCACTGACCGACGAACTCGTTCGCATGACCGCGCGATGCACGCTGCTGGCCGATAACGTCAGTACGATTGTCACCATACTGATTTTGCTGTTTTCGGGAATCAGTTGGGTGATGCAGCAAGTCGCCGAGAAGAAGAAAGCCCAACTCCCCGGCCAGCGCGGTCCGGCGAAGGCTCTTCCTGCCCAGCAGGCGCAGGAGCTGGAAGAATTTCTGCGCCGCGCACGTCAGCGAGAAGGAGCGGCCCCGCAACAGGGAAGGAGGGACGACGACGAACAGGTCTTCGAAATCGTCGAGGAACGTCCTGCTGCGCGACCCCCGCAACAGCAGCCGCCTCGCAAGCCCAATCGCCAGCAACCCAAGCCCCGAAAAGACGCGTATCAACCGGCGGGACAACAAAAGCCGGCGAAACAGCCGACTCGGCAACCCGAAGCGGCATCGCAGGTCGGCCAGTCGCAGCTCTCTCAAATGAAAGAGCACCTGACCGGCTATATGGGGGAAGGTCGGATCGACAAACAGGTCTCGCAGAACATGCCGCATCTCGCCTCGGCCAAGTCGGGGAACAAGCCGAGTTTTCAATGGGAGGAGCCTCCCCATGCCCCCAAGTCCGGCGCCGTCAAGACCCAGGGTCAGAATGCTCAAATCGCCTGCAACGTGATTATCGACATGTTCAAGACCCCTCAGGATATCCAGCGGGCGATTATCGTGAACGAAATCCTGCAAAGGCCCAAATGTCTCACGCGGAAATCGTAATGTTCGAAATCGTCGGCACGAAGCCATATCCTCTCTAACGTCAATCCTATGTCAGATGCACCTGTGAATGTCTTGCTGATCGCGGGACGCTACGAAGTTCGTGGTGCGTGGACATATACGATGGGACTCGCCGAACATCTCGCCTCGCAGGGTTTCGAAGCGAACATTCTCTGCCCCGAAGCGAATCTGCTCGATGCCGATCAACGGGCGCAACTGCACATCACCGAATGCCGGCACCTGCAAGTCCTGGGGTGGGGCAAAGTCGTCACGCATTTGCTGGGGCGAGAATGGGCCGAACAGCCTCCCGAACTGATTCACATTCAATCCCGGCACTTGCTGTCGATCGGCGTGCAACTGGCGAAGCAGTGGAATCGCCCCTGCCTGCTGACCGTTCACGATTATCTCTCGCCGCGGGAAAAACTGGCGGTCGACCCGACGATCTGCCGACGCATCATCGCCGTCAGTTCGTCGGTACGCAAAGGTCTGCTCTCGCACGCGTATTATCCGCCGGAACGGATCGTCGAGATCCCCGTCGGAGTCGACTTGCCCGCGCAGGATACGCTGCATCCGATCCTCGATCCGAGGCGGGTTCCCGTCGTGGGGATGGTCGGCCCTCTCGAAGAGATCAAGGGGATTCCTTATTTTCTGGGCGCCGCGCGGCGAGTCCTCGCGATGTACGGCGACGTGGAATTTCTGATCGCGGGAGCCGGTCCTGAGGAAGTCAACCTCCGCCGGCTGGCTCAGTCGCTGGGGGTCGCCGATCACGTCACGTTCGCGCCGAACTTGAGCGACGTCGCTCCTTCGCTCGATGCGCTCGATATTTTCTGTCTCCCCTCGCTGATGCAAGGAGCGGGAACGATCATGCTCGAAGCGATGGCCCTCGGAAAAGCGGTTATCGCCGCCGACGTCGGGGGGGTCCACGTCGCCGTCAAACACAACGAAACCGGATTTCTCGTCCCCTCGGGGGACAGCGCGCATCTCGCCGATCACATCGTCGAATTGCTGAAAAATCCCGAACGTGCCCGCCAACTCGGCCAGAACGCCCGGCGACTCGTCGAGTCCGACTTTGGAACCGATCACATGGTCCGGCAGACAGCGAGTCTCTATCGAGAAATTCTCGACGAGCGTTCGCGATTGGCTGCGCCCGAGACCGCGCGAGCGACTCACCCGGCACACTCCCGTTGATACATTTTCCAATAACTTTCCACTCGATCACGTGACCCATGAGAGCCGAAATTATTGCGGTCGGAACGGAACTGACGACCGGCGCCAAACTCGACACGAACAGCCAATGGCTGAGCCTGCGATTGGCTGAGATCGGCATTCCCGTTATCTTCCATACAACGGTTGCCGATGACATGTCGGCGATGCTGGACGTGCTGCGTTCGGCCCGCGCGCGATCCGACGTGGTTATCGTTTCCGGTGGACTCGGCCCGACGCTCGACGATCTGACTCGCGAAGCGTTCGCGCAACTGGCAGAAGTCGAACTCGTGCTCGATGAACCATCGCTCGACTTCATCCGCAAGTTCTTTGCATCGCGCAAACGCGAAATGCCCGAACGCAACACGATCCAGGCATATTTCCCCGCCGGTAGCCGGCCGATCGCGAACCCTCGCGGCACGGCGCCGGGCATCTGGATGGAACTCGAACGCGAAGACGCGCCGACTCCCGCGCTGTTCATCGCCGTGCCGGGCGTTCCCAGCGAAATGAAGCGGATGTACGATCAAGAAATTGTGCCGCATCTGCCGCGCGGCGAGGTCGCGATTCGCCGACGGCTGATCAACATGTTCGGCGTGGGGGAATCGCAGGCGGAGGAAATGCTGGGTGACGTCACCTCAAGGCAGCGCGATCCCGAAGTGGGAATCACCGCCCACGAAGGGACAATCTCGCTTCGCATCGTCGCTCATGCGGCATCCGAAGCCGAGTGCGCATCCAAAATCGCCGCGACGGAACATGAAATTCAGCGACTGATGGGACATTACATCTTCGGGGTCGAAGAGGAAGAACTCGAAGACATCGTGCTGCGTCAACTCGCCGAGCGCCGTCAGACGCTCGCCACGATCGAGATCGGAACGGGAGGCTCGCTCGCGCACAGGCTGACGTCTTCGATGTCGAATTCCGCCGATGATGCCTCGTTCGCCCCGTTTCGAGCGGGATTGATTCTAACCGCCACGACCGAACCGCAAACGCTCGGCTCGGCACTTCAAAACGTCTGGTCGCAGCGCGCGGCGGGCGCGCTCGCCGGTGAAGAGTTAACGCGTGAACTGGCGAAAGCCTGTCGCCGCGATTTTCAGACCGATTATGCGTTGTCGGTGTCGGAGTTCCCCAGGCACGATCCCGACCGCGACCCACTGGCAACCCCGGTGACGTTCGTCGCACTCGAAACGCCGACGCAGTCGCAAGTCCGAGAGATCGTCCTGCTCGGCGACCCATCGATCCACACCAGCCGCGTCGCCAAAACGGCGTTGAATTTGCTGCGATTGGCGTTGGAGTAAGTACGATCAAGAGTTGAATAATCGTTCATACGGACAGGCGGCTCGCAAGTTCTTTTTCAGCTTGAGCACCGGCAGCCAATAGGAGCAAATCGATGGGAATGCGGCCAATGCCGTCGTCGGTTTCGCTCGGCGATTTGGCAAAGAGACTTTCGGAAACGTGATAGCAGTTTTTTTCGAATCGCGGAAAACGCTCGCGGAAAGTAATCATTCCTCGCAGGCTGTGCGATGTCTTGATCGTTATTTCAAATGCCAATGGATATTCGGGGTGATCGTAAATCAGATCGACTTCATCGTTCTTGTCTTTCCAATGATATAGCCTGACGTTGCTTTGCTGGCTGAGTGAATGGAGATGCGAAGCGACGAGATTTTCCGTCAGCAGACCCATTTCCTCCGAGTGATTTAATGGAGCTAATCCCCGTTGAAGTGCCGCGTTTCGAACGGCACCATCGACGAAGTATAATTTTCTGCCTCGCTTTTGAACCGAGATTTCACTCCCGGAATAATTCGGCAAAGTGAAAACCAGATAAGAACGTTCAAGGTATGATAGATAGCGATCGAATGTCGACTGCGATAGCCCATCAAGGTTTTTTCCAATGTTTGCCGGTGACAGAATTCCGGCGATCTGGCCGGCAAGGGTGTAAAGCAACCGTTCGAGCAACATCGGTTGCTCCACTCCCACCGCTTGCGGGATGTCCTTGTAAATGGCTCGTATCACGGCATCGTCCCTCAGGATCTGCTGAGACCGAATAAATACGGATACCTTGTCCTCATGAGAATCTTTGGTGTGAATCAACAGTTCGGGGAATCCTCCAGTGAGCATAAAAGTTTCCCGGGCAGGGGCGTAATTCGAAACGTCAATTTTCGCCTGAATACAGTTTTCCAGCGTCTCACCGAGATGATTGCCTACCGGGATCTCGATCGGCACCTGGATCAATTCGAGAAACTCCAAGAGAAGGTAGGGAGCCAAATATTGTTCATCCCATCTTCCCACTCCACTCTCAAGTTTTCGATTTCTTAAGGCCGCCGTTGAACTCGATGAACCTACGATCCGAAACGGATAAGCTTCGTCATAGAATGTTTTTAACCACAAGTCCCAATCACGCGCGTAGGTCAATTCATCGAGGAACAAAAATATCGGTTGCTTCTTGGTCGGCTTATGTCCGGATTCCGTGCTGACGTCGAACAACACACTAATGAGCTTGTCGAGCGTGAGTCGCATCAATAAGGGATGATCGAGCCGCAACCAAAAAATCCGTTTGGCCGGAATGCCGGAATTCAGCAAATGCCTGACCGTCTGGTACATGGCAGTTGTTTTCCCGACGCGGCGTGGCCCCAAAATCAATTGAAAGCGGTGCGGGACATCATGGGTTATTCTTTTCCACAGTGATTTGGCCACGGGCCGTTCGATCCTCGGTGCCAATGCATCGGGAACATTCCCTGTTTCAAACCAAGGGTTTTGGTCAAATAAAACTCGGCTGAAGTCTGTTGGCGATGGCTCCCAGGAGTTTCCACGCTTAACCATTATGTTTCCCCATTGTAGATGTTATAAGTAATAACATTCTTATAGAGAGTGCTATTTTAATTAACATTCTACAGGCTCAGGTGGTGGTGTCAAGCAAATGTACACAATTCTCTCAAAAAAACGCGTTGCAGTTTCGGAACTTTCGTACCTGCGTACGGAACCAATCCTGAAATCATTGTGTTAGGATGACCAACTAAAGGGACAAGTCTCTCCATTCCGTTAAGGAGCAATTCATGCAGAAGAAATCCGTTGACTCTCATCGATTCTCTCGCGTCATGCACGCCGTTCGATTGTTTTCGTCTGTTCTCTGCATTGCAACGGGACTTTTCTCGCAATCAGCCGGAGCCGCCGATAAACCCGCCTGGAAACCCGGGCAGACGTTACCCTATGGCGACGGCAAAGTGACCATCTCGCAGCCCCATCTCGTCGCGCGCAGCAAGGGGTACTTGTGGTTCCCGTCGCTTTCCCGTCTGTCCGATGGGCGATTGCTGGCAATCATGACCGACTACGCCGATGAACACGTCAAAATCTCGACGGCGCAACTGACGTGGTCGGACGACGGCGGCCTCACCTGGACCAAACCGGTGCAAGGGCGCTACGGCGATCCCACACTCACGCTCGAAAACGACGATGAAATCCTTCTCCCCTATTACTTGAAGCCTATCGGAGAAAATGTGATGGGTGAAGCGTTCCAGCTCTGCAAGAAGGGGGAGAAGCGTGCGAAATTGATGGACCAAAAAGCAACCGTCAGCGGTTGGACGCGCCCCGATCAATCGTTCGACCCCACAACGGGCGTCTCCGGGTTCGTGTTCAACGGCGACACGCTGATCGACAACGACAAAAATTATCTCGCCATGTTGTACGGTCACTACAAAGACACACCTCGGTATGCCCTCGTGCTCGCCGAATCAAAAGACGGCATCGACTGGAAACTTCGCTCGACAATCGCCGGTGAAGATTGCCCTGTGCCGGGCGGGGAAGGCCCCTGCGAAGCCGCGTTGTGCCGACTCGCCGATGGGCGGCTGATGTCGATCTTTCGCGTGGCGTCAGGCTCGCCGTTCGGCCAGTCGTTCAGCGAGGACGAAGGAAAGACGTGGTCCGAAGCCCGGGCAATGCCGGGCGTTTTTTCCGTCCAGCCCAGCCTCGAAGTGATGGCGAACGGGGCGGTGGCGTTGTCGGGGGGAAGGCCGGGGTTGTATCTGTGGCTGAATCGCGACGGCAAGGGATTGGAATGGAATAAGTTCGACGTGCTCGACAATCACAACGAATTCGTCCCCGCGGAAAAAATCACCGATGCGGGCAAGACCAGCGCGTATACCGAGGTCGTCGCGCTCGATGAGCAGCACTTGCTGTACATCTACGATCGCATCCCCCATAGCTGGAGCGCGATTCCCGCCGACTCGAAAGAGACAAACAGCATCTGGGTCGTGCGCGTCACCATCGAAAAGTAAGGGCTGGAATGGATATCCCAAATCGGCGTTTGGGTGGCACTGGCGGCTTGCCCGCCAGTGTGAGCACGCTACGCGATTCAAGATAGTTCGAGGAATCCGCCACGGATCGTCGCTGATTTCCCTCCCACACGCTAAAATGGCAGGGCGATAATCTGCAACTGGAATTGAATACCCGTGCGATTTGGTGCTGACACTGATGGTGGGTCAGCGCGGCGAAGCGTCGCTCGACCCACCCTACAAAGAAGTGAACCATTACGCCCACTGGAATTGAGTTGATGAGTCAGGCTCCCACCGAAACGACCGATCTGGCGTCGATCAAAGTCAGCGTGCTCGTTGTCGATGACGATGAAGCCCATGCGCAGGCCGTCGCCGAGAGCCTGGGCCGGGTCGGTTACGACTGCACGATCGCCACGTCGGGCAAGCGGGGGGCGTCGTTGATCGAAAGCGACAATTTCGACGTCATCGTGACCGATCTCAAGATGGACGAAGTCGACGGTCTGGAAATCCTCCGCAAGGCGAAGGAAGAACTCCCCAACGCCGAGGTGATTCTGCTCACCGGTCACGCCTCGTACAAATCGGCGCTCGATGCCGGTCAGGGTGGAGCGTACACGTATCTCATCAAGCCGCTCGACATCAACGAACTGCGGCACGCCGTCGACAAGGCATCGACTCGCGTCCGGCTGATCCGACGCAACGCCGAACTCAATCGCCGACTGGATGAAAAATTCGGGTTCGAGGGAGTCGTGGGCAACAGTCCGTCCATGCAGAAGATTCTGTCGCGACTCAAGCAGATCGCCCCCACCGATACCACGGTGCTCATTCAGGGTGACAGCGGAACGGGAAAGGAACTCGTCGCGCGGGCTTTGCATCAGAACAGCGAACGCAAAACCAAGCCGTTCGTGCCGCTCAACATTTCGGCCCTACCGGCAAGCATTCTCGAAAGCGAACTGTTCGGCCACGAAATGGGAGCCTTCACCGGCGCGATGGGGAAGCGCATTGGCAAGTTCGAACACGCCAACGGCGGAACGCTGTTTCTCGATGAAGTCGGCGAAATGCCGATGGATACGCAGATCAAACTGCTCCGCGTGCTCGAAGAACGAAAAATCACCCGGCTGGGGACCAACGAGGAACTCGACATCAACGTCCGTCTCGTGGCGGCGACCAACGCCGATCTCAAGGAGATGGTCAAGAGCGGCAAGTTCCGCGAAGACCTTTATTACCGCGTGTCGGTCGTCAACATCGTCCTGCCGCCGCTGCGCGAGCGGCGCGGAGACATCCCGCTGCTCATCGAACATTTTCTGAAGGAGCACTCGCGGCGGCTCCGCAAGGATGTCACCGGCATGACCAAGGCCGCCCGACATGCGCTGATGATCTACAACTGGCCCGGCAACATCCGCGAGCTGAAAAACATGGTCGAGGGAATGATGGTACTCGACATGGACGGCGTGCTCGACGTCGACGACCTGCCGGAAGAACTCGCTCCGCTCGGTGCCGAAGCGATCGAAGGCCGACACGCCGACGATCAGATCTCCGCCGATTTTCTCGTCGGCAAACCGCTGACCGAAGTGGAGCGGCATTACATCCAGAAGGCCCTCGAACTCACCAGCGGCAACCGCGCCGAAACCGCCAACCTCCTCGGCATCGGCGAACGAACGCTGTATCGCAAGATCAAAGAGTACGATCTCGATCATTGAAAATCAGTCGTTGTCGCAGTTGAACAATACAAGGGACAGGGAGTTGACACTCCCCGCTCGCCAATAACATCAGCACAACAACAGCTTGATCCCCTGCTCCGTGATCTCGAATGGGACGATACCGTCGTGGCAGGCGCTGCCGCGGTGCTTGGCGATGTGCAAGGCCCGTTTCATCTGCATGCCGTCGCGGACTTTTCCCATCAAGATGATCGTGTTGGCGTTCGATAAAACGTCGCCGCTTCCGATCGGACGCGATAACAGATCATCGAGCAGCACTTCATGCGTCGTCGAGAGCAGCAGGCAGCCGATCTGCCGGCTGTCGTACAGATGTCGATTCACTTCCGCTTCGTACTGTCGAAAGTGGACTCGCAGCAGATCGCGGGCAACCCAGTCGGCCTCCTTTCGCAACACCTGATGATAAATGTAATCGAAGACGTGCATCTGAAACGAATCGCTGGCGACGTCGGTCGGCTCGACGCCGTCGATCACGCATCGCCGCACTCCATGCACGAAGTTACCGTAGAAGTATCCGATCGTGGCATCGAGTTTGCGCATGAGTTCGATTTTCCACTCGCGCCATTCGTCGGGGTCGAGATCGCGGATCGTGACCCGCTTCCCCGACCGCTGAAACAGATGCAGATAATCGCTGCGCGCTTTCTCTCGATCCCACACGTCGTCGGCTTGCCGAATCCGTTCTGGATGCAGCGACTGCCAGTCGTTTCGCAGCTTCCAGCCGAACATCCGCCGGGCGTAATCGGCGTGATTCTGAGCATCGCCGCGCGTCGTGAGATCGAAGAGAATTCCGGTTTCTCCCTCCTGCGATTGCCCGGCGTGGGCGTAATGCAAACCGAGTTGCGTCTTGCCGATCCCCGTCGCGCCGAGCACGACGGTCAACGCGCCGGGGATCAATCCCCCACCCAGCATGTCGTCCAACTTCGGTATACCCGTCGATTGTCGCGTATTCGTCATGAGTTCATTTTCATCTGCAAAATCGTTTCGCTCTTGTTCTGTAATCTGTCGCACTCAGGTGCTAAGCGGTTATGATGGACCGGCGTCGAAGCCAGTCGGGTGGCACTGGCGGCTTGCCCGCCAGTGGAATGAAATATCAATATATAATTGGCGCAGCGGAGCTGCGAAGACTTGCGTTCCCAAGCGGAGCTTGGGAGCGAGACGTTCGGACAATAGATTAACAGCGTGCGCTGACTGAGAAAAGTTGCCGTGACAAGAATTGTATTCGGACCCGCTGAAACAGAAGCTGCCCGGGCGCTGATCGCGCTGGCGCTCGCCGAAGATTTCGGCACGCGCGGCGATGTCACGTCGCAATGCCTGATCCCCGCCGATCAACGGGGAGCGGTCGACGTCGTCAGCCGGCAGCATGGCGTCTGGGCCGGCGCTCCCGTGGGCAAACTCGTGTTCGCGTCCGTCGACTCGGCGGTCAAGTGGCAGACGCACATCGAAGACGGAACGGCAGTGTCTCCTGGAACGACCGTCGCCACCATCACCGGTGTGGTCCGCTCGCTGCTCGGCGGAGAACGAACGGTCCTCAACTTTCTCAGCCGCATCTCGGGGATTGCCACCGTAACGCAGAAATATGTCGCCGCGACAACCGGGACCAAAGCCCGCATTCTCGATACTCGCAAGACATTGCCGGGATATCGATTGCTCGATAAATACGCGGTTCGCGCGGGGGGCGGCCACAATCACCGCATGGGTCTGTACGACGGCTGCCTGATCAAGGACAATCACTTGGGAGCGTGGCGTGCGGCCGATTCATCGCGCTCGCTTGCCGACGCCGTCCGTCATGCGCGATCGCAGCTTCCGGCCGATTTTCCAATGGAAGTCGAGGTCGATGATCTTGCGCAACTCGCCGATGTGCTGACCGCGACGCCGAGGATTGTCCTGTTGGATAACATGTCCGCCGATATGCTCGTGCAAGCCGTCGCGATCCGCGATCGGACGGCTCCCGGCGTTCTGTTGGAAGCGTCGGGTGGAATCACTCTTTCAAATATCGCCGAGATCGCCCGCACCGGCGTCGACCGCATCAGCATCGGTGCGCTCACGCACTCGGTCGTGGCGCTCGATTTGGGGTTTGACTGGCGGTGAGCGCAAGAAAAACCCCCGGTCAATTGACCGGGGGCTAAATGTTGGGACATTTGTTTTCTACAGAAGCAATTACACACCGGCAGGTTGGCGTTTGCCGGGGCGCTTTTGCTGTTTCTTGCGGCGGTCGTAACCGGTGCCGGCATTGCCGCCGTTACCACCACTGCCGCCGCTCTTGCCGCGGGCGCGATAGTCGGGACGGCCGCCTCGAGGCGGTGCGGCGTCGCGCGTCGGGGCGCGTTCGGAATGGAAGGCATGGTTCTTGTCGACCACGATCGTCATGCGGATCAACTTCTCGATCGCCCGCAAATCGTAGCGTTCGCTCGAATCGCACAGCGACAGCGCCACGCCGTCAGCTCCGGCCCGGCCCGTGCGCCCGATGCGATGCACGTAGTTTTCGGGTTCGTGCGGAATGTCGAAATTGACGACGTGCGTGATGTTGTCGATGTCGATCCCTCGGGCGGCGACGTCGGTGGCAACCAGCACCTGGAACTGTCCGTTGCGGAATCCGGCGAGGATCCGGTTGCGGGCATTCTGCGATTTGTCGCCGTGAATCGCATCGGCCTTGATGCCGCTGCGAACCAACTGTTTGGCGACCTTATCGGCTCCGCGTTTCGTCTTGGTGAAGATCAGCGAACGGCCGACCGCACCGTCTTTGAGCAGGCTTTCGAGCAGCGTTCCTTTATCGGCATGCTGCACGAACAGCACTCGCTGCTGGGTGCGCTCGACGGTCATCACTTCGGGAGAGATTTCGACTCGCACGGGATCTCGCAGCAGGGTCTCCGCAAGTTTTCCCGCTTCGCCCGAAAGCGTCGCCGAGAAGAACAGCGATTGCCGATCATCCGGCAATTCGGAGATGATCCGCTTGAGGTCGGGCAGAAAACCCATGTCGAGCATGCGGTCGGCTTCATCGAGCACAAACGTTTCGAGTTGATCGAGTTCGACGTGCCCCTGTTCCATGAGGTCGAGCAATCGTCCGGGAGTCGCCACGACGATATGCACGCCGCGATTGAGCATGCGGACCTGCGATTGCTGGCTGACCCCGCCGTAAATCACGACCTGGCGGAATTTGAGATGCCGTCCGTACGTCTGGAAGCTGTCGCCGATCTGATCGGCGAGTTCGCGCGTCGGCGAGAGAACGAGGACGCGCGGCGCATTGGGGGTGGAAGACCTGCGGTTGGTTTCGAGGCGATGCAGGATCGGCAAGGCGAACGCGGCCGTTTTACCGGTTCCCGTTTGTGCGCAGCCGAGCAGATCGCGTCCGCCGATCAGCGGAGGGATTGCCGCCGCCTGAATCGGAGTGGGTGTCGTATAGTTTTCTTCTTTGATCGCCTTTTGGAGGGGTTCGATCAAGTTGAGTTCGGCAAATGTCGTCGGTTTCAATGGAGTACCTGAGTTTCTGCGGGAACGGAGACCGCGAGCGCGTGCGCTGCGGGGTGTTCACCGCTTGATTGCATGAATGAAGAGGATTCGGCACGCAGGTCGACGCAGACATTGCGCCACGTGTGCCGAGAGAACAAGGCGAGCCGGAAATCGTTCCGGTATCGGAGTGAGATCAGTCAAAAATCGGACGGGGTTCGTCCGACCTCGCAGAACTGCTACTCGAAAAGTTACCGCCTGCGAACGGAGTGGAATGAGATCCGGCATGGCCGACCCGCATCCACATCGTGGAAGTTACGTGCAAAGAGCATTCTCGACCCGCGAAAAACCGTTCTCCCCCGTGGCTCAACATAAAACAGTGGCTCGACAAGTAGTCGATCGCCGCACGGACGGAGAACATTGACCGGGTTCGAAAAAGACCGGGTGGTTGGGACACCCGGGGTTTTTGAATTGCGCCCGGAATCGGACGACTACCGGAATCGATTAGCGATTAGTAACGGCCGCGTCGACCGCCACCACCACCACCACCACCGCCCCCACCACCGCCGCCACCCGGACGTTCGGCGCGAGGACGAGCTTCATTGACGGTCAGGGTACGACCTTCGTATTCCTTGCCGTTCATTTCTTCAATGGCAGCTTCGCCACCCGATTCCATTTCGACGAAACCGAAACCGCGTGAACGGCCGGTTTCCCGATCGGTCACAACAGAAGCGGAAGTCACCGTTCCGAATTTCGAAAATGCTTCGCGGAGACCGTCAGAGGTCACGGAAAAAGACAGATTACCTACATACAGATTCTTGCTCATTGTCATCCTTTGCGAGCCATGCCGGCCCTTCTTAACGGAAAATTCAAAACCATCACAGGCATGGAGCGAATAACCAGAATGGATGTTCGAATCGACCGAGCGTGGCCGCAATGCTGATGAAGCCCGGCGGAGATCACTCTCTGAAAGGTCCGAAACCCAGAATGGTTGTCCAAGCCTGTTGGATGGTTAACAGGTTCGAAGCGATTAAGCTCAAGTATATCGGTCGCGATAGGGCTTCTCGTGGCGTTACGCTTCCCAACGGCGTGATGCCTTGAAAAACCGTCTGACCGACAAACCTTAGCTCTCGAACATTGCCAGACTGAGATCTTGATCGCTTTGAACCTGAACGACTCAGAGCTGAAGACCCGGAGGATCTGTCGAGTAGCAGTGCACTTGTGCATACTCACTTCTATGCGTACCGGCACACGAACCGGAGGCCGATTTATTATAACGGCAAATTCGATTTCATCCAGTCCAGATCACCGTATTCCGGAGGATTTCAAAAGAGTTCTCCACAGTGTGAATTCTTCCGAAAATCGATCCTGGACTCGGAAATCCTCCCGAAAAAGATCGAATTCCGTCCCAATCCCATTTTTTATGGCCATTTGAACGGATTCTGTTACCATACTCAGTATCGACAACGATCGCCGACAAATGTTCGCGATTCATCCCGATTTGTCCGCCAATTTCCATGAAATGGGCTTTAACATCTCTAACACAACCTCTGTACGGCCTGGTTTATGGACCTCCTCTTGACTGAAGCCGCTCGGCGAATCATCGCATTATCGCGGCTGTTGGCTCACCACACCTCGGCGGCCGAGGTTGAGCCGCATCATCTGCTCTGGGCGGTACATGCCGACGAATCGCGCGGCTCCGAAATCCTCCGCGAATTCGACATCGCTGCGGAGTCCTTGCGGATCGCATTCCGTCTTCCCCCCGGCGATGAGGCGATCCGACCGGATGAGTCTTCGTTATCGGATCGCGATCTCCCCCCGCTGGATGCCACGTTGACGGAGATCATCGCCGCCGCTCATCGCCGCCGTGGAGAAGAAGGCCGCGCCGCCGAGTTGGGGAGCGAGCACATTCTCTTTGGGTTGATGGAAGTCCCCTCCGCCGTCTCGGAATGGCTGCGGAATCAGGGACTGCATCTCGACGCCGTACACGAACAGGTCGAACGGCAATCGGGAACCCCGACGGCTCCGCTCGATGTCGATATCACGCTCAACGTCACCGGCGGTTCGTGTTCCGAACGGACGGAAACATTTCGCATCCTCGATGCCTGTGCCAACCGCGCCCGGGAAGGAGTGCGGGTCATCGAAGATTATGTCCGCTTTGTGCTCGATGATGCGCATCTCACCCGGCTGCTTAAAACGTGGCGGCACGAATTCGTGCAGTCGTTGTCGCGGCTGGGTGCAGAAGCGTGGGCCTCTCGCGAAACACAAGCCGACGTCGGCACGCGTATCAGCACGCGGCAGGAATTTCTGCGGCCGACGTTGTTGTCGGTCGTGCAGGCGAACTGCAAGCGGCTGGAAGAGGCGGTCCGCAGCCTCGAAGAATACGGCAAGATTCTCTCGCCCGAATTCGCCCAGGAACTCGAACAGCTTCGTTATCGATTCTATACGCTCGAAAAAGCGATCCTCAATACGCAGTTCAATCGCGAGCGGCTCGCCGGGTGCCGGCTGTATCTGCTCGTCACCGAAGAACTGTGCGATCACGGTGCGGGGCCGGCGGTCCGCGAATCGCTGGCCCACGGCGCGAAGATCGTGCAGATGCGCGAGAAAAACCGCACCGAACGCCAACTGCTCGAACAGGGCAAACGCATCCGCGCATGGACCCGCGAGTTCGGCGGCTTGTTCATCGTCAACGACCGCCCCGACCTCGCCGTGTTGTGCGACGCCGACGGCGTCCACGTCGGTCAGGATGATCTCACCGTCAAAGACGCCCGCCGCATCGTCGGCCCCGAGCAGATCGTCGGCGTCTCGACGCACACCATCGAACAGGCCCGCCGCGCCGTCATCGACGGAGCCGACTACCTCGGCGTCGGACCGGTCTTCGCCAGCCAAACGAAACAATTCGATCAATTCGCGGGACTGGAATTCGTGAAGCAAGTCGCCGCCGAGATCACGCTCCCCTGGTACGCCATCGGCGGGATTAACGCCGAGAATATTTCGCAAGTGTTAGCAGCGGGGGCGACACGAGTCGCCGTCAGCGGGGCGATCTGCGGGGCGGAGCAACCGGGGGTTGTGGCGCGAAGAATATCGACGGGGTTGATGTGCGCCTGCGGCGATGTCGGATAAAGATGCTTCAACATATGGCAGTGCGTGAAATTCGCTCCATGAATACCATGTCGAGACTGCTGTGCCGTAGCTTTCGGCCGCAATATAAGGCCTTAATTCAACGACTACAACCGACTGTGGTGGCATGGGTTGATAATTGACCGTTGGGGGCGGTTTCAATTTTTGGACTTACCCACAAATGGTGGGCGCGGGGTTAAGGTTATGCGGCCTGGTCGAACTCTGCGGGGGAGAGATATCC
>JBJXGP010000022.1:0-6330 GCA_046160425.1 Planctomycetaceae bacterium
CATGCGTTCCCAAGCGGAGCTTGGGAACGAGTTGGTTCACAAGAGTTCGATTCGAGAGAACGTACATGCTGTCGAATGTGACCGTTTATTGTTTTCTATTCAGCTACGCCGTAGTGCTGGTCTGCGAACTGTTGCGCTGGCTGAAGCGGAGCACGTTCAATCGTGTGGTGATCCTCGGACTCGGTTTCGCCGGATTGGTCGCGCAGACGGCTTACTTATGGCACCGCAGCTTGCAAGCCGATCTTCCGCCGTTGATGGCTTCGAGTCATGACTGGCTGCTCGTCCTGTCATGGATGGCAATCGTGCTGTACCTGTTCGTATCGCTCATCGACAAGTCGCTGGCGATGGGGCCGTTTCTGCTGCCGCTCGTCATCGTGTTGATTGTCGGCGCGCTGCTGGTTGACGATCAGCCGCAAACGCTGATGTTCGACGATCCGGCATTGTCGGAAAATGTGCTTCGTCGCTGGGGAATGCTGCACGCTTCTCTGCTGATGTTCGGCGCGGGGGGCGTCATGGCGGGTTGCATTCTCGGACTGATGTATCTGGTGCAACATCGCCGGCTCAGGCATAAACAACTCTTGCACGAAGGTCTGTCGTTGCCGAGTCTCGCCACGCTGGCCCGCTGGAACTGGTGGTCGGGAGTGATCGCCTTTCCGCTGTTGACGCTGGGGATGGCCATCGGTGTCGGCCTCGGCTGGTATGTGCAGCGGGGGGGACAGCCCGTTTCGTTCGCCGATCCTCTGATCATCGGGTACGGTGTCGTCTGGCTGGTGATGCTCGGCCTGTTTTTCCTGCTGGTGCGAACGCGCGATCCCGGCGGGAGGCAAGTCGCCTGGTGGACGATCTGGGCGTTTACGTTTCTGCTGGTGACTGTGTTGGGGCTGCAAATCCTGACGAAAGGGGGCATCCCGTCGATGCACTCCTGGCATACGAGCCGTCCGCACGTCGCCCCCCGTTTCAGCGCCCGGTTGTCTTGAGGAGAGACGATGAATCTGCAAGTTCTCTCCTGTAATCATCACACGGCGGATCTTTCGCTGCGCGAAAAGCTGGCGTTCGCGAGCGAAACCGAATTACGACAGGCCTACCGTCAATTGCGGTCGGCATTTCCGGCGTCCGAAGTCGTCGTGCTCTCGACGTGCAACCGCGTCGAGTTATACACGGCACAGGACGATCCTGAGATGGCTCCTTCGCGCGACGAGATCGCAAAATTCTTTTCAGAGTTTCACGACGTCCCCGTCGATCTGTTCATGAATGAAATGTGGCAGCGTCACGGAGTCGAAGCGGTCCGTCATCTGTTTCAGGTCGCGTGCAGTCTCGACAGCATGGTGCTGGGGGAGCCGCAAATCGTCAACCAACTCAAGGAAGCCTATCGCGTCGCGCAAGAAAATGCCGCGTGCGGTCCGCTCACGCATCCGCTGTTTCAGCAGGCAATTCGCGTCTCGGCAAGAGTTCGCAGCGAAACCGAGCTTGCCGAGGGAAGGGTCTCCATCGCCAGCGTCGCGGTGGGGGAATTCGGCAAGAGCATCTTCGACCGCTTCGACGACAAGACGGTGCTTGTGATCGGCGCGGGAGAGATGGCCGAAGAGACGCTGCGATACCTGCAAGCCGAGGGAGTGCAGCGGATTCTGGTCGTCAATCGCGGGTTCGAACGAGGCGAAAAACTGGCGAAGCAATTTCACGGGACGGCGAAACCTTGGGACGAACTCGATCGCTGGATCGCCGAGGCCGATGTGGTGGTCAGCACGACGGGGGCCGATCATCTCATTATGTCCGTCGAGCGGATGCGGGCGATTCGGATCGGTCACACGCGCCGTCCGCTGCTGATTCTGGACCTGGGCGCCCCGCGGGATTTCGACCCGGCGATTTCCGAACTCGACGATGACATTTTTCTGTACGACATCGACGACCTCGAAGCGACGTGCGAGCGAAACAAGTTGGCCCGCGGGGGAGAGGTCGCCAAAGCGCTCAAGATCATCGACGAAGAGACCGAACGCTTCATGCACGACGTCTCGCACCGGGCGACAGGCCCGGTTATCAAGCAGCTTCGCGAGCAATGGCACGATCTGCGGGCGCAAGAGGTCGAACGCCTGATGCAGAAGTTGCCGCATCTGTCGCATAAAGACCGCGAAATCATCGAAAAGTCGGTCGAACAGATCGTCAATAAACTGCTGCACCCGCCGCTCGAAGCCTTGCGAGAAGAAGCCCGCACAGGAACTCCACATGGCCTGCTCGATGCGCTGCGCAAGCTCTTCGGAATCAGCGAACGCTGAGGTCGACGGACATCGACCGTTCGAATGACAATCGCAAGGTTCGCTCCTCAATAACTCTAACACACCCTCTGTACCGCGTGATTTTGTGAAAACGTTGAGGCATTTTTGACAGGCACAACCGGTTGTGTTAGGGTCTCTAATCGAGATCGTCCTGCTCGTCGGCCGGTTCGCGAACGGATTCCGTTTCCGCCGATGCAGGAAAAAGATGATAGACAATGCGGTAGGCGTGATAGCTGACACGCCGCAACCAACGAACGGCATCGAGCCAGCGAATTGCTTCCTCAGTCGTCGCCTCGCCGGAAACTGTGCGGTTGATCGTTTCATAGCGGTACGGCTCGATCCGACGGTCGATTTGCGACCAGAGGCGTTTAAGTCGTTCGTGCATTCGACCGGTCTCGTCCGATTTGGCGAAATCGCAGCGGATGGCAACTGACAGATCATCGCTGAAGTCCGTCAGTTCGCCGTCGCTGCGTATCGAGTCGAGTCGGCGTTCATCGCGGCAGCGGACGACCATGCGGGTGAGATGATCGAGCACATGCAGAGACGAAACGTAATGCCGGTACGTTTCGCTGTTCGCCACAGTGACTTGTATGTCGCCGAGAAACCTGCGGGTTTCCGCGAGGGATCGCTCGGCTTCGTCAAGGCGATCATATGCCAATTGCTGCTGAGCCAGCCTGTGAATATCCCCTTTTTCCAGCAGCGAAGCGAGCGCCGAGAATACGATGTTTGCCAGATCGATCAGCGTCGCATTCACGCTTTGAATCGCCACGTCCGGCTGAGAGAGCAATGTCGGATCGAGTCGACGGGTCAATTCGTTTTCTTGCGGGGGAATAAGCCGGATGATAAGAGCCGCGAATCGATTCGTGAACGGCAAAACGGCAATCACCCCCAGCACGTTCAACAGCGAATGAAATCCCACCAGCACGATCTCAGGATCGGCTTTCGCCATCTCGGGCACGAACGTCTCCCAACTCCAGATGAACGCTGGCAGCAGCAAAATGGAGACGATGCCGGTCATCAGATTGAAGAGGACGTGAGCCAGCCCGGTCCGTTTGGCATTGACGTTACCACCGAGGGCCGAGAGCGCTGCCGTCGCCGTCGTCCCGATATCCATGCCGATGACCAGTGCCGCCGCCTGCGGGAGTGAAATGTTTCCCACATGCACGGCGGTAATCGCGGCGGCGACTCCGGCGCTCGACGATTGCGTCACGATCGTAATTGCGATGCCGATGAGCACCAGCAACAAACGCCCGACAAATGTGTTCGGTGGAAAGCTCTCAGGAGTGACGATGTCGCTAAAACCCTGCATGCCGTGTTGCAGCATGGCGATCCCCGCGAAAATCAGACCGAACCCCGCCAGTGCGTAACCCGACGCGGAAATATTTTTGCGACCGAACAACCGCATAAGAGCGCCGACAAAAATCAGCGGCATGACGATTGTGCCGAGATCGAACTTGAACCCCAACCAGGCAACGATCCAGCCTTTCAACGTCGTCCCGATGTTGGCTCCGAAAATTATTCCCAGCGATTGCGGAAACGTAATCAAACCCGCGGCGACAAAGCCAACCGCCATTACCGTTGTGGCACTTGATGATTGAATGACAGCCGTTCCAATCATACCCGTGAGTGCTCCGGTGAACGGATTCTTCGTGAATGTCGCCAGCGACCGGCGCAGGGCATTTCCGGCGAGATCCTTAAGTCCCTCGGTCATGACGGACATGCCCATAAGGAACAGGCCCAGTCCGCCGAGGATTCCCAGAACTCCATCTGCCATTCGAAGTCGCCTTTGTAGATTGTCGCCGGTTGCCGAGTTTCTGCGGTATAGTGAAAACCGGGCAACCCGAAAACGGAAATGCAGCGACCGGAAGTCGATGCGATCGTTGCTTGATCGTAGTTTAACGTGCGTGAGATATACAGGGGATTGATCATTTTTATGCAGGGTCTTCGTATCCCAGGGAACTCTCTTGACGAAAAATCCCAGAGCGGCGACACTCCTGCTGTACGACAGGGAAGTTGCCGATTAACGGCGTGTTTTCGGTCCAGGGAGGCGACCGGTTCATGCAGTGGAAAACCATCCGGCATATCGCCGAATATGTGGCGATTCGGTGCTTGGTCTGCACCCTGCAGATCCTGACCCCCCGACAGACGGTAAGGCTCACCCATGCGCTGACGTTTATCGTCAGGCGTCTGCTCCCCGAAAAACTGACGCGGACAGACGTCGTCCGCGAGAACATCAGCCAGTCGTTTCCTGAAAAATCAACCGCAGAAGTGGAAGAGATCATTCACGGCATGTGGCTGCATCTTTTTCGGTTACTGGCGGAGATCGCCCAGCTTCCGCGAAAGCTGCACTTGCAGCGAGTCTATGACGTGTTGAATTTTCGCAATCGTCCTGAGGTACTGACGGCGCTCTGTTCCGGTCGCCCCGTGATCTTGTTGAGCGGACATTTCGGCAACTGGGAGATGGCGGTTTCGACGTTCGGAATTTTCGGCTTCCCGATGGGAGTGATCGCCCGCGATCTGGATAACCCGTATTTGAACGACTGGATGAATTCGTTCCGGAAAAGCACGGGACACCAGATGCTCGCGAAAAAAGGGGATTACGAGAAAATCCTCGACCGCCTCGAACGAAAAGAACATATCGCTCTGCTCGGCGATCAGGATGCCGGTGCTCAGGGACAGTTCGTCGACTTCTTTGGCAGGCCGGCGTCGACGTTCAAGTCGATCGCGCTGATGGCCTTGCAGTACAACGCACTGATCGCCGTCGGTTACGCACGGCGATTACCGGATGACTTCGATCACGATCCGTGGTTTCGCTTCGAACTCGGTTGCGAGGAAGTAATCGACCCACTGACGATCGATTCGATGAACCCGGTCTGGGAGATCACGCAACGGTACACTGCGTCGCTAGAGAGAGTCGTTCGCCGGAATCCGGAACAGTACCTCTGGCTGCACCGCCGCTGGAAGAGCGTCCCTGCGAAGCGGAAACGACGATCCAAGGCCGCCTGATACGATCGATATCCCTGCCGACATTTATCGCCACGCGGCGAGGCCTCCATTCATTTTACGCAAGAACGCATCAAGATATTCCGATATTTGATATTGACGTTTGGCGTTGCGTAAAGTAATGTTTATGTGTCGTTGAGCGATTTGAGCCTCGCGAGCCGAGGCCCGAAGGCATTGACTCGCCGCGTATCAATATATCGTACGAAATCGTCGAGGAGTTGACGTGTAGGTTCGATCGTTTCCCTGAATGCATCCGACGGAGGAAAACATGCTCACGATTCAAACGAATCAGCGTTACACGGATTGTGCCGGAATCACTCGTCGAAATCTCATGCAGGTCGGAACATTAGGAGCCGGGTCACTCACGCTCTCGTCGATGCTCGCATCGCGAGCAGCCGCGGCGAACGTGCAAAAAGAAGCGGTGGATACAGGGAAGTCGGTCGTCTGGTTGTGGCTCGGCGGCGGCCCGACGCACGTTGAAACGTTCGATCCCAAGATGACCGCCCCTTCTGAATATCGCAGCGTGACCGGCGAAGTCAGCACGACGATCCCCGGCGTGACGCTGGGAGGCCACTTCGCCAGAATGGGGCAACTCGCTGACAAGATGGCGTTCGTCCGATCGTTTGCCCATACCAACAGCGGTCACGGCGGCGGGACGCATTACGTCATGACCGGTTACGATCATCCCCCGGCTGATAATAACTCCGCGCAGATTCGCCCCTCGATGGGTTCGATCGTCGCTCGGATCCGCGGGAGCAACGATCCGCTCTCCGGTATGCCGAGTTATGTACGGCTTGGCGGCATCTATGGCGATGGTCCCGCATTTCTCGGGACCGCATTTGCGGCGTTCGATCCGAACGGTGCGGCTCAGCAGAATATGAAGTTGCAGACGAGAGTCGATCGCCTTTCGGATCGCCGAGGTCTCCTCGACGGGTTGGACCGGCTCAATCGCGACGTCGACCGTTCGGGGCTTATGCACGGGTTGGACCAATTTGAAGAGCAGGCATTCAGCCTGGTGCTGGGTAAAGCTCCCGATGCATTCGACCTCAGCAAGGAA
>JBJXGP010000023.1:0-2575 GCA_046160425.1 Planctomycetaceae bacterium
CGCCGACCCATCCGGAACTGCTCGACTGGCTGGCCAGAGAACTGCAACGCGGCGAGTGGTCGCTCAAGCGGATGCAGCGTCGCCTGGTCGCGTCGCATGCGTTTCGGATGTCGAGCCGCGCCGCGGACGCACTTGCCGAGCAGCGCGATCCGGAGAACAAGCTGCTGCATCGGGCCAACATTCAGCGCCTGGAAGCCGAGGCGATTCGCGACAGTTTACTGCTGATCTCCGGCCGGCTGGATGACCGGATGCATGGGGCCAGCGTGATGCCGCATCTGACGGAATTCATGGAAGGCCGCGGCCGCCCCGGCGCGGGCGGCCCGTTGGACGGCGACGGTCGCCGCAGCTTGTACATCAACGTCCGCCGGAATTTTCTGTCGCCGCTGTTTCTCGCCTTCGACTTCCCGACGCCCTTTACCACGATGGGCCGGCGATCCACGTCTAACGTCCCGGCTCAGGCTTTGACGCTGATGAACAACCCCTTCATCGTCCAGCAGGCCGAGCAATGGGTGCGGCAAACCGATTCCGAGGCCGATCCCGCCGCACGAATTCGCACGCTGTATCTCACGGCCTTCAATCGCCCGGCGACCGAAGTTGAGCTTCAGGCGGCCCAGGAATTCTTGCAGGCCCAAGCCGCGGAATTCGGTTCCGCTTTGGACCCGCGTTCCTGGAACGATCTGGCCCATGTGCTGTTGAATGTGAAGGAGTTTGTGTTTGTAGAGTGATGTCGCGTATACAGAATTCGATCCCTAGCCTGAGGGAAGCATGCAGCGATGACAGCACAATCGACCTCGCCTGATTCCGCCGAGCTGGGATATACTGGATGTGAGATTTATCAAGCGAAACGACTTCAACGCAACCACGCGGTTAAAACCGTCGGAAGCTTGTTGAAACTGGACGAAGCAATTGCCGAGCGAAAGGCCGGCCGGGACGTGGTCGTGTGCGGTCCAGTTCTCAGGACGAATATCCAGATTGCCGAGAAAGTTGAAGCGGCGGCGACGGGAAACCGGCACCAGTTGCATCGAGCGCATTTAGACCGGGGGAAGAAGGCGTTGTCTCATTGGCAGCACGAAACCATTCAGGACAGCGGGCACACGTTTTTCGAGTCGCCTCCGGAACGAATGGCCCTCTACGGACATTTGACTTCATGAAATACTTCACGCCGGACTTGTTCGAGCAACTCAACTCGCCGAATGCGAACGAGCGGTTAGACGCCTGGACTCGCTGGGACGAAGCCGAACGCGATTACCGAGACGCGCGCTCCTCTTGGCTGGCAAGCGCACCGGCCGGCATTCGCAAACTTGTCAAGAAATACTGCGGCCACGACGCCGAAATCGTCAGTCAGAATCGTACGGGAACCTCGATTCTCTCCCTGGTCGTCGTCGGAGACTCTACGCTTTGGACGCTGAATTACCGGATTCTCTCCGAGCCGATTTCCACGCCGCCGCGAGATCCGGCAAAACACTGGTCTCCCGCCGACCATCGCCTCTGGCTCTATGACGAGCTTTCCCGAATTTCTGCGAGGCACTTCCGGCACGAGATTCTCCTGTCCGACGGTTCAACCGTGCAAATCAACTTTTCCACAGTTCAGGTTTCCGCTGTTAAGATTGGACAGCCTTCTGCTTCTAAAGTCATAGATCTAAACATGACATTCACTCTGTCTGGCAGGACGTATTACGCGGTACTTCGACAGAAGCCGCCTGGAAAGAGCAAACCCGCCTCTCCTCGTGAGAAGTCTCTGAAAGTCACTCGTTCATCCAAACAACTTCCGAAGCCCGCGGTGAAATGAACTCGCCCATTGATCCGATGAAGACGGCGTTTCGTACTCGCCGCGAATTTCTGAGCCAAGCCGCGCTTGGTTTCGGCGGCGTCGCGCTCACCGCGCTGCTGCAAGAGCGGTCCTATGCCGATGCCGTCGAGGACGGTTCGCTCGCGCCGCGCGTGCCGATGTTTCCCGCCAGGGCGAAGAACATCATCTTCCTCTATATGGACGGCGGGCCGTCGCACATGGACCTGTTCGACCCGAAGCCCCGGCTCGACGCGGAACATGGCCAGCCGATTAAGATGAAGGTCCAGCCGACGCAGTTCAACAGCATCGGCAACGTGCTGAAATCGCCCTGGAAATTTCGGAACCACGGCGAGAGCGGGCTGCCCTTCAGCGAGATCATTCCCCACATCGGGGCGCACGCCGACGACATCTGCGTCGTCCGCTCGATGACGTCGTCGTTCTCCGAACATACGAACGCGCACTACTTTCTGCACACCGGCCACGGCTTGCAGGGGCGGCCCAGCATGGGATCGTGGTTCTCGTTCGGCCTGGGAACCGCATGCGAAAACCTGCCTGGGTTCATCGTCCTCAACGGCGGACTCATTCCGCCGGGCGGAATGGATTGCTTCCACAACGGATTTCTGCCGGCCACGCATCAGGGTTCCGTCTTCAAATCGGGTGCGCATCCGATTTCGGACATCGCCCGCCGGGAATCGACCGATTCCGCCCAGCAGCGAAAACTGAAATTGCTGCGAAGGCTCGATCAAAGCGTGATCAGCCGGCTCGGCGAGCAGGATGCGCTCGAAT
>JBJXGP010000024.1:0-26337 GCA_046160425.1 Planctomycetaceae bacterium
TTTGACTATATTGAAATCTTCTACAACCGCGTCCGCCGACACTCAGCGCTGGGATATCTCTCCCCCGCAGAGTTCGACCAGGCCGCATAACCTTAACCCCGCGCCCACCATTTGTGGGTAAGTCCATGTCGATCAATTTACCGCGAAGGCGCGAAGGACGCAAAGATAAGGATAGGATTCCATTGAACCTTCGCACTCTTTGCGTCTTCGCGGTGAATTTCATGCAATGAATCAGGAAATGATCATAAACCAAGCACCATTCTTTTGATTCCATCTTTCAGAAGAGGAACATTCCAATTGATCAGGAAGCCTAGCTTGTGTCCTGACAACTTGAGATAGGTCAATAACTGTGCCTCATGAACCGGGAGAAGAGATTGTAGGGACTTATTTTCGACGATGATACAATCCTCGACCAACATGTCGATCCGATAACCTGCATCGATTTCAATGGAACCGTAAATAATGGGCAATGTCAATTCGCATAGGGCTTGAATACCGCGTTCGTTCAGCTCATAACGCAAGCATGCCTGATAGGCCGACTCAAGAAGTCCAGGACCGAGTTGACGATGCACGGCGATTGAGGCGTCAATCAATCGGGTTGCGTGGTACTCAATTTGTTCTTTCGTCTTCATGATACCATCCTAAAAATACTTACCGCGAAGATGCGAAGAGCGCAAAGGTCTAATGAAATCCGTTGTCTCATCTTATCTTTGCGTCCTTTGCGTCTTCGCGGTAAAAACCATGCGATGGAAATGTCCCAGTTGTTCTGATGCCGAACTTGCCCTTCACTCCGGCGGTTGATGTGCTGGATCTTCGTCGAAAAATTCGTTGGCCCGCTGGAAAATGCCAATTGTCAGGCAACCATCGGGGGAGTGGGCCGAGTGGACTGAGCCGACTTCGCGCCAGACGAAGTTCCCTGTCGTGCAGATACCATCTTCATCGGCGAGGTTTCCCTCAATGATATAGGTCTGCTCGATGCCGAGATGCCGATGCTTCGGCAATTTTGAACCCGGCGCCACGCGAAACATCGCCGTGAATGCTTCGCCATTCGGTTCCTGAAACAAGATTTTCATTTCGATGCCGGGAAATCGAGTCTGCTTCCAGGGGAGGCCGGCGACGTCGATGTAATGCGAACCGGAACGTGTTTCGGTCATGTGAGTCCTCGATGTCAGCGCACAGGGGCCGCTTTTGAGAATTGATTGACTTCGCTTTCTTTCGCCATCTGTTGCCAGGTATGAATCGGCTTCCAGCCGAGCATCGTTTTCAGCTTGCGGCAATCGACCAGGCCTGTTCGGCCGGGGAGTTCATTGCGAATGTCCTTGACGTGCGGGTAATACGTGGCGAGCAGTTGCCGCGTCGGAGTCTCGACGCAGACGTCATCGGCGGCGACGCTGAACGCTTCATAGCCGGTGCGGTCGGATTCGATCCACGCCTGACATGCCGTCGCCACGTCGCGGGCATCGACGTACGACCAGAGAGAATCCATTGCCGCCCCGTCGTTTTGCGTGAACTTGCGGAACCGCCATTCGTAAGAGCCTTCGTAGACGATGCGCTGTGGGCGGAGTGCGGCGATTGACATCCCATGCCAGCGGGAGTAGTTCTGTGCGAGCGTTTCGAGATTCTGCTTGACCGCCCCATAGATCGAATCGGGGGCTGCAGGGGTGTTTTCATCGATCGGCAGATAAGGGATCTTCTGAAAGTTGCAGTAAACGGTCGGGCTGCTCGCTATGACGACGCGGGGGATCTTCAGATTCGCCGCAGCTTGCAGGACGTGATAACCCCCCAACGCGAGGTTGCGGTAGGCGGCCTCCCAGCTCGTCCATGAGTCGGTCGGCAAGCTGCCAAAGTGGACGACCGCATCGGCCCCCGCAAAGACATCATGCACTCCGGCACCCTCCTCCAGATCGATCTGGTGATAGTCCGATTCCCAGAAGGCGCACGGTTTCAGATCGACGCCGATGACACGATATCCCGCTTCGCGGAGCACGCGGACAATGGAGATCCCCGTTCCCCCCTTGGCCCCGGTGACGACGATTTTTTTCATGTGAAATTCCTTCCTGACACCGTCGTACCACTCTGAGAAATAAGTCAGCCATCGACGGATGTAGAAATCATAGCAAGAAAAGTTCAGCAGTTCCGCCGTGGCTCAATCCCCTTGCCAGCTTCCTTTCCAGATCGGGCCGGTGAAGCGCTTGCCGTGGTTACGGTAGAGCGAGAGGGAAAATTCGGTGTCTTTGATGAACTGTGCATATTGCTCATCGGTGCGATACAGGGGTGATTTCTCCGCTTCGCCGATCATCTCGGCCTTTCGCAGGCTGTAATGCAGCATGATCATATTATCCCCGAACATTTCCAGTCGCTTGCGCTGCGGATCGGTCTCGACTTTAGATACCGCTGACAAATAATGCCGTTCGATGTCGCTGAAAATCGGCCGGTAGACGTAATCGATGAGTTCGTAGTTGATTTCGTATTGATGGCCGCGGTATGCGGGGGTCTCTTGCTCTTTCCAGGTTTTCATCCGCGATTCGACTTTCTGATAAATCTGCTCGATCTCTTCCCAGGCGGGGCCATACGCGCGCTGCAGCCAGGCGATGTACTCTTCATGCACGTCGATCTCGGCGTCCCACATTTGCCGCGCGAGCAGGTAATTGCTGACGGCTCCATAGCCCCAGGCTCCCATGCCAACCATATCCACTGCATGTACGCCGTGTTTGTACAGCGTCGGCAACTCCAACGTCAGAATATCAAAGCCGGGGGGAAGAATTGCGCCATTGAACGAACGAAACCAGGTCGAGTAATTGTGATACATGAAGTTTTTCGTGAGTGCCATCCAACCTTCGATCACTTCGGGAAACTCTTCTCGATAGACCGGCTTTTGTAATCCCCAGCCGTAATAGTTCAGCGGTGCCCAGACGAGCCAAAGATTCGGCTCAATCTTCACGGGACGTTGCGGCGGATACATGTAGTTATAGTAGACATAGGAAGCGAGGATACGGTCTGGATGTTTCTCGCCGACGATGCGGGCGATCTGGTTGTTGAAGGCGAGCATGGCGTCGGTCCACGAGTCCTTACCGTGTGGGTCTTTGGTGAGCAGTGCCTTGCAATCGGGGCAGAGACAGAAGTCCCCGCCGTCGCTGGGCGAGATCGAGGCCGATCGTTGACGCGGATTTTCATCGAGCCAGCGGATCACTCCCGCGGCAAAGTGTTTCACGACGTCGGGATTGGTCAGGCAGTATTTCACGTGCGCCGGTTTTTCGAAAGTCCTTCGTTTTCCCTCTGCATCGGCTGCTAAAAATTCGGGATGTGCTTTCCAGAGGTCGACGGGAATGTATTCATCCCAGGCGTGTCCGTGTTGAAGCTTCTGCCCCTCAGCGGTCGTAGGCATCTTTTGATGCCGCAACCAGAGCACGACAGCCTGCGGGTTTGTATCGTCACCCCGCGCACGATCCTGAATGTCGCCCAGATAGCGAATGGAAAAGTCAGGTGCTTCCTCAATCGATAGCTCGGAGATCAACAACGTGGGTTGATCGGGAATGTCCTCTCCCCATTCGCCGGGCATCAGCCAGCGGACTCCGACCACGGTTTCGAGGAACTCGAATGTGCCGAACAACGTACCTTGACTTTTCCAGCCCAACCATTGGGGCTTGTCGTCGGGGGAATCCTTGCCGAGGATGAAAATGTTCTTCCCTTTCGCCGTGACGACAAAGCCATCATCGGGGAACTTTTCCGCAGAGAATCCGGCATTTCTCGCGGCGGGATGATCTCCGAGAGAGATCATCCCTTCAGCGGGCTCATGTTGGATCGGCAAGGTGACGCCGGAAGCAATCTGAATCACGCGCTGCAATTCTCGAGCGGCGAACCGGACCGACTCTGCGGCCTCGGCTTCGTGATATATCACATACGAACTCTTTCCGTCTCGGGTAAGCATGAGTTCGTCGGCCATGCCGGTTGTGCAGAACATGCAAAAGATAGACGCGAACGAGTACAGGAACGAACTCTTCATTGACAGTGCTTTCATTTCAAGAACTGGTACGCGAACTCATTGCACATCAAACACAAATCGCATTCCCCTAATATACTCCGGATGAATCCATTATGCGTCCCCTCTGAAGTCAATTTGCATCGACGATAGATTTCACATCGGAACTGGCAAACTTCGAGAGAAACGGCGAGAATATCCAGCTCATCCTCGAACGTCAAACCGGACGCGACAACGCGAATGAAAGCTGCATTCGCAATTTGCGCGCATTAACGGGAATGGCATCCGATGCAGATTCAATGGAATACCTTTGCAACGGGGATTATTTCCCCGGAAGGCCCGGCGGTCGATCCGTCGGGAAACGTCTTTCTCGTCAGCCGCTGGACGGGGAAAGTGGTCAAGGCCGATCCTGCGGGACGGATTTCTATCGTTGTCGAAACGGGGGGCAAACCGCAATCGGTCGCTCTGCTTCCCAATGGCGACTTGCTGCTCGCCGATGCCAATCTGCATGCGCTGCTGAAGATCACCTCTCAGGGAGATATGACAACACTTGCCGACACCGTCGACGGCGCACGGTTTCTCGGACCGAACGATCTTGTCATTGCTGATGGGAACGTCGTCTACATGACCGATCCCGGTCTCGACATGGAAGCCCCCGGCCAGTTGCTGCGAATTGTAGTCGATACCGGCGCGACCACGGTTCTTGCCAAAGGATTTATGTTCCCCAATGGGATCACGATTTCTTCCGATGGCCGATTTATTTTCATGGCCGAAAGCGTGACGCATCGCATCCTGCGTTTCGAACTGCACGATCAAGGACGACGTGTCAAGCAACCGCATATCTTTCATCAATTCGCCGATTATCATCCCGATGGCATCGCGTTCGACAGCACCGGTAACCTGCTGGTGACGATGTGCGGCGGCGGGACATTGGAAGTGCTCTCGCCCGAAGGCAAACTGCTGCATTCCATCCCGACCGGAGGATCGAATTGCACGAATTGCGTCTTCGGCGGCGACGACTTCCAGACTTTGTATCTCACCGAAGACAAACAGGAAGCGATTTTAACGACACGTTGGCCGGTCCCCGGCCAACGCCAATACACGCGGAGCTTGTTGCCAAAATAATGTGAACCTGCTCGTTGCCAAGCTCTGCTTGGGAACGCAATTGCAGCTTAACTCGACGCACACCTTGTGAAGGAATCTCCCCATGAAGCGGGTCGTTATCGGCGGCATCAGTCACGAAACCAGCACGTTTACTCCCGTCCCCACCACGCTCGAAAGTTATCACGAACGGTTTCTCGTTCGCGGTGCAGAGATGATCAAAGTCTTCGAAAATACGAACACCCCGATCGGCGGTTATATCGACGGTGCCAGAAAACATCGGTTTGAACTGATTCCGACATTGATGGCAGAAGCACATACCAGCGCACCGACGCCGCGAAAAGTGTTTGACGGATTTGTTGCCGAAATACTCAACGATATCAAGAATGCCGGGCACATCGATGGCGTGCTGCTCGAGTTACACGGATCGATGTGCGTGGGTGATCTCGATGACCCGAACGACGGACTCCCCGACGCCGAAGGGTATTTGCTCGCGTTGATTCGCGATGTAATCGGGCCGAGCGTTCCCATTCTGGCGGAACTGGATATTCATTCCAACGTGTCGCCGTTGATGATCGAAAAGGCGGATGTGCTTCTCGGTCGACGGTCGTATCCCGAAATCGACATGGCCGAACGAGCCCGCGACGTGGCCGACATTCTCGCCCGCATCTGGTCCGAAGGAATCAAACCAACGATGGCCTTGCATCAGATCCCGATGGTCTGGGGGATGAATCAGGTGACGGCTCATTCGCCGATGAAAGAGGCGATCGCCGAATTGAAGCGAATCGAAGAGCAGCCGGAAGTGATTTGCGGGTCGATCGCCACCTGTTATTTTCTTGCCGACGTTCCCGATATGGGGTCTTCGGTGTACGTCGTGACCGATAACAATCTCGCCGCCGCCCAGCGATACGCCGATGCACTGGGAGAATGGTGCTACTCCCGCAAGGCTGACTGGCATTTTCACATGCCGACGACGAAAGAAGCGATTGCCCTCGCGAATGCGGCCGGAAAATTTCCGGTGATCTTCGCCGATATGCGCGACAACACGGGGGGCGGATCACCCGGAGACAGCACGGGATCGTTGCGTGCATTTCTCGATGCCGGTCTCAAGGAAGCGTGCGTCCTGAATATCACCGATCCGGAATCGGTAAAACAATGCCACGCTGCCGGAGTCGGGGCGACGGTCTCGCTGCAAGTGGGAGGCAAATCGTCGCCGCTGCAAGGGGAGCCGGTCTCGATGACCGCGCGCGTCATCGCGATTTCGGACGGGCGATTTCGATATGCGGGACCGATGTTTGGAGGGTTGGAAAATAGTCTCGGCCCATCGGCACATATCGAGCAGAACGGCATGCATGTGCTGCTGACCACGATGCGCGAACAGCCGTTCGACACGGCGTTCGCCCTTTCGCTCAAGCTCGACCCGAAAACCATGCGCTATATCGGCGTCAAATCGGCGGCACACTTTCGCGCCGGATTCGAAGCGTGGTCCGGTGCGATCTACGTCGTCTCCGAACCGAGCGTCCACAATCTCGGCCACCTCCCGTTCAAGCGGCTGAAGCGAAAACTCTATCCACTCGACAATGAATAATTGCGACATCCGTATGGTGCGTCGTGACGCACCTTTCCACATTGAATAACAACCGTGAGCCACCTTCTCAAGGAACCACAACATGGCCAAGAAATCGGAGAAAACCGGGAACGCTCCCGCCCGCAATTCCAAAAAAGCCTCTACCACGGGACGACAACTTAAAAGCCGTTTGCGCGAAGGCGAGGTGTTGATCGGCGGGATTCTGACCGAATACGCCCGTCCTTCGCTCGTAAAACTCTATCAACAAGCGGGATTCGATTTCATGTACGTCGAATACGAGCACGGCTACTTCGATATGCCGACACTCGCCGATACCGTGCTCTGTGCGCGGGACAACGGTTTGCCGGTCATCGCTAAGACTCCGGAACTCGATCGCGCGGAAGTCGCTAAGTTGTTGGAGTGCGGCATCGTCGGCATCCAATTGCCGCGGACGGAATCGCGAGCAAACGTCGAGATGCTGCGCAGCTTTCTCAAGTTTCCGCCGCATGGCACGCGGGCGATTGCGCCGGGGTACGGCAGCAGCGGTTACATCCAGCCGGCGAGTTGGAGCGAATGGATGAAAGAGCAGGATGACGAGACGAGCCTGATCGTGCATATCGAAACGAAAAAAGCATACGAAAACGCCGAGGAGATCATCAGTACGCCGGGTGTCGACATGGTCTATCTCGGTCCGGGGGATTTCTCGATCGAGATGGGGCATCCCGGCGATTACGATCATCCCGACGTCGCCGGTCCCATGGAAGAGATTCTCGCTCTCTGCAAGAAATATCACGTCCCGTTCGGCACGACGGCATCGGGGGCGAAAGCCGCGAAGAAATGGGTCAAGCGGGGTGCTCAGTTCTTCGAGACCACCGACGAACTCGCCCTGATCGTTGAGAGCGCGAAACGACTCGTGCAGGAATATCGAGAGTTCTGTTGAGCGATTGATGTTCGCGAATGAACCGGGAGACCGCCACGATGGCCAATATCAATGAAAATCTGATTCATGCCACACCGGGCGAGGCGCGGTTGCCGATCGTGTTGCCTGTGGCCATCATCAGTTTTTTTTATGCGGCGGTTCTCGAATATGCGTTGCCGCTTTACTTCAGTGCCTTGAGCGCCGCCGCCAAGGCTCAGGGGACGACGTATCCGGACGATGGCTGGTCGCAGTTGTCCAAGATTCAAGTCACGCCGTGGATCGTTGGCCCGATTCTCGCCGGCCTCTTTGCCCGGCGTTATGGCGAGCGAATTGTCTGGAGTGCATCGTTGATCGGGCAGGCCATCATTCCGATTGTGCTTGCGATTAATCCGGCACCGAAAAACATCATGTATCTGGGGCTATGGCAAGGTTTCACGGGTGCCCTGATGTGGATCGCCGGGATTTCGCTGATTCAGATGGTTCGCCCCGAAAAGAAAGGCATTTCCAACGGGTTGATGATGGCTTCTATGGGGCTCGGCAGTGTGTTCGGGCCGATCGTGGGACGAATGCTTCTGTATCGAATTGAAATGTCGACTTTGATCCAGGCGTCGCGCTGGGATCAATTGTTCTCCCGATTGTCGAATTTGACTCCCTTCGAAACGACGCCGGACGTCGCACAGTTTCATATCATCTTTGCGATTCTCGTCGCTAGCACTTTATTGTGCGGCGTGATGGTCGGGCTTTGGGGACAACATCCCGGCCGGTTCGAACAGGAACCGCTCCCCGATTGGAATCACACGCTGGGCGACGTCGGCCAGCTCGTCCGCATGCCGAAGTTCTGGATGCTGGTGATTCCGCTCTGTCTGCTGGGCGGTCCGGTGTTTCAGGCGTCGAATCAGTTTCTCCCCTACCGTGCCGAAGTCGTCGGCCTTAAAAGCGGATCACAAGATGAAGGCTGGATCTGGCTCCAACTCTTGAAGACGATGATGTGGATGCCCGGCGGAGCCGCCGTGGGAATGCTCGCCGGCAAACGCGCACCGGGCTATGTGGCCGCGATCATGGTGGGCCTGTTCGGGCTGATGGCGCTCGGCATCGGTTTGAGTCAATCGGCTTGGCAGTTGTTTGCCTGCGTGGCGGTGTTCGAATTCGTCCGCCAGTTCATGCGCTGGTCGCACGCCGGTTACATGGCGGAGCATCTGCCGTCGCATCTGCGCGCGACGGCGATCGGTTTTGCGATTACCTTTTCGGGGACCGGCAGCACGATCTTCGGCTGGATCGCCCCGGAAATCTGGAATCCCACCGTCAACAGCACCGGCCCCTTCATCGCCGCCGCCACCCTCGGCCTGACTGCCTGCATCGGCCTGTTCATTGCCGATCGCATAAGACCAATCCGCGAACCCGACTCAACCAGCGGTTAAAGAACTGTCCGCATTCTTTCCCGCAACCACTATCCGGAGTATTCACCACATGAAAATCACCGCCATCGAAACCCGCGTGATGGGGATTGTGAGTCCGGGGGGACTCGCCCCCTCTCGGAATTGGATTTTCGTGCGCGTCGAAACCGATGAAGGATTGACGGGGATCGGCGAGGCGACCACCGAATATCACGAACTGGCGGTTGTCGCCATGATCGAAGAACACTTCGCCCCGCTGCTCATCGGCCAGGATCCGACGCGAGTCAATTTTCTCTGGCAGCAGATGCAACGATTCTTCTGGTGGCGCGGAGGCGTGGTCGCATCGAGCGCCGCCAGCGGGATCGAACAGGCGCTGTGGGACGTCACCGGAAAGGCACTCGGTCTCCCCGTCTACAAGCTGCTCGGCGGGACCGTGCGAGATTCCATTCGCTTGTACGCCCGCACCGACCTCGGCCTTCCCACGCACGGTGATGAAGCCCGCGTCGCCGTCGAGGAAGGATTCGATGCGTTCAAGTTCGGTCCGGGAAAATATGTCAAGCCGTTCGATGACGAGCAACAAGTCGATGTGGCTTTGGCAGCCGCGCAAGAAATTCGCGAAGCGACCGGACCGGCATGTGACCTGATGATCGACTGCGGAGGGATCTTTTCGTTGCAGGCCGCCTGCCGTTTGATCGACGGCTTGCGCGACGTGCGGATGCTGTTCGTCGAAGAACCGACGAATATGGATACGCCGCAGAAGTTGATCGAACTGCGTCGCGAGTATCCGCAGGTGAAAATCGCCGCCGGCGAGCGGTTAATGACGCGCTGGCAGTTTCGCGAATGGCTCGAACAGGGAGCAGTCGACGTCATTCAGGCCGACATCGCCCACTGCGGCGGCATCGGCGAGTTGCTGCGCATTGCCGCCTATGCCGAGGTTCACGGCGTGCAGATGGCCCCGCATAATCCCTACGGCCCCGTTGCCACGGCGGCGAATTTGCACGCGGCTGCATGCATGCCGAATTTTCTGATCCTTGAACATTGTCGGCATCGACCCTGGTTCGACGATGTGCAGATCGCCGGATATCGCGTAGAAAATGGCCGATGTTTTCCCGCCGACCGTCCCGGTCTGGGAGTCGAACTCGACTGGGAGTTCATCCGCAAGCACCCGTACCAGAAACTCTCCCTGCGAACCTTCACCGACCGTGACGGTGCGTTGCCGATGATTTGAAGATGACGATTCAGCGTGAAACGGTCGTTTCCCTTATCCGGGCAGGTTCTATATTTAGAAAACGGAGGTGTTGGAACTCGCACTCCGATTCGATATAATGATCGGAATAGCGACACGTCTCCGTAGCTCAATTGGATAGAGCGTCGGCCTCCGAAGCCGAAGGTTGGTGGTTCGAGCCCACTCGGGGATACTGGATTTTTATCAACGCAAGGATGCTCACAAATTTCGGTGGGTCGCGGGAACTCGCTGATTTCTGAGATAGAATCGTATTGTCTGCCGGGTTTTGAAGCGACTTGCCATCCGACCACAGGCCCATATCATGATCACACGCTCGGAAATGATCGGCCGTTGTCTTGTCGCCATGCTGACGATTTTGGGAGGGGCAAGCGTCGCTTTGTCGGCTGACAATCGCGTCGATTACGAGACGCAAATCAAGCCGATGCTCCGCGAGCGTTGTTTTTCGTGTCACGGCGCGCTCCAGCAAAAATCGGGGTTGCGGCTCGATACGGTGGAATTGATGCTCCGCGGAGGGGAATCGGGGGCGGTCATTACCCGCGGCGATGTCTCGAAGAGCATGCTCATCGAACGGGTCACGGCGACGGATATTTCCCAGCGCATGCCCCCCGAACATGAAGGGGAACCGTTCTCCTCCGAGCAGGTGCAACTCCTTCGCGAGTGGATCGCGGACGGCGCCCTCTCGCCGACGGATGAACAACCCGATCCCGATCCGAAGGCGCATTGGGCGTTTCGTTCCGTCGAACGCCCGGCGACTCCGCAGGTCGCCAATGCCGCGTGGGTGAAAAATCCGATCGATGCGTTCCTCTCGCGGCAACATGAACAGCATGAGCTCACGCCTCAACCCGAAGCTCCACGTGCCATACTACTCAGGCGATTGCATATGGATCTCATCGGCATCCCTCCCACGGCGGAGGAGATCGCTGCATTTGATGCCGATACGTCAGCCGAATGGTATGAGAAGTCCGTCGAACGGCTGCTCAACGACCCGCGGCATGGCGAACGCTGGGGACGGCACTGGATGGACATCTGGCGTTACAGCGACTGGTGGGGGCTGGGGGATCAACTCCGCAACAGTCAGAAACACATCTGGCACTGGCGCGACTGGATCATCGAATCGCTGAACAACGATGCTTCGTATGACGAGATGGTCCGGCTGATGCTTGCCGCCGATGAGTTGTATCCCAACGATCTCGACAAATTGCGGGCGACGGGGTATCTCGCACGCAATTATTTTCTGTTCAATCGCAATCAGTGGATGGAAGAAACCGTCGAGCACGTCAGCAAGGGGTTTCTCGGCTTGACGCTGAATTGCGCCAAGTGCCACGATCACAAATACGATCCTTTCGCCCACGCCGATTTCTACAAGATGCGTGCGTTCTTCGAACCGTATCACGTCAGGCTTGATGTGGCTCCGGGCGAAGCGGATTTGAATCGCGACGGCATCCCTCGCGTCTACGACGGCCACCTCGACTTGCCGACGTATCGCTTTGTGCGCGGTCAGGAGAATTCTCCTGATAAGACCATCGCCATCGCACCGGGAGTGCCGGAGATGTTCACGTTCCGGGAACTTGCAATTCAACCCGTCCCACTTCCTGTGGAAGCGTGGCAGCCCGAACGTCGTCCGTGGGTACTCGAAGCGTATCTGGCCGAATCGAACCGAAACGTCGGCAGTGCAGAATCGGCCGCCATCGCAGTGCGGGAAAAGCTCGGTGCTGCGACGGATAATCTTGCCACTGCGGAGCAAGAACTCCACATCGCCGAACTGGCAGTCTCCGTCGCACAGGCCGAGCGAACGAGCATCGAACGTTGCAGCGACGCCATGCGTGTAGCGTGGGCCAAGTCGGATGCCGCCGGCACAAAGAATCAATCCATGCTCGAACAAGCGGAGCATGACGCGGCAAAAGCCGCAGTCCGAGCCGAACGTGCGGTAACAATTGCCAGGGCCCGACATGCGATCGGGGGAATCGAACTCCGACTCTTGAGCGCGAATGCCGATCAAAAACCTGCGGTCGAAAAAGAATTGAACACCGCTCGCGAGGCATTGAACACCGCCGCCAAACAACTCGATGAACCCGGCGAACAATACACGAAGCTGACTGGCGCGACCTGGACGGCGACGCGGTTCTTCAATTCGTCAGGCGACGATCCGAACGTTGTTTTTCCGCCCAACAGCACGGGTCGCCGAACGGCATTGGCGAACTGGATTACCGATCGTCGCACTCCGCTCACCGCGCGCGTGGCCGTCAATCACATCTGGATGCGTCAGCTGGGGACGCCGCTCGTCCCGACGGTCTTCGATTTCGGGCGCAAAGGGATTCGCCCTGCCAATCAGGAATTGCTCGACTGGCTCGCTGCCGAGTTGATGGACAACGGTTGGAGCATGAAGCATCTGCATCGAGTGATCGTCAATTCCGCCGCGTATCGAATGAGTTCATCCGTTGCGGGTGGCGACGCGAACCTGGCGAAGGATCCCGACAATCGTTACCTGTGGCGGCGTACGCCGATTCGACTCGAATCGCAACTCGTAAGGGATTCTGTTTTGTCGCTCGCGGGAACACTCGATGAGACGATGGGAGGGCCGACGGTCCCTGCCGCCGAGCAGGCCGATTCGAGGCGGCGCAGCCTCTATTTCTTTCATTCGAATAACGATCGCAATTTGTTTCTCACCACGTTCGATGAGGCGCTCGTCAAGGATTGTTATCGCCGCGAGCAAAGCATCGTCCCGCAACAGGCGCTCGCCTTGACGAATAGCCGATTGACTCTCGATGCCGCACCGCAAATCGCCCAGCGTTTGTCCGGTATAGCGACCGATGATGCCGAGTTCATCCGCACGGCGTTTTTGGTGATCCTGGGAATTCAAGCCAACGATGCCGAAGTTGCCGCCAGCCAGACGGCGCTCGATGATTGGCGGAAACTTGCCGAAGCATCGCAAGACGGACAGAGTTTTATTGATGGCCGTGCGTACTTCATCTGGGTCTTGCTGAATCACAACGACTTTGTGACGCTGCGGTGAGGGAAGACTGGGAGACATGAAGACCGGGAGACTGGGAGCAGAAAATCGAAGCGAGCGATAAACAAAATCATCACACTGAAACATGGGTTCTATTCGAATGAGCCGGATCACGAAAATTCCTTGTCTCCCTGTCTCCCACTCTCCCGGTCTCGGAGCATCGCGAACGCGGCGCACCTTCCTCGCCGACGTGGGGATGGGTTTCACCGGTCTAGCGCTCGGTGCGCTCCTGCAGCGGGAAGGTTACGCGAACGACGAAGAATGGATTCCGCCGAACGGTCGGCCGCATGCTGTTCCTAAGGCGAAAAGCGTGATCTGGCTGTTCATGAACGGCGGCATGAGCCATATGGAGAGCTTCGATCCCAAGCCGATGCTCACCAAGTACGCCGGCAAGACGATCGCCGAGACGCCGTTCGCCGATGCTCAGGATCCGAAGAAACTGGCGATCGAACGGCTGGTGGTCCCCGACGCCAACGGCAACCAGCGAAATACGCTCTATCCATTGCAGGCCGGTTTTCGCAAACGCGGCGAATGCGGCATTGAGATCAGCGACTTCTTTCCCCATACGGGCCGGCACGTCGACAAGCTGGCCATTGTGCGCTCGATATGGACGACCGACAGCAATCACGGCGCGCAGACGCAGTTTCACTCGGGCCGGCATCAGAACGACGGCGATTTTCCGAATCTCGGTGCCTGGGTGCATTACGGACTCGGTTCGCTCAACGACAATCTGCCGCAATTCATCTCCATCGGCGCGCGGGAGTATTGGAACAAGCGGGACGGCCATTATCTCGGTCCCGCACACGATGCGGTGCCGCTAAGAATCGACCCCAACGATCCGCTCGATTTCGGCCGGCCGGAGCGCCCCTACTCACCGCAGGCGCAAGCGGTCGGCATCGACTTGATCGGCAAGCTCAACGCGCTCAGGGGAGTCGAATATCCGCAGGATCCCGCGATGGCCGCTCGCATCGCATCGTACGAACTCGCCTTCCGCATGCAGAAATCGGTTCCCGAAGTCGTCGACTTCTCGCAGGAAACCGCCGAGACGCAATCGTTATACGGCATCGATCAGTCACACACACGCGATTTCGGAATGCAGTTGCTCGCCGCCCGGCGGTTCGTCGAACGCGGCGTGCGATTCATTCAGATTCAACACGGCGCGGGAGGAGCGGGAACGTGGGATGCACACGGCGGACTCAAGGCCAACCACACGCGGAACGCCCTCGCCGTCGATCAGCCGACCGCCGGCCTGCTCGAAGATCTCGATCGTCGCGGCTTGCTCGATGAAACGCTGGTGATCTTCGCGTCGGAATTCGGTCGCACCCCCGGCTCGCAAGGCTCCGACGGACGCGATCACCACATCTTCGGCTTCTCGGTCTGGATGGCCGGCGGGGGACTCAAACGCGGCGTCGTTCACGGCGCGACGGATGAAATCGGCTTTCACGCCAGTGAAAACCGGCATTACGTCACCGACATCCACGCGACGATCCTCAAGCAACTCGGCCTCGACTCCCGCCGCCTGGAAATCCCCGGCCGCAAACGCTTGGAAATCGACCACGGCGTGCCGATCGATGAGATCATTGCGTGAAGTCTATTCGAAATCGTCGCGATATTTCTGATAAATAGAACGCCGCTGATTCTTTCAAGATTCGCTCACACTTCCCACCCCGGACGAAACTGCGGCTTGAGGAACCGCTCGGCGTTGTCGTTGCCGAGGGCTTTGAGGTTTTTCGAATCCCAGTCGAAGCTGCCACCGGAGCGGTAGGCGACGTTCCCTAAAAGGACGGTTTCAGTGAGCGGGCCGGAATAATCGAAGTGGCACGTCGCCGGGTTTCCTCCTTTGCAGGCGTCGATCCATTCGCGATAAAAGCCGGGAGAGGGCGGCATCGTCAGGTCCGGTGCTCTGAAGTTCGCGAATTCCTTTTCGGGGTACAGCTTCCACTTGTCGAAACCGCACAGCAGCATTCCCTTCGTGCCGATGAACAGGTTGTTCATCTTGTCCGCTATCATCCCCTTCTCGGCGACGATCGGCGGCGCGATCTTGGTGTGATACCAGTGCATCGTCACTGCGGGACGTTTGTCCGATTTGGGGAACTGGAAGCTCGTCGTCATCTGCGTGGGGGGCCTCAGTTCATCGACGTCTCCCGCGACGATGTCGACCCGCGTCGGGGATTTCAGGTCGAGTGCCCAGAACGGGATATCGAGAATGTGGCAGCCCATGTTGCCGGTTTCGCCCGTCCCGAAATCCCACCAGAACCGCCAGCCATACGGGCAGATCGTCGGATGATATGGCCGATCGGCGACCGGGCCGAGCCATAAATCCCACTTGAGCGTCGACGGGACCGGGGGCATGTCGGCGGGAATGGGGGGCAACCCGCGATCGCCGTCGACCCACGTATGCACTTCGCTCACATCGCCGATCAGGCCCGACCAGATGATCTGCACCGCTTCGCGCAAACCTTTGTAGGCATGACGCTGTACGCCGAGTTGCGTGGCGATTTTTTTCTCGGCGGCGAGATCGGTCATCTGCCGGGTCTCCCAGACCGTGTGTCCCATCGGCTTCTCGCAGTAAAGATGCTTCCCGCGCAGCATCGTGGCCATCGCCGGATGAAAGTGCGTATGGTCGGGAGTGCTGACGACGACGGCATCGATCTCTTTTTCCATCTCGTCGAACATGACGCGGTAATCGTAAAACTTCTTCGCCTTGGGAAATTTCGTGTACGCATCGCCGGCCCGTTGATCGTCGACGTCGCACAAGGCGACGATGTTCTGCTTTTCGCCCGCGATGCCGTTCAGGTTGTCGCCCCCCCGACCGCCGATCCCGATGAGGGCAATGTTCAGCTTCTCGTTTGCCGAGTTCGCCTGCGTGACCGAGGGAGTGGTGCTGAACCAGAAACCGACCCCCGCGGCTGCGGTCGTTTTGAGAAGATCGCGGCGATTGAGTTGATGCGTCATGTTAATTTCCTCAGAAAATTGGAGATGAGCCGATTGACGTCGGCAGAGGCTTCCATCTGCACCATGTGTCCGCAGTTTTCGAGTATCTCGACCGTACAATTTGCCGGCAATCCGGTTGTATGTGAGCGAGGGACGATGCGGTCTTTTTCGCCCCAGAGAACCAGCAGGGGAACGGAAATTTCGTGCATGCGGTCGCGATAGACGGTCTTCTGCCTTCCCTCTACGATAAAGGTATCGGCGAGTTGATTCAATGCCGCTTGCACGCCGTCGATCCGCTTGAATTTCAAGACGTCATCGACGAGTTGGCGGGTTGCCAGTTCCGGGTTAGCGAACAATCGTTCGAGGTACACTTTGAGTTCCTTGCGGCGATCGGAGTTGACGACGCCGCGAACATACTCGGCATCGATTTCGTTGCCCAGCCCCGCGCTCGAAATCAACGTGCATGAGAGAATGCGTTGCGGGGCGCTGAGCGCCGTCGCCATTGCGATGGCCCCGCCCATCGAATGCCCGACGAGATGCGCCCGTTCGATTCCGAGCGCATCCATCCATTCGCGCACGACGTTCGCAAAAAATTCGATCGACCCTTCGCCGATATCTTTCGACGACTGCCCGTGTCCGGGGAGATCGATCGCATAGACCGCACGGTCGCCGGCGAGTGCCGAGTGATTGAACAGCCAGTTGTTCAAATTCCCGGCGAAACCGTGTATCAGGACGACCGGTTCGCCTCCTTCCCCTTGCTTGAGGTAGCGGAGCGACCGTCCGCCAATGGCTGCGTATGCGGGTTTGTCCTGCTGCGAGTCGGTTTTGCCGGCGGTCTCTTCGAGGACGAAACTTTTCACGAACTCGTCGATTTCCGCATCGGAGACCGACGCATCGGCGATGACGCCGACGAGTCCGCCGACGGGAATGTCCTGGCCGAATGTCGCCACATGGCGGCGGAGCACTCCACCGACGGGCGATTCGACGATGCCGATCGATTTTTCCGTTTCGACTTCCAGCACTTCCGCGCCGCGGGAAATTTCGGACCCCTCGGCGACGAGCCAATCGACGACTTTCCCCTGCGTCATGGAGAAGCCCCATTTGGGCATGGTCAGCTTCTGGATGCGGTCGTCGTGGCCCATGTCTGATACTCCGAGACTTCGCGGATCGCCGAGGCAATTTTCTCGGCGTTCGGTTTGTAGAGATCTTCCAGTTTGTCGCTGAAGGGGACCGGCGTATGCGGTGCGGTCACCATGCGGATCGGCGCTTTGAGCGAACCGAACGCTTTTTGTGCGATTAATGCCGAGATATCGGTCGCCATGCTGCAACGCGGCGTCGCTTCATCGACGACGACGACGCGGCCCGTCGCCGAGACGCATTCGAGGATCGTTTCTTCATCGAGGGGGGACGTCGTGCGCAGATCGATCACTTCGCATTCGACCCCTTCTTTGGCCAATAACTCCGCCGCCTTGAGTGATTCGTGAACCTTCTCGGCGAGCGTGATGATTGTGACGTCGTCCCCTTCGCGAACGATCTCGGCTTCTCCGAACGGAATGGTGTACGATTCTTCGGGGACGTCTCCCGTCAACTGATATAATTTCTTGTGCTCGAAAAAAATGACCGGATCATCGTCGCGAATCGCCTCGATCAGCAATCCCTTGGCATCGTAAGGGGTCGAGGGGACGACGCATTTCAGGCCAGGGATGTGCGTGAAGATTGAGTACAGCGATTGCGAATGCTGAGCCGCCGCGCGAAAGCCGGAACCGATCATCGTGCGGATGACGACGGGCGTTTTTGCTTTGCCGCCGAACATGTAGCGAAACTTCGCCCCCTGGTTGAAAATCTGATCGAAACAGACTCCGAGGAAATCATTGAACATCAACTCGACGACGGGACGAAGCCCGGCGGCGGCCGCCCCGATCGCTGCCCCGACGAATGCCGATTCGCTGATCGGCGTATCCATGATGCGGTCGCCGTATTTGCCGTACAGCCCTTTGGTGACGCCGAGCACGCCTCCCCAGGCATCCATTTCGCCGTCGCCCCCCTGCCCGCCGGCGACGTCCTCGCCGATGAGAATCACCGAGGGATCGCGGGCCATTTCCTGATCGAGCGCTTCATTGATCGCCTGCTGAAAGGTCAAGGTCCGGGTCATGGTCGAGTTCCTCGTGAAAGGTTTTCGCTTCGGGGTGGCATGTTTGTGGCTTTGCACAAGCATGTTTCGGCAGTAACAGGTTCACGCGTCATTCACATGCCCATCCCAAGCGATGAGCATGCCATCGAAAAATATTTCGATTCAGACAATTTCAATACGTCACATAAACGTCGGTCAACAATTCTTCATCTTCGGGTTTCGGAGCCGCTTTCGCCTGCGCGATCGATTCGGCGATCAGCCGGACGACATCGCCGTCGATCTCGTCAAGTTCCGCTCGCGTCAGGTCTCCCGCATCGGTCACGCGTTTCGCGAAAATCTTCAAGCAATCTTTATCGATGCGGAGTTTCTTCGTTTCATCGGTGCCGCGATACGTCTGGGCGTCTCCTTCGAAATGGCCGTAGTAGCGGTTCACCTGGCAATCGAGCAACGAAGGGCCACCCCCTTTGCGGGCGCGGGAGATCGCTTCCCCCGCCGCTTCGTAGACCGCGAAGAAGTCGTGTCCATCGACGCGGACCGCCGGGATACCGAACCCTTGCGCGCGTTCGGCGTTGGTCTTGGCTCCGATGGACCACTTCGACGAGGTCGCTTCGGCATAGCCGTTGTCTTCGATGACGAAGATCGCCGGGAGATTCCAGACCTTGGCGAGGTTCATGCTTTCGAAGGTCGTCCCCTGATTCGATCCGCCGTCTCCGACGAACGCGATCGCGACGTTTCCTTTTCCTGCGCGCTTGGTGGCGAGTGCCGCTCCGCAGATCAGCGGCGGACCGCCCCCGACGATGCCATTGGCCCCCATCATTCCCAGGTCGAGGTCGGCGATGTGCATCGAACCCCCCTTGCCGCGGCAGACTCCCGTGCTGCGGCCGAAAAGTTCGGCCATCATGCCGAAGACGTCGACCCCTTTGGCGATGCAGTGTCCGTGGCCGCGATGCGTCGAAGCGATGTAATCGTCGCGAGTCAGGTGCTGACAGACCCCGGCGGCACAGGCCTCTTCACCGGCGTAAAGATGCACGAATCCGGGAATTTCCCCCGCAGCGAATTCGTCGTGGACCCGTTCTTCAAATTCGCGAATCGTCTTCATCACGCGATAGACTTCGAGCAATTCATCTTTCGTGAGACTCATAGACGGTCTCCTTTCGGAAAGCCATAGGAATTGGCGAATGTTGTCGACCTGAAGGGAAAGTCCAAATGATTATGACGCGAAGTCGGTCAGACTGCCAGCGAAATGATGCCGTCTCTATCGCGAAACTCCCCGAATTCGTCGTCGGCAACTGGTGTCGGTTTACGCCTCCCCATCGTTTCGGTAGAGTCATGGTCGATGTCTGAAACCATTCCATCATCGGAGTTCCCCATGAATACGAACCGTTATCCCTGGTCGAGATGGATGCTGACTTTGATGGTCGCCGCGATTTCATTCATCACCGGTTTGCCACTCGCTTTTGCCGCTGGACCTGCCGTCGAAGCGATCGACTTTCAGTCGCAGGTGGTCTACCGCTCGGAACGCGAGCCGCATTATGCCGCGTGGGCATCGTTCTTTCCCGGCGAGAATGGGCAGTGGTACATCGGTTGCGAAGAAGTCAGCCTTCCCGATGAACCGTTGCCGCAGACTTCTCCCGAACAGTGGTACGGGATGGCATTGCCGGTCGGTTACGATAAGTCGCAATATCTGCTGGAAGCGGTTTTGCTCGAATCGACCGACGACATGAAGTCGTGGAAAGTGATTTCGCGCGAGACGTACCGCCATCAGCATTCGGTGCATCAGTTTGGCACTGCGCGCACGAAAGACGGGCGATTCCTGCGATTCAACTGGCCCTGCTACGCTCTCGATCCCGAAACGAAAACGAATGAAGTGCTGCGGATCTCCGAGGATAACGGCCAGACGTGGCAGCCCGCAGCGCCGTTCGTTCCCGATCGTTTCGCGTACTATCCGCATCGGCTGCGAATGCTGCGAGACGGCACGCTCGTCCTCTGCATGCCGATGGCGCCGCGCTGGGGGCCGGATCAGGAATATCCCGTTCGCTCGGCGATGAAGCTCAACGTGAATAACGATATGCGGATGGCGTTGTACTTCAGCTTCGACGACGGCAGGACATGGGATGGCCCGCTCACGATTCTCGATGGTCAAAATGTTTCCGAGACCGACTTCGTCGAATTGCCCGATGGCAATCTGCTCGTGTTCAACAACAGCATTTTCGCGAAACCGGGCCGACAATTCATCTATCGCAACGACAAGCAATTCGTCCCCGGGCCGCTCGAGTTTGTCCGCAGTGGGACGGTCCCCGAAACGGTCTGCTTGACTGAAGATCAGATTCTCGTCGGTTGCATGCGCCCCGGTGCTTACTATTGGTCCGACGATTTGGGCGAGACGTGGAATCCGCTTTCAGGCGTCAATGGAAACGGTGAAGTCTATCAACCGTGGATGTATGCACTCGCCGATGGCCGCCTGGTCTGTTCGGGCCATCTGGGTGCGGACGACCCGATCGGCGAAGGACGGACGCACGAGAATTCCATCAACTTGCAGACATTCCGTTTGAAGGTCAATCAGCGCACGAAAAATACGCGCATTCAGATCGTGCGCGATTACAACAAAGCCGGGCGAATCTGGCTCAACAGTTACACGCTGAAATTGACACAAGAGGAAGAGCCGCTTGCGGGGAAAGAGGTCGATTTCTGGTACGCCGAGCGCTATCAGCCCGGGTACGACTCGTACAATCTCGTCCCGCTCGAAGAACGCATGAAAGCCGGCGGAACGTTGATTAAAGCGACGACCGATGAACAAGGCGTAGCGCGAGTGCAGTTACCGACACGGCTGGATGAGACGACGGATCCCCATCTGTCGTATCAGTTGGTCGTACAGTTTAACATGGACCGCGCCGACCCCGAATATAAGCCGTATCAAACTCCGCAAATGGAGTTCTACGCCCATGCCCCGATGCAGGTGGAGTTGAAAAAGAAATCGGCGAAGAAGTGATTCGCACTGCGGCTACTTCGACTTCCGCACCAGCTTCCAGACGTCGCTCTCCATATTGTTGCCGGCGATCATCCATAACGCATCCTGAAAGACGTACACGGTGGCGGCGTGTCGCGGCTTCCACGGTGTGTTCGGAACTTCGTGCCATTCGACGCCGTCGGGCGAGTACCAGACGTCGTTCAGATTCTTTTTCGAATACCCTTCGAGAACCCACATCTTGTCGTCGAAGACGGCGACGTCGTGATATTGACGCGGCATCCACGGCGCTTTTTCGAGGTTCCGTTCCCAATGGACGCCGTCGGCTGAACTCCAGACGTCATTGTAGTAATTCCGCTCGGGATATTTCGGCGTGTCATATGTCCCGCCGCCGAGAACCCAGATGCGATCTTTGAAGACCACATTGCCGCCGATCATGCCACGCGGCGACCAGATCGGTTCCTGGGTTTTGACTTGCTTCCAGTTCTTGCCGTCGGTCGTCGTCCAGACATCGTTGTAGATCCCTTCGTCGGAGGGGGCAAATCGCGGCATCGTCTGCCCACCCAGCACCCAGATTTTGCCGTCATGCACCATCGTGTTATGCAAAGCCCGCGGACCCCACGGCACGGGGTTGTCGGGATTCACGAGCGTCCATTTTTTGCCGTTGTCGCTCTTCCAGACGTCGGACTGGTAATGTCCCTGATTCACATCGCCGCCGATGATCCACATGGCATCTTTGTAGACGACGTAACCGGCGGTATGCCTTCCTTCCCAATCGCTTTTGGGATCGAAGTTTTTATCGAGGAACGTATTCGGCTTTTCGAGAATCCAGTCCTTGCCGTCGGCAGTGCTCCAGACTTCGTTATTGCAGATGCGCGGGAAATGCGCCTTGTCGCCGGGGTTCCACCCGCCGAGAAACCACATGCGATCTTTGAACGTCAAAGCTCCCGCCCCGTCGCGCGGAGCAAACGCCGCCTTGCCCGTTACCTCGACCCATTCATACGGCACGTCTTTATCCGCCGCATCGACCGAAACCGTCGCAGCGGCGATCGCGATGACGAGTGTGATGTAACCGATGGCCCATCGCATGGGCTTGCCGACATTCTGCATGAGAGACTCCTGTTGATGGTCGCGCGTTGAGAGTGATCATTTCCGACGATATAAGACGATGTGGGATGCCGCGATGATACTTGATTACGTACCCGGAAAAAATCCACGCCAAGATAATCGCGGGAGATTGATTCGAGTTGGTTCGAAAGGAACATCCGCAGCGGATTAACGATTCGCACGGCATCTGCGTGTTGTAAATTACATCATATTATTGAGTTACGACTGGTATCGCAGTCACTTTCGTTCTTTGCTACGATCCGGCCCCGACCGACGTCGGCGGAGCGTTTGCTGCCCATCTCAATCCGCTGGTTGTCGGTCGAAATCGGGTCTTGAAAACGTAACGGTGAAGTAAGGAGTCTTCACAAATGCCATTTTATCATTCCGGTCCATTTCGGGGATTGCTCTGGTCCGTCGTCGTTGCGGCCTTCGTGGGCTTCGATGTCGAATCTGCTCGACTCGTCGCAGAAGATGCCCCATCGGGGGACGCCGACGATCAACCGGTTGTCGCCAAAAAGCCGACGGATAAGAACTCGACGATCAAACTGGTGTCGAACGAAGTCGCCGCAGACGAAACCGCGGCGGAGAAAAAACAAGTTCTGCTGCGCTATCGCTTCCGGCCGAATCAGTTTTTGCACTACAAAGTCGTGCATGAGATGGTCATTCAGATGGAGGCCAAAGGGTTGACGGAAGTGACGAAAAACACTTCGATCTCGAAACAGCATTTGCGGGTCGTATCGGTCGGCGAAGATGGCAGCGCGATCATGGAAGCGATGCTCGATCACGTCAATATGAAATCGAAATTCGACGATAACGAACCGACCGAGTTCGACACCGCCGATCCCGACAAACGCCCCACGCAGTTCGAGCATATCCTCAAGGAGGTCGGCAAACCGCAAGGGCGAGTCCGCGTCGATGCCACGGGAAAAGTGCTGGAGATGAATGTGACGGCCGGCAAAAACGCGACGGCTAAAAACAGCGTCATCAAGAACATCAGCAAAACGGAATCCGATAAACCCGAACAAGAAAAGCTCGAGTCCTACAGCCTATTGGTTCCCCTCCCGGAAAAACCGGTTGCCCTCGGCGAAAAATGGATCGATTACATGGAGATCAAAGTTCAAGTCAATAAGTTGACTCGGACCATCAAAGTCCGGCGGGCCTACACGCTCACCAAGATCGAGGGAAACATCGCCAAGATCGAATTCAAAACATCAATCCTCGATGATCCGCAGGATCCCGAAGTGCGCGTGCAACTCATTCAGCGTACGCCGTCGGGGAGCATTCGATTCGATATCGAGAATGGTAAGATCATTTCCAATACCATGCACAGCGATCAGACGGAAATCGGCATCGCCGGCGCGGACAGTAGGATGCGAGCCGTCAGCAATCGGACGGAATCCCTCTTCACGCCCGATTGATATTCGCGCATCTCGTTCCCAAGCTCCGCTTGGGGACGCAAGTCTTCGCAGCTCCGCTGCGCGATTTCGTATAGGACGCGCTCCGCTGCGGAAACCCTCCGCGTCGCGGCTAACCTCTGAAGACGCACTGTCGCAATACAGCCGTATGGTATCGAGATTCTCTCGCGAAGCGTATAATCGTTTTGTCGGACTCGATAGGGGTCCGTTGCACGAAGACGCACACTCCGATGGCGAGCAGCGAACGACCTTGGCGAAATCCTCGAAATCATCACACGTGCATAGCGACGCCTCGCAGGCGGATATCGGGATCGTCTGCGCGCTGGCGATCGAACTCCAGCCGTTTCTCGATCGCTGTGAACGAGCGAAAAAATATACCGGCGGCAACTTCGTGTTTCGCGGCGGGATTTACGACGGCATTCGCGTCGCCGTCGTGCAGGCCGGGGTCGGTTATGCCAAAGCGCGCGCGGCGACGCAGGCGATGATCGACGCCCACCGTCCCGCATGGGTCATTTCCGCCGGGTTTTCCGGTGCGCTTCAGCCGCAAATGAAAATCGGCGATATCGTCGTCGGCACGTCGCTGGTCGACACGCATGGGCAGGAATTGAACATCGACATGCACATGCCCGCGAATCCCGAACAGGGGTTGTACGTCGGTCGGCTGCTCACGGCGGATGCCATCGTCCGCACCGTCGAAGAAAAACGGCAACTCGGCGAACGGTTCGCCGCACTCGCCGTCGATCTCGAAAGCCTCGCGGTGGCGCAGGTCTGTCAGGCGGACAAGATTCCGTGTCTCGCCGTCCGCGTGATCAGCGACGATATGTCGGCCGACTTGCCTCCCGAAGTGATGACGGTTGTTGCCAGCACGGGAACGCGCCGACTCGGTGCCGCCTTGGGAGCAATCTGGAATCGCCCCGACAGCGTCAAAGAGATGTGGCACCTCCGCGAAACCGCCGGCCAGTCTGCCACTAAACTCGCCACCTTCCTCGACGGCATCGTCATCCAGTTGAACCGCCAGACTGAAGAAAAACGTAAAGCCGACGCAAAATCGTAGGGTGGGCTGTGCCACCATTTATTTTCCACGGTGTTACAGACACTTTTGCTGTGATACCAGCCCTGAAATTGAAAAGGGAGGGAGCATCCCCGCGGACACCCCCTCCCCATCAAATCGAAATTAACCAGCACATGCACAACCGACGCATTTGCAGACGTCGCAGGTGCAGGTTTCGCCGTTGCAGTCAGGGCACTTGCATTCGACGCAGCCACAGGCCGACTGCGCACGCGCCGATGAGGATTGCCCGGCGAACGCCAGGACATACGTCGATACGCTCCCCGCTGCCAGCAGCAGGGCGATAGCAGATAATCGTTTCATGGCAGAAATACTCCTACTGAAATGAGTTGAAAATCGTAACGAATGGAGATCGGCCCATTCGCCGATTCATTTCAACCAGATGCAGTAGAGAGCCAGCAGCGGTGGCCCCGAGAGTGAGATGCGGTCCCCCGCACGATCGAGAGCAATCGATGCCGGAACCCGAACGGCGAGGTCGGACGGCACAAATTCCGTGACGCCCGCCGATTGTTCCTTGATCTCTGATGTCGCCAGATTGTCGCGGGACGGCGTCGAAGCGGGCGGAGCCTTGACGCAGCAGCAGCCATTACTCAGCCGAGCGATCTCCGCCGTTTCCGTCTTCTTCGCACAGCATGCACGCTGCACAGAAACCCGTTCGGCGACCTGCTGGCAACAAGCCCGTTCAGGCTCGACCCGTTTCGTACAACAACACGGCCTGACCATCGCCACGACGGGATTCGCCGTAACGGCAATGAGTGTGATCGCAACAGTGACCGCTTTGAGAGTTCTCATGACGCCTTTATTTTACGCCGCTGCCGTCATGCCGACAAGATGAATTACGGAACCGACGTGGCAGTTCCCGCTCCCCCGCATTTGTAGCTGGCCTCTAAGAGGCCGGACGGTTATGCAAGACGACAAAAAAGAGAGTGGCCGCGAAAAACGCGAAGAGACGCAAAAAAGAGTAGAACCAACATCCTTCATCTCTTATTACATTTTTGCGTGTTTTGTGTTTTTTGCGGCTGTAATTTTGCATTCCTCTGGTGATGTTCATCGCAGCCAGGCTGGGATCTCATCTCCTGCTTCTGCTGGTTGAGCGTTATTTGACGTCCGATACCGCACCGCAGCTCCATCGCTGTCGCGGATGGTTATGTATGAAATCAGGATTTACGGCGTAGAGTCCCACCTCGCGACGGCACCCCGGCACAGAAATCAATCGACCCGCTTTTTCTGCAACTCGAACGACTGGGGATAGTCTTCTCGAACGCGTTCCAACAAGACCTCTGGATTGAAAGGCATCGTATACAGCGTCATGCGCCAACGGCGTTCGGCGGGATCGGCATCGAGCGGCAGCCAGGGGGGGTAATTGTGAATGCACGGCCCCCACGCCTGCGCGAGCCGATCGGTGGTGTCGCTGGCCAGCGCGACCAAATGCTTGCGGTCGCGCGACACCACGCCGATGACGGGCAGCACGTAACGATCGGTGCTCCAGTTGTACCACGA
>JBJXGP010000025.1:0-5047 GCA_046160425.1 Planctomycetaceae bacterium
CTCAGAAATCCCGGGAAGTGGATCTTCCTGCGACTGTTGGCTCTTGCCGCATGAGTGCGGACGTTGCTCGTTCAGGGTGTTTATCATCGGGATTAACTCGAATGTTTCAAGTTCGTGCAACGCGAGAAATAGAGTGTCATGGCCATCTTTGTCGCGGTCACCAAATAAAAGAAGACACCCCCGCGGCAATGCTGCGGAGGTGTCTGTTCGAATCGCATTCAATTTCGAGGTATCTCGAAATCAGATTACTTCGCGCCTTCCGTCGAGGCGGGATCGCAGGCCAAGTCGCACTGATTGTTGTCGCAATCATCGGTCACGTCGGTGAAGAGCGAACCGGCGGTGAACGACTTGACGACGCCAGCAGGCAATCCGCTCTTAGCGGCGGAAAAGCCCGAGTATCCATAGCTCTGATTGACACGACCGATGGCGTCGCCGACGTCGCCCAGTTCCTGAACCACGGCGTGTTGAACTTCGCTCAACCCGACGATCATCCCGATGACCAGGATGGTGGCCACGAGAACGAGTTCGGCGGAAACGATAAAACCAGCTTCGTCATTCCACAGTTTACGCAACATTTTCAAAGTTCCTTGAGAGAGAGAGTCTGAGTGATTTACAACGTGTAGTTTTTCAAGCGCACTTTGGGGAGACATGTTAACTCTCCAGAGTTTTTGAACCTCGACGATGCTTGAAGAATCGTCATGGGTGGAAATTTCGCCGGCCGACGACATTTCCGATCATCCGCGGATAGTTTCCGGCAGCCTCGCCGACACGACGAGAGAAGCCGGAGTAGAGGGCTCACGATCTTTGACTTCACATCGCATTCATGACTTTGAAATTCGATTTGAAGTTTAGGTATCGTTGAGTCTTCTGGATGAACTGTTTCGCAGCAATTATTCCGCGATGATGCCAAATCTCATCAGCAATGTTGCCGTTCGGCAATCATGACGAGAGAGCCCCTGCTGATCGCTTTATCCATTACGACAGGAACGGATTCGCGGGGATAATCGGCAAATTCAGATCGGCGCCACACGACATGTTGCCCTGACGCCTCGCTTTCGGGCGCGCAGAGCCGTCTTTTTCGGCTCGAATGCTGTTATCAATCGATCAAGCCGCTTGTCATGGCATTCAAAATAATTGACGAATTCGGGGTTCGGCGACCTCTTCAAAGACGAAAGACACCCCCGTGGCATAGCCACGGGGGTGTCTGATCGAATCGCATTCAATTTCGAGGTATCTCGAAATCAGATTACTTCGCGCCTTCCGTCGAGGCGGGATCACAGGCCAGATCGCACTGATTGTTGTCGCAATCATCGGTCACGTCGACAAAGAGTGAACCGGCGGTGAAGGACTTGGTGACGCCAGCAGGCAAGCCGCTCTTGTCGGCGGAAAATCCCGTGTATCCATAGCTCTGGTTGACCGAACCGATGGCGTCCCCAATGTCGCCCAGTTCCTGAACCACGCCGTGTTGAACTTCGCTCAACCCGACGATCATCCCGATGACCAGGATGGTGGCCACGAGAACGAGTTCGGCGGAAACGATAAAACCAGCTTCGTCATTCCACAATTTGCGTAACATTTTGAGAGTTCCTTGTGTGTGAGAGAGTCTGAGAGATTGTGTACTGCAACAATTTCAAGCAAACTCAGAGAGAGACATGTTAACTCCCCAGAGTCTTTGACCCATGGCGAACGCCTGATGATTCGCTAAAGGTGGAAACCCCGTCGGCCGACGGCATTTCCGATGATCCGCGGATTCCCATGAACGATGGCACGGAGATCACTCAGCCCATCGCGTCACGGTCGGAATAGATGGAAGTCCTCGAAGGTTCGAGAGGCGCCTCGTCCCAGCGAGGTATCTCCATGATCTACGATTTGTCCATCTCTATTGATTGTGAGGCATCTTCCATGCCAGACGTGGCATAAAGTCAACATCGATGTTGATGAAATGCCACAAAGCCCTGAATCAGGCAAAAACGGTGCATTTCGCCCATGATATCCAGGAGGTTCCACGGAAATATCCATTACGAACCCTTCCCGCGCCATGCGATCAGTTCAGACTTTTGAACATGCCTGTCAATGACATGTTTCAACCGACTTACACCCACTTGAAATCTGTCACAAGCGTTTCGCCGTTCGCCAGACTTGGTATTCTGCCGAGAGAAAAGTATGATTCGCGCCATCATCGCAGGGATCATCGCAATGCAGGCACTTCCCCAGACCCACACCAGGCGTTCCCGTCTATTCCTTCAGGGTGGAGCATCAAATGCGCAAAATCGGGATTCTTACGGCGGGGGGGGATACTCCCGCCCTCAATGCCACGATTTACGGTGCCGTGCAACGTGCCAACGAGCACGGCGTGGAAGCGATCGGCATCATCAAGGGGTTTTCGGGGTTGCTCGATCGACGCGTGCCGCACGTCCATTTGAATCCGCTGGGGACGTCGATCCCCGAACTCGACCCCTGCATGGGAGGGACGCTGCTGGGTGCCTCTCGCACATACATCGATGAAGGGCAAAAAGAAGAACTGAAAAAAATCGCCCGCTCGCTCGAACGCATCGGCATCGAAGGACTGCTCTGCATCGGCGGCGACGGCACGATCAACGGCATGCAGCCCCTTTCGGAGTTCTTCCCCTGCGTGCTCGCCCCCAAAACAATCGATAACGATCTCGGCCTCAACTACATCGACGAGCCGAACGAATGGCTTCTCGAAACCGAGCCGGGAGAAACCGAGCCGACGTACCGCAAACAACCCTCGCGCGATGAAATATCACTCAACGAAATCATCAATTACGTCACTCCCGGTTATGCCACGGCGGTATTCGTGTGCGCACAAGGTATCCAACGCGTCCGCACGACCGCCGAAAGCCATCGCCGCATTGCGATCATCGAGGTCATGGGGCGTCAATCGGGGTATCTGGCGCTGGGGTCGGCATACGGACAGCCCGATCTTATCCTGTTGCCCGAATCGTGCATCGATTGTCAGCGGCTCGTCGATCGCGTCGCCTCGTTGTACAACTTGCAGAAGCACGTCGTGATCGTCGTCGGCGAAGGGATCAAGGACGAGCAGGGAGCACCGCTAGGCGATACGCGTTCCAGCGTCGATCCCGCCGGAAATATTCTCTACAGCGGGGCGAGCGAGCAGTTGAAGCAACTGCTCATGCAGCGGCTGGGGGACGACTTCTTCCGCCGGAACAATCGGCACCGAAACGCCTATGAAGCGATCTTCACCCGCAAAGTGGGACACACCCAGCGCGGGGGACGCCCCATTCTGTTCGACCGCTTCTGCGCATCGCAACTCGGCGGCAAAGCCCTCGAACTCCTGATCGACTCGCAAAACAACTCGGTTGCGACGCTGCAATGGTCGGAGCAAGGCGGACTCGCCGTCAGCTCAATCGCCGCGAATAAATTGCGGGATCAATGGGGCGAAATTCATCCGCGTGAGGTTCATCCGTCGTTTTACGATCCCCAGCGGTTTCAGCCGTCTCGATTGGGGATCGAATATCTGCTTCCCATTTTTTCACATGCCATCGGTGCGGACGATCTCGAATTCTTGCGGACGGACCTGTTCCGCCCTGGAAATCTCGTCACTCGTTATCAAAGCGTCAACATCGACATTCAAAAACGCATCCAATATCTCGCTCCTCAAGAGTCATAAGAGCCACTCGTATATTTGAAACTCCCATGAGAACACCAATCCTCCACTTAATCTCCGTTCGATTGATCGTTGCTTTTTCCGTCTTTCTCGGAGTTCTGAACTCCGACGGCTTTGCGCAGGCTCAACTCGCCGAGCCTTGGGAGACCGAATATGAAAGCGAACAGGCCCAGGCCGCTCACGTCATCGGGTTGTGGCAATTTAACGCAGGCCACGAAACCGAAGGTTCGTCAAAGGACGGGCATACGCTGCGATTGAACGGCGGCACGATTGCACCCAACGGGAAATTCGGATCCTGCCTCGAAAGTGGTGCGGGTTGGCCGGTGAGCGATAAGCCGCATTCAGCGGTTGCCGAAAATCATCCGCAATTGTCTCCCAATGGTCCATTCACTCTCGAGTTGTGGGTCAATCCCAAACCCGAATATGTAGAACACAAAGGGAATTGCTATCTCCTCGATAAGAAATATGCCAGCCATGTCGACTATCAATTGCTTTTGGACCCGCCTGTGGGTAACGGCAATCGCACGTTGCGAGCCAATCTCGGATTCGGATCGGAATCGGAAACGTGGTTCACCGATGAAGCGGTTCATCTCGAACCGGGAGTCTGGACGCATCTCGCGATGACCTACGACGGGGCCGGCACCGTGCGATTTTATATCAACGGCATCCCCGCGGGACATCAGACCATTGCCGGACGCGGCTCGATCGCACCCGGCCTATTGGGGTTGTCGATCGGCGACCGACTGGGGAGCAATTACGGCGGATTTCCCGGCTTCATCGATCAGGTGCGCCTCTGCAGCGGAATTCGCGAATTCCGCGCGATATCGGTGATCGAGCAGAATTCCCGTCATGCATTCCTCCGCGGCGAAACACCACCCGAACTCTCCTTTCAATTGACCAATCATTATCGCCATCCGCTGGAAGAGATCACGGCCACAATTTCCATCGGCGGCCTCGGCGCCGACGATAAGTCCTTCACCATCGAGCGCATCGAATCGGGTGCGAATTACGAATTGCCCTACTCGCTGAACACCAGTTTGCGACCCGATAAATACCCTCTTATGATCCATGTCACGGCTCGGATGAGCGACGATGCCAAAGAGAAGAAAGCTGCGAAGTCCCCCGATTCAAAAGCCGCTGACGGTAACGCGATGTTGCAGACGACCGAGTCGTTCCCGTTCACCATCGTCTCGAGGCCGAACCCGTTTCGCATGCCGGTCGTGATGTGGGGCATCGGCGGGATCGACGGCGCAGTCAAGGAATTCCCCCGCCTGAAGAGCATCGGTTTTACGCACTGCCTCGGCCTGTCGTGCGATTACGATGCCATCTGGAAAGCGGGTCAACCGGTTTCACCCCTCTATGAAACACAAGGGAAAGCGGCCGACAAAATGCTGGATG
>JBJXGP010000026.1:0-4495 GCA_046160425.1 Planctomycetaceae bacterium
GATCTTTATTTCAAATCATAGTCGATGAATCTACCGTTGTAAATTGCGGCTGCTCTTCGATTTTGGTTTCTCCGTCGGCTCCAGAGCGTCTCACTGGTTTTTCCCGAAGAGGTTTGCTAACGTATCGGCCTATTGATGGTGTTCGCTCAACGGCATTTTCCACTGGATATCTTATGGTGGCTCAACGAGTTCAGGCGATTACCGGCGTGAGTCCTGGCGTCGAAAATGAAATTCAGACGATCTATCCCTCGATCTCCTCCTGGGGGATGGGGAAGGTTCTTGGCCAGTTGTACGATTCCATTCCGATCAAGATCGGCGGCATCAAGATTTCATATTTGCTGTTCCCATTGCCGACCCATCCGCTGCCGTTGTTCCTGTATCTGTTGATGAAGGTCATCGGGCAGCGATACATGCTGACGAATCGTGCCGTGCAGATCTGGAAGTCATTGGGCAATCAGATGGAGTCCCAGGTTCTGCTCAACGACATCGCCGAAATCGTGACCGTCGAGCAGCCCGGCCAGGCATTTTATCATGCAGCCGATCTCCAGTTTTACGATTCCGCTGGAAAAAAGATTTTCACGCTGGAAGGAATCGCCCGCCCCGAAGGGTTCCGACAGTCGATCCTGAAAGCAAGAGACGCCCGCAAGCAAGTCGCCGCTTCGCTCGAACTCATCAAGGGGCGACAGACCATCAAGGCCTGATGGTCGCCGAATACCGGATCGATGATTCATTCGCAGGACGCGGCTGACATTCTCCGTTCGAGGTCCGATGATGTCCGATACTTTATTCTCCGTTCAAGACCGCGTCACATTGGTCTCCGGTGCCAGCCGGGGGATTGGCAAGGCTCTTGCCCAGGCATTCGCCCAGCGCGGAGCCAAAGTCATTATCACCGGCCGGGAACAATCGACGCTCGAACAATCGGCACAAGAAATCTCTCCCGACGGCAACGCGGTCACTCCGATCGTCTGCGATGTCTCCGACGTCGAAACGATACCGGCTCTCAAGAATCAGGTTGTCGACCGCTTCGGCAGGATCGATATCCTGCTCAACGTCGCCGGGGTCAACAAACGCAAACGCGTCGAAACGGTCACCGTTGAGGAATTCGATTTCATTCTCGACATCAATTTGCGCGGCGCGTTTTTTCTTGCCCAGGAAGTCGGCAAGCAGATGCTGACGCAAGGTGCGGGGGTGCAAGTTCACATCGATTCGCTGAACACTTACGCCCCGCTCAAGGGAGTTCTCCCCTACGCCATGAGCAAAGCCGGCCTGAGCATGATGACCCGCGGGATGGCAACCGAATGGGGACCGCGCGGAGTTCGCGTCAACGCCCTCGCCCCCGGATTCATCCTGACCGCCATGACCAACAAGCTCTGGTCGATCCCCACCATGCAAGAGTGGGGCAAACGGAATACTCCGCTGGGTCGGCTGGGGGAAGTCTCCGATCTCGTCGGCGCGGCGATCTTTCTCGCCTCAGACGCCTCGGCTTTCATGACCGGACAAGTGATCTACGTCGACGGTGGCATGACGGCCGGCATCAATTGGCCCATCGAACTCGACTGACGCGGCGCATTCATACCGCGATCATTGACGATTCGCCATCCAACGTATCCAATGACGAATATGTCAAATGTCACCGAAGTACTTCGTGCAAACCTGACCGCCGTTACACGGCGTATTCATGCCGCCTGCATTCGATCGGGACGGCCGGTCGATTCCGTCCGTCTCGTCGCCGTGACAAAGATGGCGAACGTTGTCTGGATTCGCGAGCTTGTCGCACTGGGCCAAACCGATCTCGCGGAAAACAGGCCGCAGCAATTGCTCGACCGCGCCGCGCAACTTGAAGGATCGATCGTGTGGCATCAGATCGGCACGCTGCAACGCAACAAGATTCGAAAAGTCCTGCCGGTAGCCGACTGGATTCACTCCGTCGATTCGCTGGCGCTACTCTCCGACATCGATCGCATTGCCGGCGAGTTGAATTTGCGTCCGAATCTGCTGTTGCAAGTCAATGTTTCCGGCGAAGCATCCAAGCAGGGATTCGAACCTGAATTACTGTTCGAGCAGTCCGACCGGTTGACTGCGTTCGCTCACGTTTCCATCCGAGGATTGATGACGATGGCTCCGCTGGTGGATGACCCCGAATCGGTCCGACATGTATTTCGCGCGTTGCGGGAATTCCGCGATCGGCTCGTCGAACGCTCGCATCGCCGACTCGAACTCGATGAATTGTCGATGGGCATGAGCGGCGACTACGAAGTGGCGATTGAAGAGGGCGCAACGATGGTACGCATCGGCTCCGCGATTTTTGAAGGAGTGAATTGAAATACTGGCGGGCATGCCGCCTGTGCCACCCATTTTCAACAGGCTGTTATGTAGCCGAGGTGTTGAATGCTGGAACTGATCGAGACATCCGACGGCGTCATTCTTCAAGTTCAGGCGCAGCCGCGGTCCAAACGCACGGGAGTCATCGGCGTCCATGCGGGCCGGCTGAAAGTCGCCGTGAGCGAAGCTCCCGAACAGGGGAAAGCGAACGCAGCGATCATTCGGGCACTCGCTGTGGCACTCGACCTGCGACGGCAGCAGTTCGAAATCACCGGAGGGTCATCGTCCTCCCACAAGCGAATCTTGATCACCGGCATTCCGCGAGACGAACTTGATCGACGATTGCGCGAGATACTTGGAAATATTCCCGCGAAGGACTGAGCCGGCAGACTCAATCGGTCAGCTCCAACTTCACATCGTTGCGAGGATTTCCGGCTTCGATTTTTTCTTTCAACCCTGATTTCAGCGGATCGCTGTATTTTTCAGGAATCGCCGATTCACCTCCGATTTGCAATCCTCTATCCTTTTCCGGAACATTTGAATCAACTTTATATGAGATCACCGTCACATTGTATTCGCCGGCAATGGCACCATCGCTTGACTTGATCGTCGACAAAGTGAATTTGCCGTCGGACCCGATATTCCCTTCGGCCGGTCGCCCTGTCTTGGGATCAACAGGATTAAACCTAACGATACCGTTGGTTAACGGACTCCCCTTGTAGGAAACTGAACCGCTGACGGGGACGATCGTCGGCCCGCTTTCTCCGCAACCACAGAGGCTGATCACACACCCGACAAGAATCAGGCTGGCGATACGTCTTCCGGCAAGGGTTACGAGAGACGTCCTTTGTAATCCCGAATAAAAAGGAGTTTGATATCCGTTTGAAACAATTATATTCCCGCACATTTTCTCATTAGATGATCTCATAAACGTTACACCTTCCCCCAAAATAGAAAGTCTGTGCGCATTTGTTCTGCGCACAGACTGCGGACCCATATTAACTTTTGATTGATCGATGAGGCGGTTCTTGCTCGAACTCAGTTTCATCTCACTTGGGATCTCGAAAATCAGGTGAGACATTAAATTGTAGATCGACCTGCCACCAACCAAGTTATGAAACCCGTTCTAGAATTCTCCTAACACTTCATTACCGGCCTTCGTCCCCAAGTAGGACAGCAAGTACAGGTTGACGTTCTCGCTAATAAATCGCACGGAACCATCCACCATCATGAAATGTGCGCCGCCTTCATGGTAACTCCGAAATCCACTTCCATTGTAATACGCTCCGGCATTCGGAAGATTGATCCCGTTGACGGTGGAAGCGACCCCCCACGTTCCCATCCACTGCGCATAATTTGTTCCCTCTCCATTCCTGAGGTACGTTCCCTCCCCGACGAAAAGAGTATTCGATGTGCCGTCGATCACGCTCCGAATCCCAATTCTGTCGGCACGATAATGAAACATACCCGGTCCATTCCCCATGGGAGCCACATGATTGAGACCTTGATTCGTACACAGACAGTTGGTTTGTGCAGCACCACATAGTCCACAACCAACTCCCGAACTGGCATGCATCGAGGCGGGACCGGCACTTCCCCGATAACTGGCAAGCGCCGCCGTGGTTGAGGAGACACAATCAGCATCGGCAGTGAAGTCGCCATTCACGGGTTCTGCCGGTTCGGTGGGACAGATATAGGCCGGAATGACCTGCTGTTGTTGCGGCAGGGCAGAAACCGCAGCTAAATTCGTCGGACTGACTGTGGAAATCTGATTGTAAAGATTAGCCTGGTCGATGTGTGGCAGAATGAAAACTCTCCAATTGAACCCCATTCGGGGAGTAAACCCCGGTTGGCCGGCCAATGTTGTGTCGTATCCTACGCTGGCTCCATAAGGAAAAACGAGGAAATTATCGTGATAATTGTGCAGAGCCAGACCGATCTGCTTCAAGTTGTTCCTGCACTGTGTGCGTCGCGCCGCCTCGCGCGCCTGCTGCACGGCAGGGAGCAGAAGGGCAATCAGTACCGCGATGATCGCGATGACGACTAAGAGTCTATCCGGAAACTGATCTGGTTGTAATTGCTGATTTCAGCGATGGTTGGCGTTTTCCTCTTACGCAAAGGAGTGCGCCAGCATGTCGACGACAACGAATTCTCGGAGAGCATATGCCACGGA
>JBJXGP010000027.1:0-15827 GCA_046160425.1 Planctomycetaceae bacterium
TTGATATTGCAACCGATGCTCGGGCGTTGTTCGGGTGAGACCGGTTTCCCCGCCAGCACCTGATCGCACGCTTTCCGCAGGTCGGCACCGGTGATCGGCCTGCCGTTGCCCGGTCGGCTGTCGTCGAACTGCCCTCGATACACCAGGCAGAGTTCCTTATCGAACAGGAAAAAATCGGGAGTACAGGCGGCGTGAAACGTCTTTGCGGCAGCTTGCGTCTCATCGAAAAGGTACGGGAACGTGTACCCGGCGCTTTTTGCTTCGGCTTTCATCGCGTCCGGGCCATCCTGCGGATAAGCGACTGCATCGTTCGAACTGATGCCGACGATCGCCAGTCCTTTCGCCTGATACTCCTTTGCGAACTCGGCCAGCGCGCTCCGCAGATGCACGACGAACGGGCAATGATTGCACATGAAGATCACCAGCACCCCTTTGGAGGCTGATACATCGGCATTGCCGATGCGACGCCCATCGACGTTGGGTAACGAAAATGCCGGAAGTTTTGTTCCGAGAGGAAGCATTGTCGATGCGGTCTTGACCATGATGATTTTCCTTTTGGAGGGAACAGCGTATGACTCAACAGGGGGTGCTTCGGAATCGAATTCAGCATCCCCGGCAACGGCGCAACCGGCGTTTGCCGCGCCCGCAGCAATCGCAATCGTCGTCGTCTTCGCATTCGGATTCCTCGACGGCGGTGTCCGATTCGTCGACATTCTCGGTCGATTTGCTTTCCACCGGCGGCGCGGTGTCGCTGTTGTCGGACGATTCCGGCACAATGTCGTTGGCAGGCGGCACACCCTGATCGGCACCGGGAACGTTACCGCTCAAATAATTGCGATAGACACCATCGACGTCGGCGTCCGCCGTCTCGCCGGTATGGAAGAACATGCCGTATCGCAAGCGGAGCGTCCCTCCTGCCGGGATCATCGCCGGTTCGGCGGGCTTGGCGCCGTTGGTATAGGCTTTTTCTCCGAACGGGCTGACCGAGAACAATCCGTAATCGCGGACGTGATACCGTGACGGTCGAAAGTTCATGGGATGATCGAAGATCGCCACGCCAAACGTCTTGCCGTCGACTTCGCCGCAGTAGTCGACCCACGCTGAGGTCTTGCCCCAGCATTCGGCGGTTCCCTTGAGCCCGTCGGCATTGGTGACGCGTCCGCCCACTTTTTCGCGCATCGAATCGACCATGCGGAAGCCGAACAGGCCTTCTTTGGTGTCCTCGAAAATCACCATCTGATCGCCGGCAGAAAAAGTGATATCGTACGTCACCAGTCGATTAGCGAAAATTTTGATCTGCGTCGATTCGGTGACGACGTTTTTCCCTTCGAGATCGACCCAATGATTCACGACATCGAGAATCGCGGGGTTGCCGATCGCGGTGACGACTTTTGTCGAGACGTTGACGATCTTGCTTTTCTCGGCCCAGTGCTGATTGCCATTGATCTCATCGACCGAAAGCCAGATCCCTTTGTGATGCACATGGTCGAGCATATCGGCCGGATTGGCATCCAGTCCGACGATCGGCCGGCTGAGAACGGTTCCGCCCGGTCCGCGAACCGGAGCAAAAAACGGCTTGGGAAACTTGGGATCGGTCTGAAAGGTCGTGAACTCTTCGTCGGCGATTTTGACGGTGATTTGATGATCGCCTTCCGTCAACGAGACGGTTTGCGCATGGGCATTCAACGTGAATAAATTTGTATACGCCAGCGATAAACTGAGGACGATCATCGTGAAAAATCTTGTCACGGTTGTACTCCTTGTGGTGGACTGAGACGATCCGGTGAATTCCGCATTCCCCGAGTTTGAATTCGGTTGTCTATTTCAATGTGCGCAGGTACGCCAGCAAGTCGGCAAGTTCCTGATTCGTGAGCAGTTTGTCGAACCCTTTGGGCATGATCGACGTCGGCGATTCTTTTATTTCATCGATCTGATCGCGGAGAATGCGGATCTCGGCGAGGTCGGCGGTGCGCAGCGTGACCGAGTCAGCCGATTGCTGGCTGATCACTCCAATGAGGATTTTCCCTTCCGTCGTCACAATCACATAGGGTCGATATTCGCGGGCAAACGTGGCGCTGGGGAGCACGACCGCTTCGAGCAGGTCTTCCTGCTTGCGAATCCCGCCGATCTTCGTCAGGTCGGGCCCGACTCGTCCGCCGGCAGTCTCCACGCGGTGGCAACTCCCGCACGCCGCTTTCTTGCCGAAGAAGATCTCTTTGCCGTGTTCCAGATTCCCTTCGGCGACATTCGGCAACAGTGCGGCGAGTTGCTCGCGTTGCGCCGCGAGATCGCCGCCGAGTTTCTTGAGGAGTCCCTCCGCCGCCGATTGCACCGGCGCGGGATATTTCCGCAGGATGCCGGCGAGTTCTTCGGCGGCAAGAGTTTCAGACACGTTCGATTTCTCGAGGGCCGTGACGAGACTCATTCCGACTTCTTCCAGATCGGAATGCGAAAACGCCTTGAGCAATAACGGCAAGGCCAGGGGACCGGCCCGATCGAGCAGGTTTGTCAGTTCTTTCAACTGTGCGGTATCAAGCGGCAGATCTGAGAGTGCCCGCGCCGCGGAAATCTGCACGAAGGGAGGCGTTTCTTCGCGGAACTGACCGACGAGAAACGCAAACTGATCGGCTGCAACGCTGGTGCTCCGCGTCGCGACGGCGGCAAGAGCCTCGACTTTGACGGCATCGGGAGTCGAATTCTCGGCGACCAGTTTTTGCAGCGTGCTGTCGAACTCCCCGAGTTTGCGATCCTGAATGACCTGCAAAGCTTGCAATCGCAGTTCGACCTCGGCGTTCGTCAATGTTTGCTCGATGAGTGTCGTCCAGAGTTCCGGAAGCTGCGTCAACGACGAGCGGTGAATGACTTCCCACAACAGAAGCTTCACGGCGAGAGACGTCTCGGCGCGCTGCATGGTCTCGGCGATGAGTTGCTGAATTTCGGGCTGCGATGCCTGCGCCAGCAGGAAGCCGCGGACGACCGCTGAGCGGCTTTCATCCCAATCGGCCTCCGACAACCACGTGCGCAACAGATCGAGCGTTTCGCTCGCCCAGCCTTCGTGTTTGGTCATGATCGCAAGTGCGGATTGCTGCAACGCGGGATCGTCGGTATCGAGCAGCGGCGTGACGAGATCGCGCGTGAGATTGCCGCCATCCATCTGGTCGAGTGCGATGAGCGCAGCGCGGCGGACGACGGGGCTGGAATCGCTCAAATATGGGATCGTCCCTTCGCGATCGTTGATCCGGATGACGGCAAAGATCAGTGCGTGTTCGAGGGTGCGATCGGCATCGGCTTTTCGCAGACTTTCGAACAGCGCTTCGAGAGCGGCGGCGCGTGCTTCATCGGAGTAACCCGGTCCTTTTTGCCCCGCCCAGCCAAGTGCATTGGCAGCGTCCCGTCGGACGGGGGGGGTATCCATCGTGACATGCCGCGCGAGTGCGACGAGCGTCTCTTCCTGTTTCACGGTTCGCAGTTGTGAACCGAGCGCCCGCAGTGCCGTCATGCGGACCGATTCCTGCTCGTCATTCAGCCCCGAAGCGATGACAAGAACGGCGGCTTCATCGGGAATACGCGACAACGACCAGATTGCATTCCTTCGCGTTTCAATGCTTGTTGAACTATCGACGAGCACATCCTTGAGGGCATCGATCACCGGTTCCTGCGAGAGAGCAATCAGATCGATGACCTGACTTCGCACGGCATGCCGGGGATCATCGAGCATTTCGATCAACTTCGCGACCGGGAGTTGTTGCAAACCGAGTTTCAATCCTCTCGGATCGTCGAGCACTGGGGCATCTTTCTTGCGGATGCGGTAGATCGCTCCCTTCAACTCCGGCTTGGCGACTTGCGAAACCGGGCAGCCGATGCGGAACCATCCGCCGGTATCGATCACGAGCAGACTACCGTCGGCGTCTTCGAGAACGTCGGTCGGGTGGAAATCGGAATCGCTCGACACGAGGAAATCTTCTTCCTGCGTGACGAACGTGGCGCCGCTCCGTTCGACTTTCGAGCGCACCACTTTGTGCGTGTTGAACAGACAGGTGAAGACGTTCTGCTGATAATCGGCACCGAAATGCGGCGAACGGTAGAACATCATGCCGGAGACGGCGACGTGTCCCATTTTCGTCATCGGCTGCAAGAGATCGCCGGTCCGCTTGAATTCGTTGACGGCGACTTCGTAATGCGGATACGCTCCCCCTTCCAGCCAGTGCATCAGGCAATCGACGCGGGGGTTGGTAAGCAGAATGTTGACGGTGCCGAAGATTTCCCCTTCGGGAGTGAAGTCGATTTCGACCGGGTTATCCATGCCGCCGCCGCAGTAAATCTGAACGTCGCTGCCGTCGGTCTTGCAGGAGAAAATCCTGGCTCCGAGTCCCTTGCTCGTGATGTTCCCGATGCCGTCGCGAAATTCATGTCCATGCCGGCCTTCGACCCAGTAGATGCGGCCTTCCGGACCAAGAAAACAACCGTGAACGTCGGCGGCGTTGCCGGTGAAGCCGAACTTGGTGACGATCACTTCGCGTCGGTCGGCGACGCCGTCGTCGTCGGTATCTTCCAGCCGCCAAATGTTCGGAGGTGACGCGACGTACAAGGCCCCGCGATACCACAAGGCTCCCATCGGGAATGTCATGCGGTCGGCGAAGATCGTGCTCTTGTCGAACACTCCGTCGTCGTCGGTGTCTTCCAACATGCGGATGAAGTTGGGGAATTCGGTCAGAAGTTCGGCGGCGGGAAGGTTTTTCCCTGCGCTCTCGGCGATGAACAAGCGACCGCGGTCATCGAAATTGGCGAGCATGGGATGTTCGACGAGCGGATAGCCGGCGACCCGTTCGATGGTAAAACCATCCGGGACGCTGGGGAGCGGTTTATCCTCGGCCACGGAAAACGAGTTGCCGACGGCGCCAACGCAACACGACAGCGTCAGAATCGCCAGGAAAACTCTTGTGGGACGTCGACGCATTCTTTTCCCCTCTGAAGAATCGGGTAGGGAGGTGCTGGAATTCATCCCATGTTACCCCTTGCGATGCCGGAATGAAAAGCGAAACCGACCGGAAAGTCCGATCCGCAAAAACCACTGTGTATTGGCATTCGGCAGTCGCGTGGCGGCGAATCCCATCTCAATGAAACAAAAAACCCCTCGTCATGGACGAGGGGTTGAGTTTGGTTTCGAGATTGTCGCATTTCAGCGACATCGATAACAAATTACGCGGAGAAACTGCTGCCGCAACCGCAACTCTTGACGGCGTTGGGGTTCTCGAACGTGAAGCCGCGCTTGTCGAGACCTTCGTAGAAGTCGATCGTGGTCCCATCGAGGTACAAGCCGCTCCGCTTGTCGACGGCGACCTGGATCCCGTGCTGTTCAACGACCAGATCCTTGGTTTCATCGACCTTCTGATCGAACCCGAGGCTGTACTGGAAACCGCTGCAACCTCCGCCGACGACTCCGACGCGAAGCAAAGTTCCCTCCGGCATTTTCTGATCGGTAATCACGCGTTTGATTTCGCTCACCGCTCTTTCAGTCAGTTGGACAGTCATGTTCGTCTGATCTCCTCAAAGTTTTGCTGTTCGATTTTGTCAATGCGCCAGAAATCTTCAGTGACGCATTATCGTGCTGTTTTCGATGGAATCCGAAATGCGTTTTGCTGTTTCAACCCGAGATATTCCAAGTTGGCAGGGAATAAGCGGGTGATTATTCCGTTCAGGAGGAATTATAGCAACTGCCCCGTTGAAAAAGGAGGGGAGTTTTGCAAAGTGAGCGGGAATTCACCATCCGTGTGCCTCCCTTTTCGCTTCAATCCCTCGCTGGAAAGGCGATGTTGAATCGTGAAGACCGCCGCCGATTTTCGCCGCGTGAACTTGCAAAAGTCCGCCCGGTCAGAGTACGCTGAGATCGTATGTACATTGGCTTGTGACTACAGAAAGGGGCTGCGATGGGCCACGACATTCTGTTGAAAAAACTGAACGAACTCGAACCGGGTGAATTCGCCGACTGTTTTGTGCTCCTCTCTCAAAAGGACCGGGCGAGCACCCGCGATGGCAAGCCCTATTTCCGCTTGCAGTTTCGCGATGCCGCTCGCACGGTCGCGGTGATGATCTGGCACGATACGGCCTGGTTTGCCGACTGCGAACAGCATTGGAAACCGGGACAGTTCTACAAGGTACGCGCCAAGTATTGCGAAACACAATTTGGCCCCCAGTTGGAACTCGACAAGATTCGCGACATCACCGATGCGGATGCCGACGACGGTTTCTCTCCGTTCGATTTCTTCCCGGCGAGCCGGTTCGACATTCCGCAAATGTACAAGGAACTCGTGCAGATCGCTCAGGAGAATATCACCGATATCCCGCTCAGAACATTAACGCTGGATGTGTTGCGCGAACATGCCGATTTGATTCAGCGGATACCCGCGGCGACGCGCAATCATCACACCTATACGGGCGGGTATCTCGAGCACGTCCTCTCGGTCACGAAAACATGCGTGTACTTCGCACATAAATATGCCGACTACTACCGGCAGATGCAGCCTCCCTTATCGAAATCACTGGTCATCGCCGGGGCGATCCTGCACGACATCGGCAAGACGCTGGAACTCGACTATCAGCCGCAAATCACAGGGTATTCTCCCCAAGGGAGGCTGATCGGCCACGTCCTGCTCGGTCGCGACATCATCCGCGAACATGCCCGCGCGATCCCCGACCTCGATGCTGAAATGATGCTGAGGCTGGAACATATCATCGTCTCGCATCAGAATCTCCCCGAGTGGGGTTCGCCGATCGCTCCGCATTCTCCGGAGGCGCTATTGGTCCATTTTGCCGATGAGATCGATGCCAAGTTCAACATGATGGCGGTGGCCCTTGAAGCTCCCGTCGATGAGGAACCGTTCACCAGTCGAGAAAATCCACTCCGTCGGGCCATTTTTCGCGGCTGGAATCCGACCTGATCGAATATAATCGTGTCACCTAATCGATGCATCGCGGAAAGGAAACCGATGAGATTCATCAAAATGGAGGGTGCGGGCAACGATTATGTCTTCGTCGACCTGTTCGATCAACCCGCGCCGACTGACCCCGCCCGGTTGTCGGTTGCCATCAGCAATCGACACTTTGGCGTCGGTGCCGATGGATTGATCTTCATCGAACCTTCAACTGTCGCCGACGCCCGCATGAGGATGTGGAACGCTGATGGATCCGAAGCTGAGATGTGCGGCAATGGCATCCGCTGTGTCGCCCGGTATCTGTTCGAGCAGGGGCGAGTTGGAGAGAAGAACATCCGCATCGAGACGAAGCGGGGAATTCTGACGAACCGTATTTGTTTTGATGTCGAAGAGCCTGATTACGTGATCGGCGTGTCGGTCGAAATGGGGATGCCAATTTTACGTGCAGAGGACATTCCTACCATGTTATTGGGGAATCCACCGATCGAGACCTCACTGACCGTGGAGGGCCGACGGTTTACCGTCTCGGCGATTTCGATGGGGAACCCGCATTGCGTGATCTTCGCCGAACATTGGACGGACGAGGACGTCCGGCATTGGGGTCCGCTGATCGAGCATCATCCGGCGTTTCCTCAACGTACGAACGTCGAATTCGTCGAGCGAATTTCCGCCAATGAGTGTCGCATCCGCGTTTGGGAGCGCGGGAGCGGTGTCACGCTGGCATGTGGGACCGGAGCCTGCGCCGTCGTTGTCGCCGGTGTACTCGCCGGACGATTCTCACGAGGTGCGCTGTGTCACATGGACGGGGGTGACTTGTCTGTCGGATGGACGATGGACGAAACCGTCTGGCTGACCGGCCCCGCCGACGAAGTTTTTCGAGGTGAGTGGCCTGAGTGAATTCGTCGGGTGGCACTGGCGGCTGGTCCGCCAGTGTGTCTTTCATCGGTCAGCGAGGTTCCGACGCTCTCATGAGGGATCGGCTAACTATCGACTATCGCTGAACTTGTCGATAACGCGACCACACGACCCAGAAGATCAATCCCAATCCACCGATGACTCCGCCGAGGTAACTGGCGTTGTGAGCCCAGTAGTCAGCAACGAAGACCGGGTGCCTCGACTTCAGAATGATCTGCGCAAAGTCTCCTGGCGGCACGACCTGACCCGTCGATGCGAAATGGTATCCCGCGAACCCCGCGATGACGGTGCCGATTCCCATCAGCACCAATAATACGGCGAGCGGCCGAATCAGACTCATCGCGGAACGTTTCGGCAGCGACCCGGCGCGCGAGGCCAGCATCAACCCGACTCCCAATGGTAAACCGACCCACCATGTCGCAAGAATCCCCATGAGGAGAGCGATGACCGTCGGCGAATCGGACTCGAATGGAAGATCGTGAAACATCGTGAAGTACTCGAGACAGATGCGAACAGTGATCTGGTCGTGAATCACGCCGTAAATGATGGCCGCCAGAACCGTCATCATCAGAATGGCGACTTCGTGCAGTCGTTCAACGAAGTCGGACGATGTGGCAACGTTTTGATCGATCATGGCGAATCTATCTTTCCGCAAACGGCGGCGAACCTCGGCTGAGATCCGGCCGTCCATTCATTGTAGGTGATCCTCCCCTTCCATCAACGCGAATTCGTCTCGAAAATCGAGTTCTCAATTGACGTAAGCGATCCCACGGCGGAGAATCATCCTCAGTCATCGTTGCTCGTTGATGCTATTTTTCTGAATTCTCTCCTCACACAACAACAATCAGAAGTTCCGCGAATATGAACCTTGCCAGGCCCGATGTCGCTCGTATCGCCGGTTACATGCCCGGTGAACAACCGCAAGAGAGCGGCTGGATCAAGCTCAATACCAACGAAAATCCGTATCCCCCCTCGCCGCGGGTGATCGAGGCTTTGGAACAGGCGATTCATGGGCGGTTGAATATTTATCCCGATCCGCTCGGCACGAAATTTCGGCAGGCCGCCGCCGAACTGCATCAGGTCGATCCCGAGTGGATTCTCCCCGCCAACGGCAGCGATGAAAACCTGACGATCCTGCTGCGGACGTTCGTCAATCCCGGCGAACTCGTGGCGTCCCCTTATCCCAGTTATATCTTGTACGAAACGCTGGCCGACTTGCAGGGGGCGAAGCACAAGCGATTTCCGTTGCGGGCTGACTGGTCGTGGGATGATGCGAAAACACGCGAGATCGTCGAGCAGAGCAAACTGGTCCTCGTTCCCAATCCGAATTCTCCTTCCGGCACGTTCTGGACTCATGCGGAATTGACGGCACTCGTCCCGCCCCGCGGCGTGCTGGTCATCGATGAGGCATACGGCGACTTTGCCGAAGTTCCCGATCGGGGAGAATTGCTGAGGGGAGAAGATGGCTCTCGGATCGTCATCACCCATACGTTCAGCAAGTCTTACAGTTTGGCGGGCCTCCGCTTCGGATATGCCGTGGCCCATCCCGAACTGATCGCCGAAATGAGAAAAGTGAAGGACAGTTACAACTGCGATACGCTGTCCCTCGTGGCGGCGACGGCGGCGATTCAGGATCAGGAGTGGATGCGGAACAACGCCCGCAAGATACAAGCTTCGCGAAAACGGCTCACCGAGGCGCTCGTCGGCCTCGGCTTCGACGTGGCCCCGAGTCAGGCCAATTTTATCTGGACCACCCGTAAGTCCGGTGGACATCGGGAAATTTACGAAGCGTTGAAACAGCGAAAAATCCTCATTCGTTACATGAAATTTCCCGATGTTTCCTATGCCGCCGGCGGATTGTTCGACGGCTTGCGGATCACCATCGGCACCGACGCCGAACTCGACGGCCTGCTCACCGCCTTACGCGGAATCGTTTGAATGGGACATGTTGGAGTCCAGCCTTTAGGCTGTCCGGCGCAGGCTAAAGCCTGTACTCCAACGAATACATCATCGAAATTACAATTTCCCACGGGAGTACTGTCATGCCGCGAACGGCGACACTGAAACGAACCACCGGCGAGACGAACATCTCGCTGACGCTCAATCTCGATGGGACCGGCCAATCGCAGATCGGCACCGGCATCGGTTTTTTCGATCACATGCTCACGCTGTTCGCCAAGCATGGCTTGTTCGACCTCACGATTGACGCCCAAGGGGATCTCAACGTCGATCACCATCACACCGTCGAAGACGTCGGCATCTGTCTCGGCAAGGCGATTCTGGAAGCGATCGGCGACAAAAAGGGAATCACGCGCTACGGCTCGATGATCCTGCCGATGGAAGAGACGCTGGTCACAACCGCTCTCGACCTGAGCGGCCGGGCGGTCTTCGTCTATCAGGCGTCGTTCCCGACCGAAAAGATCGGCGAGTTCGACACCCAGCTCGTGCAGGAATTCTGGCAGGCGGTCGCGTCGAACGCGCTGATGAATCTGCATTTCATCCAACACCACGGCCACAACAGCCATCACATTTCAGAAGCGATGTTCAAAGGAGCCGCCCGCGCGCTGCGACAAGCGGTTACAATCGACCCGCGTCAGACGGGTATCCCGTCGACGAAGGGTGTGTTGTGATTGTATCGCAGGTGAATTCGCGAGATCGCTACGGTCGGGTGAGTTCAGCACGATCGCTCGCGACCGTATCACCATTGATCGTGAAATCCTCAAAATTGCTTTCGCCGTTCCATGAGACGCGGAAAGAATTTTCCCCCGTCTCCCACCACTTTGCCTGATCTTGAACGGATCCGCTGGCCAGCGTGATCGTTAATGCTCCTCCTTCAAAAAACTCGAAGGTCGCCTGATCGCCTCGGAGGGTATCGACGTAGTTCCAGACTCCAAGAATATTGAATTCACCAGGAACCTTGAATCCGCGAATGTCATCCCCCAGCGAGGCGATGCGTACGTTCGTGTTATCGCGGGCGTCAAAAAACAGATTGTTCAATTCTTTCAGTAATTTTGAGTCCTTTTTCAGGTTCTTGCGGTCGTCGAGTTTGCGTCGGCGAATCGCTTCGACGTCTTCCTGATATTTCTTCCAGCCGTCGGCATCGTTCTGCCATTGGACCCACGTCGGCTTGCCATCCTTATTGTAATACTTGTAATAGGCTTTGTTGTCATACGGGTTGGATGTCCCGATGCGGTCGTAGCCGTCCTTGCGCATGTCGATGCCGTATGTTTCCTGCACGCGCTTGAAAATTTCTTCTTTCTGTTTGGCGAATTCTTCGCCGAAGGGTTTCAGACGTTCTCCGTACTGCTGCTGCCAAGCCTTGCTCATTTCGGGGAGATTCTTGTCGAAGTCGCTTTTGTTGGGGTACTTGACGATGTTGTTGAGCACATCCATCTTCGATCCGACCACGGCCGATTCGAACTGCAAAGACTTGGTTTCATCGTTGAAATTGACGATGTCGTCTCGCTTCTGGCGGAATGCCCCGTCGATCGCCGATTGGCTGTTGTTCCATAGTTCATCGGCTTTCTTCTGCAGTTCGGTCTGCTGGTCGATGAGCCCTTTTTTCTCGTCGAGGGTCAGCTCGGCATTGTCGAGCATTTTACGCAAGGAATCGATCTCTTCCTGAAGCGGTTCGACCTGCTTGTTGTATTCCTTGGCGAGATCGTCGACCGATTGTTTCTGCGCAAAGGTCGATGCCGCGAACAGGCAGACCGAGATTGAAATCGTGCCGAGTACAAACAATTGAAGTCGCATGGGAATCCCCCCTGAATGATCGTGACGTCATGAAGAATGAGTAGCTGGAATCGACGAAGTTGAAGTACGAAAATGCGAAGTGCGATCTGTGTTCATTCGTCTGCTTTTTTCTCTTTCAGTTCGTCTGGTATGACGAGTTCCGGAGTCGCCGGTGGAATCGCCGCCAGATCAGGGAGCAGGGCTTCGTTCGCCGCATGTCCTTGCGGTTCGATGATAAACGGCAGCAGTGACCAGTTTTCCTGATCGTCGGTTTTCCATTTCGCTTCGGTCGCATACAGACGCACGGACATCGTGCGGTTGGCATCATAGAGTTCCACGTACTCGCTGGTATGGGCAATCTCTGTGAACAAAGCATAGACTTCGTTGTCTTTCATCTCACCCCACGTCTGATCTTTCACATGGATCCAGAAACCGCTCTTGCCGTCGTTGTCTTTCGGATAAATCCAATACTTGATCCGCGAGACGTCATAGGTTGCATCGGTGTTGGCATGCCAGCCGCGCACGATCTTAACCTGCGTCGCATACCGTAATGCTTTGAGCGGATTGGTCGTCTGGAATGCTCGATCGAGTTGTTTCTGCCACGCCTTCCCGTCCCACTTATAGACGGTCACCGCATATTTTTGCTCGACTTCATCGTCGGACGCAGGTTCATCCGCGGCATGAATGCGAGCCATTCCAGCAAATAAAGCAACAATTGCCAGTAACCAGCGATATCTGCTTAACATCGATAGGTCTCCTGTCACGACTGGGGTATCTTCACCAGGTAAATGAAAATCGATCCGTTACTTCAAAACGATTCAGTGCCGTCACACCGCCTCGAGCGCCTGTTTCAGGTCGCCGATAATGTCTTTCACGTCTTCCGTCCCGATCGAAAGCCGGACGAAGTCGGGGGTCACGCCGGTCGATCGCTGTTCTTCTTCGGACAACTGCTGATGCGTCGTGCTGTTGGGATGGATGATCAGCGATTTGCTGTCGCCGACGTTCGCGAGGTGCGAGAAGAGCTTCACGTTGTTGATCAGCTTGATGCCGTTTTCGCGCTGCTGCGTCGACGTCGCCCCCTTGATGCCGAAGCCGAAGATTGCTCCGCTGCCATTGGGGAGGTACTTCTTGCCGAGCTTGTAACTCGGATGCTCTTCCAGTCCGGTGTAATTGACCCACGAGACCTTCGGATGCGACTTGAGAAAATGAGCGACGGCGAGGGCGTTTTCGCTGTGCCGCTGCATCCGCAGATGCAGCGTTTCCAACCCTTGCAGGAATAGAAATGCATTGAACGGGCTCATCGCCGGCCCGAGATCGCGCAGTCCCTGCACGCGGCATTTGATGATGTAGGCGATGTGCATCGCGCCGAGGGCGTCCCAGAATTTCAAACCGTGATAACTCGGATCGGGTTCGGTCATTTCCGGGAACTTGCCGTTGTTCCAGGGGAAGTCTCCCTTTTCGATGATCGCCCCGCCGATCGACGTTCCATGACCGCCGATGAACTTGGTACACGAATGCACGACAACGTCGGCCCCATGTTCGAACGGCCGGCAGAGCGCGGGTGATGCGAGTGTATTGTCGACGATCAGCGGGATACCCTTTTCATGAGCAATCGCGCTGAGGGCGTCGAAATCGGGAACGTCGCAGCGCGGGTTGCCGATCGTTTCGACGTACAAGCAGCGGGTCTTGTCATCGATCGCCTTACGAAAGTTCTCGGGATCGCTCTGCTCGACGAATTTCACGCCGATGCCGAACTTTGGGAACGTGTAATGGAACAGGTTGTACGTCCCGCCGTACAAACTTGACGACGAGACGATATTTTGTCCCGCCTGGCAGATGTTCAGAATCGCCAGCGATTCGGCCGCTTGCCCTGACGCGACGCCGAGTGCTCCGCTCCCCCCTTCGAGTTGGGCGAGTCGTTTTTCGAGGACGTCGGTCGTGGGGTTCATCAGCCGGGTGTAGATGTTCCCGAACTCCTGCAAGCCGAACAACCGGGCGGCGTGTTCGGTACTGTTGAAGACGTACGACGTCGTCTGATAGAGCGGCACGGCTCGCGAATTGGTCGTCGGGTCGGGAACCTGACCGGCGTGCAGACATTTCGTTGCGAAGTTCATTGGCGTGTCCATGATTGATGCTCCTGTTGTGTATCCTTCTGGTGATGATCGGTCGTGGTATTCAACTTCGCGGCATCGAAGTGGTAGCTCGATGTCGAAGATCAGAGAGCGATGGATATTTATGCTAATGCGGTTCGCTCAAGAACGCAAACGAGAGGGATGCGGCAGGAATCAAGCCGCTCAGCGACGGTTCAGTCCGTGGGATCACCGAGAACGTTGACTTCGGCCTGTACACGAAATTGAGCACCCGAGCCGGCGGCTTGCTGCACTTAATTTCGCCTATAGGGTGAATCGACACTTTGTCTCCAACCGCAGCGTTTTGAGCACGCAAAAAATGGACCGAATCTACCGCGACAATAAACGGTCCATGATTGACAATTGGGGCATGTCGGGTTTTCTCGTGCTATTCCGAGCATGCGTTCAATATTATCGGAAGGGATTGGCCTTACCGCAAGAATATTTACAAGATGTGCTGCAACACCCGTATCGTTGATACGCGCCATTAATTCTGATGTTCTCGATGAATGAGATAATGGGTTCAGAGAACCGAACCACACAATACGGTTATCGATGGTCACGACTTTTTCGTGAATTTCATTTCTCAAATCAATGACCACGCCGATGTTCTCAATTGCTCGAAGGGCCTCTTCTCCCAATTCCTGAGGAATCGAGCCGTTTCGGTCCGGTGGACGAGTTATGCAACGAATTTTCACGCCAAGTTCAATTTTTCTTCGGAACAAATCACCCAACGCCGCACATCGCTCTGGAGTTATGAATCCAGAATATATAACGATCGATTTTTCTGCGGAATCCATGTCAAAACAACACAGTTTTTCGAAATCGCGTTCGCGGAATAGGCCGGTGCGAAGACTCTCTGCATCGAGTTCTTGCACGTTGCCAAATCGAGCAAGGTCATTGAGGATCGGTCGGAGCGCCAATATCTCCCGCACGTTTCTGATATCCCCGGCATTCTGAATATCGCACATCAATCCGCGCAAGATTGCGTTGCTCGGCAATTTGGCATCCAAAAAAGTAAGATTACCGACAACGATTAATGCCTCTCTAGCTCGGCTCTAGGCAACATTAAAGAGCTTTGCACCACTATCGCCGAGCTCGTTCGCCTGAAGAAGGATTCCTGCATTTCGTTCGCCGACGCTATCTACCAAGTCCAGAATTATTATTTCTCGTTCATCACCTTGAAAACCATGAACCGTGCTGGTGCGTATCGACGTTTTATCAAAACCGTTTGCCTTCAAGACTGCTGACATCAGTTTCGCCTGTGCGGCATAAGGCGCACATACCCCGATTCTTGCTTGTCCATTCGGCTGTAAATGACGGTTTTCCTTAGCAAGTTCGTGGATCAAGTTCCTTATCGCCAATGCGTGCATGAGGTTGCAATGAGAATTAAACGGGTCTCTTGTCGTAAAAGGCCAAATGGATGAAGTGTCGATGATGGTGAGACGATTATTTAGAAAGGGTTCAATGAAGTTGCCCGCGTATTTCTTTCTGTCAGGGTGCGACGTCAACTCATTCTTATAGAACACCTTGGAGATGATCGCACAGATTGAATCATCCATCCGAAACTGTTCATCGAGCATTACGAGATTCGAAAACTTCGGATTGTCGACTGTTTCAAGGGAGATTCCAGCGTTCCGAAAAACGTCATGGGCGAGGATGTCATGTATCGCCTTTTCATTGGTCTGTACGATTGGAGGTAATTGCTGAAAATCGCCTGCTATGATTACGCTTTCTTTAGCGAGTCCTGCGATCTGAAAGACCGCAGGCAGCAGAATCATGGAGGCTTCATCGACAATCACGGTGTCAAAATCAGCGAATTCAGAAGGTCGGAGAAACGTCCGTGTAACAGTTGCCCCAACTATTTTTGCGTTCCGCAATACAGCTACAGAAATCTCTTCCAGCGACTTCTTAATCTCCGCAAGTCTTTCGTTGATTGACCTCAGTTGAATGCGTGCCCCTGAGGCTGTGTTTATCACGCCGGCGCGGTCTAATCCAATTAGCGCAGCTTCAAGCTTTCGAATGAGTGTCGAATGGATTTGAATCTGTGTGCTTAACACCCCCAATCTGCTTTTCAAGGATTCAGCGTGTTTTACATTTTCCAGCCCTATTCTTTTGA
>JBJXGP010000028.1:0-2828 GCA_046160425.1 Planctomycetaceae bacterium
CAACTTCCGCATTGAGGATTACTGAAGCGCTCACTATCGAAACGTGGATCTATCTGAATCGGCTTGGTCCCACCCAATCGATTATCACATTTGGGGAACGAGACGCGGGTTTTACCGAAAGTCTATCCAACAATCTCTTGTATGCCATTGACGTCGATGGGGGAGGAGACTTGCGGGTGCTTCACGAGCGGGCGGATTTGTCCGACGCAGCCGTGCTTTTTGACACGAACCTACACGCCGGACTCTGGTATCACATAGCGCTGACGCGCACGATCGTCTCCCCGTCGATGGTTGAGTACTCAATTCTCATCAATGATCGAGCTCCCATGAGCGCGTCGGTGTCTGGGCTGCCGGCCGGAGGAACGTTCGGGCGCTTACTATTGGGACGGGGCGAAGGCAATTTTGTTCTCCCGGACTTCTTTGATCGGCCATTTGATGGATTCGTGGCCGACATGCGAATCTGGAATCGGGTTCGCACGGCCGAGGAAATCCTGGATTCGATGTTTCTTTCTATGCCGTCTGATTCAACGGGCTTGGTAGCGCTGTGGCCGATGGACGCGCTGACAGGCAACCGGACGTTGGATGTGGTGGGAGGCAATCATTTCGACGCCGCCTTCACGATTGGGACAGTTACGGTGGGATCCGATTGCAACCAGAATCTTGTTCCGGATTCGTGCGATCCCGATTGCAACGGCAATTCCATTCCGGACGAGTGCGACATACGAATGGGCACAAGCGCCGACTGCAATGGCAACGGCGTTCCGGAAGAGTGCGACTTTCTCGACATCATGAACGACATCTTCAATCCCGCCGAGCGAGCGACGGAAGTATTCCGTGAAAATCGCGACCGTCCCGTCAGCCCGACAAAGTTCGGCACCATGATCCAACTCTACGGACGTCCTTGGAAGCCAGGCACCGGCCAAACGCCGGGCGGTGGAGTTTGCCTGGAGGGATCGCGAAACGGTTTGATCTGCAACTCGCCGGTCGATTGCCCTGAGGGAACTTGCGCGCCGCCACCCGGCACCGGCGACGTGCGCGACCCGGCGGAGCGACTTCGGATGGTGACCCGGGATCCGTCTTGTCTTCCTGTGGACCGAGCCCAAGTCGCCCTCGAACAGCTCTTTGCGTTTGAAATGCTGTTGGGCAATGAAGCCTTTTCGGACGCATTGGATCCGACCGTCGGCGTAGGAACCTTGGACGACATGATTTCACTAGAACAGGTTCCGGGGATGTTCGCGTTTCGTGGACTGCCCGCGGTTCAGTCCCTCTTGGATGAGGAACTAGCCCTTTTGCGAGGGCGCGAGATCGCCTTGCCTGTTTCGTCCAATCTGCCCCTAAGCGATGACCCGCCGAACAACATCAACGGCAATTATCCACTATTTGGTATGGCCGAGCATCGGGCGGCGATTTACAACCGGCTGCGTCCAAATGCCGAGAACGCGCTCGATTCGATCGCATATCGATCGAACTATGGATTGAGCAACACCCCGAGCAACGCCACGGCTTCCGAGGTATTTCCCCAGGGACACGGCGATGCATTTGGGTATTTCTTAACGGCCTCCAAACAGTATTTGAATACGTTTGGTGCCCGGCAGGAAATGCCCGTTTCGCCGGACTTTGCACGACGATTTATCGAGTCGCAACATGTGCCCGCGGGAAGTGCCTCGTGCGTGCAAATGGATTGCGAGGACATCGTCGATGACCTCGGCACGATGCACCATGTCGGATTTCAATCCGTGCGGAGCATGGCGGCGGCTATGGCAGCGCGGGCACGAACGGTCAATCGCATCGTCGATCTGACTTTTCGTCAGGAATACCGTGAGGACGTTGACACGCGACTGGTCGATTCGGATGTGGCGCGTGGTTGGGGAATCGCGGATTGGGGCCGGCGCGGGGGCGTCGGGGCGTATCTGGATTGGGCGGCCCTGAATCACCTCCTTCCCGTTCCCGAAGCCGGCGCGGTCGACGAAGTCGAGTCTGTTCATCGCGAGCGGGTTGACGAGGTGCGCATACTCGCGTCGGCGGTCAAGGAGATGCAAGAACGGGTAGATGCAGCAGGCGCGGGCCTGAATCCCCTTGGTTTGGTTTCCAACGTCGTGCCGTTCCGGATCATTCAGCCGGGCCAGTTGCTGAATTTCCTTGAAGGCGGCGCTAGCTCGGGCAAGTCTCATTATGGCATTGTTCGTGACGCGGCCGTGGAGGCGATCAGGAACGCTCGGGGCATTCTCCAACGTGCTAACCTGGGGCTAAACCGCCTGCGTGGAAACGAAACTTCGTTCACGGATTTTGAAGACCAGCTCCGTGAGTCCGACGTGGGGGCGACCAATAAACTGATTGAAATCTTTGGACTTCCGTCAGTCGACGACACCGCGGACAACGATTTGCAGGACAATGACGGCGACGGAGTACAGTTAACGCTTGGCGTCAACGATCCCGATGACGACATTATCGAGGCCGGGTGCAACGGTGAATGCGCCGGTAGCCCCGATCTTCAGAGTTTTCTTCTCGACTCACAAGCCCTCGAGGAACTGGGGTTCGCGGAGCGCGCCGCCGTCGGTCAGGTGCAGTTGGCGATGTTTGAATTCCGCAACGCGGTCCTGAAGGGCCAGGTTGCGGACCTGGCGATTTCCAATCTCGAGGCGTTGATCCAGGCCAAAGCTGAAAACGTCGCCCTGACCCGCGAAGAAGCCATTGAAACGCTCGAAATCCAGGCCACTGCTTGCAATGACCGGCTGAAAGTACTTGATCGCAAAAAGTCGCTGGCGATTGCCCGGGCGGAGAGCGGGCTCTTCGGCAAATTTGTCGGCTTCATCAAGGGCGCGGCTACT